>NZ_JBHXNY010000008.1:0-156811 GCF_042719275.1 Nocardioides sp. NPDC058538 | reverse complement strand
CCGCCGCGCCCGCGCAGCCCCCCACTACACTTGGCCCGCCCCCTCCCCGGGGGTCGTGGCTTTTTGGCGCCGCCCTTCCCGCCCAAACACAACTTCACAACCTCGGACTCAGCGGCCGCGGGCCAGGTCGTACCAGGTGACCTCGGTGGCCATGCCGTTCGCGGTGCGGCCGAGGCGCTTCTGATAGGCGACGAGGGCGACCTGGGTGTTCCAGTCCATGACGCCGGTGATCTTCGGACGCTCGGGCGCGGAGGTGGCGCTGAGGGCGCGCTGGAGGTCGCGGACGCTCTCGCCTGCGGAGCCACGCTTCAGGAGCGGGCGGCTGTTGGCCGCCCACAGCGTCTTCCAGGCGCCCTGGGTCCAGGTCTTGCGCACGCTCAGCCCGTGCGAGCGCTGCCAGGCGTTGATCGAGCGCACGAGCCCCGCGTCGTACGTCCCGTCGATCGGGCCGCCGAAGTCTCCGCGCTCGCGGAGCATGCACTCGAGCGCCTTGGTGTAGATCGGCGAGGGGGTGTAGGAGCTGGTGCGCGGCTTGAGGGCCGGATAGCTGGTGAAGCTGACCGGTACGCCGCCGCAGTGCGTCACCGGCCGCGCCGAGGAACCGCGGCCGAGGTCGACGAAGTTGGAGTCGATCTCGATGGTGACGCCGCCGTGGGTCTCCTTGTGCGGGCCGCGGTACTGCTTGACGCGGCGGTGCGGGTTCCAGGGCTTGTCGGGGATGTACTTGGTCGAGGTGCCGGCGCGACCGTCCCAGTCGGCGATCCACAGGTCCGCGGGGTAGACGAACCCGCGCGGCTGCGCGTGCCAGACGGCGTACATCGCCTTGATCCCCGACGACGCGCTCGAATACATCCCCGGGCGGTAGCCGAGCTTCTTGATCCGGTGGCTCCAGGCCGAGACGAACCACATCGCCGACTCACGGCAGCGCTCGTTGCCGATGTCGAACCCCTCGAGGTCGTAGAACATCGTGCTGCCGGCGGCGATGCCGTAGCGCTTGGCGGCGTCCACGGTCGCGTTGGCCTGGTTGATGCCCTGGCGCTTGGCGGTGGCGTACTGGTCGGTCGAGCGGGCGCTGATCCGTGGGTCGTCGCGGTAGCGCGGGAAGTGCGGGTTGCACGAGGCCTGCGGTCCGAGCGTGATCGGCAGCAGCCGCCAGCCACGGGCCTGCTGCTTGCGCACCCAGGTCGCGCTGAGGTTGGTCTGGTTGCGGCAGCCGCGCGAGTTGCCGGCGATGTAGATGCCGACCGCGCCGAAGTTGGAGTGCTTCCACCAGCGGTCCATCGCGGTCTGCGACGGCGCCTGGCACTGGTCGAAGCCATACCCGGTGAAGTTCCCCGGCGTGACCGGGTTCGCGGCCGCCGCGGGGCTGGGCGTTGCCAGCCCCGCGATGCCGACGACGCCCGATATCAAGCCGGCGCCGAGTGCCCGTCTGACGTACTTGAACCTGGTGAAGTCCCCCATATTTCGTCACGGTAGTCACAACCGTCACTTAGTTACCAGTGGACTCGCCCAGTCTCAGGTCAGGAGTACGCCAGCAGGGTCTCGTCGATCTTCTCCCAGGCCGCACGGAGCTCCGCCAGGTCCTCGGGCCGCCTCCGGGCCAGGTCGGCCTGCTCGCGTACGTCCTCGCTCAGGTCGTAGAGGTGGTCGGTGCCGTCGAGCTGCAGATACTTCAGCGAGCCATGGCGCAGCGCCCGCTGTCCCCGCATGCGCCAGAAGAGGTCCTGGGTCTCGCGCGGCCGGCCGCCGAAGAGAAGCGGCACCAGGCTGGTGCCGTCCAGCGGATACTCCGGCGACGGCGTCGCGCCGGCGAGCTCCAGGAAGGTCGCGGTCCAGTCGGTCGTGACCGCGGGCTCGTCGCTGACCTGGCGGCCGGGCAGGGTGCCGGGCCAGCTCAGGATGGTGGGCACGCGGATGCCGCCCTCGTTGAGGCCCGACTTCGCTCCGGTGAACGGCCACACGTTGGAGAACCGCTCGCCGCCGTTGTCGCTGGCGAAGAAGACGACGGTGTCGCGCCGCTGGCCGGTGCGCTCGAGAGCCCTGATGACCTGGCCGATCGACTGGTCGAGGTCCTCGACCATGGTCTTGTACGTCGCCAGCGAGCCGCCGTCGTTGTGGAAGAGCACGCCCTTCTCGCCGTTCTCGATCCGGGCGGTCAGCTCATCGCTCACCGCCTTGTCCTCGGGGCCCTCCCAGGGCCAGTGCGGGGTGGTGAAGTTGAGGTTGAGAAGCCACGGGGCGTCGTGGTCGCGCTCGATGAAGCTGACGGCCTTCTCGGTGACGATCTCGGTGTAGTAGCGAAGGTCCTCGACCTCCACCTCGTCCTCGTAAAGGTCGTACGCCCCGTTGTGGCTGAACTTCGAGAAGTAGTCGATCCCGCCGGAGAAGTTGCCGAAGAACTCGTCCCAACCGACCCGGGTCGGGCTGTACCAGGGCAGGAAGCCGCAGTGCCACTTGCCGAAGAGCGCCGTCGCGTAGCCCTGGTCCTTGAGCAGCGAGGCGAGCGTCGGGTGGTCGTGCGGGATCCCGTGCAGCTCGTTGGGGGACGCGATCGGCTCCGGCAGCCCGCCCGCGAGGCGACCGGGGTAGCGCCCGGTGTAGAGACCGAAGCGGGTCGGGGAGCAGACCGAGGAGGCGGAGTACGCATCGGTGAACCGCACGCCCGAGGCCGCGAGCCGGTCCAGGTTGGGCGTCTTGATGTCGGGGGAGCCGTAGGCGGACAGATCGGCCCAGCCGAGGTCGTCGCCCAGGATGACCAGGAGGTTGGGCCTGCGCTTGGGCCGGTTGACCTTACGGGCCTTGAACGGGACCTCGGTGGCTGCGTTGGCGGGGGTGGCGAGGCCGGTGGCGGCGACCGCGCCGGCTCCGGTGGCGAGCAGGCTGCGTCGACTGAACGTGGTGGGGGAGGACACCAAAGGGCCTTTCTCTAGTGAGTAACTACGAATAGAAGACTAGGGTTTGGTCCGGCCCGCGGGCAGGGGTCTCGGTCGGCGGACGCGACGGGACGTTGGTCCTGGTGCATATGGGCCCTAACCAAACCCGCCTGGCGGCGTTACCTTGGTAAAGGAATGGATCGCCAAGGGGGTGGGGACCTGTGCGGCAGCGACGCGATCGGGTGACGCCGGTCCTCTTCGCGATCACGGTCATGCTCGCGCTGACGGTCGCCGGGATCATCCATGTCGCTCACGGCGGCGAGGTGATCGGGCCCTTCGCGGTCGCCGACCAGGTCAGCTCGACCACCAAGCAGGTCAACACGCCCTACGTCTGCTGGGACGGCAACGGCTCCGGGTCCCTGACCCGGTGCCCGGACCCGCGCGGCAAGGACGGCCTGAAGTGGGTGTTCCCCGGCTACGAGATCGCTGCCCGGGGCGCTGAGTGCGCTCCGGGTGAGACCGGCGATGGCGACCCTTCGACAAGCTCAGGACATCGCCTCTTCGTGGAGTGCTCGATGTCCTGGCACGGCTCCCGGGTCTACCTCCACTACGCCTACTGGAGCGAGTGGCAGACCGGCCAGAGGAAGTACACCGCCACCGGCTCGACCCCGAGGATCGAGCAGCGCCTCGACGGCTCGATGTCGCTCTCCTGGCGCCCGCGCCGGTTGCCCACCCCGCACGGCGAGGCCTCCTGGGTCACCGCCGAGATGGTGCAGGGTCACGGCTGGAGCGTCGCCGCCTACGCCGGGGACGGCGAGGTGGCTCGGCAGGCGCTCCACGAGTTCGGTGAGATCCGCGACCTGCGGGAGTGGCGCGGGCTGCCCCGCTGAGGACTCGGGGGATTGGGCACTTCTGACGTAGATTTCTGCCCGTGACCGAGACTTCGTCCGCTGCCGTTGAGTCCGATCTTCCGCTCCTGGACACCGTGCACCACGCTGCCGGTGACCCCGACCGCGAGCAGCCCTGGGCCGAGCTCGGCCTGAAGGAGGACGAGTACGCCGAGATCAAGAGCATCCTCGGCCGCCGGCCGACCGGCGCGGAGCTGGCGATGTACTCGGTGATGTGGTCGGAGCACTGCTCCTACAAGTCCTCCAAGGTGCACCTGAAGCAGTTCGGCGAGATTCCGCAGGAGACCCCGGCCGGCAAGATGCTCGCCGGCATCGGTGAGAACGCGGGCGTGCTCGACGTCGGGCAGGGCTACGCGGTCACCTTCAAGGTCGAGTCCCACAACCACCCCTCCTACGTCGAGCCCCACCAGGGCGCCGCGACCGGCGTCGGCGGCATCGTCCGCGACATCCTCGCGATGGGCGCGCGGCCGGTCGCGGTGATGGACCCGCTGCGGTTCGGTCCCCTGTCCGAGCCGGACACCCACCGGGTGCTGCCGGGGATCGTGTCGGGCGTCGGCCACTACGGCAACTGCCTCGGTCTGCCCAACATCGGCGGTGAGGCCGTCTTCGACGCCTCCTACCTCGGCAACCCGCTGGTCAACGCGCTCTGCGTCGGCGTACTGCGTCACGAGGACCTCCACCTCGCCAAGGCGTCGGGCGCCGGCAACCTGGTGATCATGTACGGCGCGCGCACCGGCGGCGACGGCATCGGCGGCGCCTCGATCCTCGCGAGCGTCGAGTTCGACGAGGACGGTCCGGCCAAGCGCCCGAGCGTCCAGGTCGGCGACCCGTTCATGGAGAAGCTGCTGATCGAGTGCACCCTCGAGCTCTTCGCCGCCGGCATCGTCCGCGGCATCCAGGACTTCGGCGCGGCCGGCATCTCGTGTGCCACCTCCGAGCTCGCCGCTGCCGGTGACGGCGGCATGCACGTGCACCTCGAGCGGGTGCCGCTGCGCGACTCGACGCTCGCTCCGGAGGAGATCCTGATGAGCGAGTCCCAGGAGCGGATGATGGCGGTCATCGCGCCCGAGGACGAGGCGACCTTCATGGACATCTGCGCCAAGTGGGACGTCGAGGCGGCCGTGATCGGCACCGTGACCGGCGAGGGCCGGCTGCGCGTCGACTGGCACGGCGAGACCATCGTCGACGTCGACCCGACCACCGTGGCCCACGACGGCCCGGTCTACGAGCGCCCCTACGCCCGCCCGTCGTGGCAGGACGCGCTGCAGGCCGACGTGGCCGAGAAGCTCCCGCGCGCGGCCTCGGCCGACGAGCTCCGCTCGACCGTCCTCCAGCTGGTCGCCTCGGAGAACCTGTGCGACAAGTCCTGGATCACCGAGCAGTACGACCGCTACGTCCGTGGCAACACGGTGCTCTCCCAGCCCGCCGACGGCGGCATGATCCGCGTCGACGAGTCGACCAACCTCGGTGTCGCGCTCGCGACCGACGCCAACGGGCGCTTCGCCAAGCTGGACCCCTACGCCGGTGCCCAGCTCGCGCTCTCCGAGTCCTACCGCAACGTCGCCTCTGTCGGCGCCAAGCCGCTGGCCATCTCTGACTGCCTCAACTTCGGCTCCCCGGAGGACCCCGACGTGATGTGGCAGTTCGCCGAGGCCACTCGCGGCCTGAAGGACGCCTGCCTCGAGCTCGGCATCCCGGTCACCGGCGGCAACGTCTCCCTCTACAACCAGACCGGCGAGACCGCGATCCACCCCACGCCGGTGGTCGCGACGCTCGGTGTGATCGAGGACGTCACCACGCGTACGCCTTCGGACTTCCAGGCGGCCGACGAGGTCGTCGTCCTGCTCGGTGAGACCCACGAGGAGCTCTCCGGCTCGGAGTGGGCCCACGTCGTCCACGGTCACCTCGGCGGGCTGCCGCCCAAGGTGAACCTGGCGGCCGAGAAGGCGCTCGCCGAGCTGCTGCTGGAGGCGCGTTTCGTCACCTCCGCCCACGACCTCTCCGACGGTGGCCTGATGCAGGCGCTGGCCGAGCCGGCGATGTCGTCGGGGATCGGTGTCTCGGTCACGCTCGCCGGCGACCCGTTCGTCGCGCTCTTCTCGGAGTCGGTCGCCCGCGCGATCGTCACCGTGAAGGCCGCCGACGTCGAGCAGCTCACCTCGCTGGCCGAGCGCCACGGGGTCGCGTCGTCGCAGCTCGGTGTGACGGGTGGCGCTGCGTACTCGGTCTCCTATGACGGTGGCAGCGTCGAGATCCCGCTCGAGGAGCTCACCGGTGTCTGGCGCTCGACCCTGCGGGACGCGCTGGCCTGATCGGTGCGTCGCCGGCGTGGCTTGCGGTGGATGATCCACTCGGCGATCAGCAGGTTCACGACCCAGCTGACCCACGCTGAGGCCGCGGCGGCGCTGGCGAGGGTGGGGTCGTCGGTGCCGAGGTCGGCGCCGTTCATGAGGTCCGGCACGAAGATCATGATCAGGACGGTGCCCCAGAAGCGGTTGGCGATGATCGAGAACGCCATCGCATAGCTGCGGTACATCCACTCGCGGTGGTCCTTGAAGCGACGCTGCCGCGCGGCCCGGTAGCCCTGCACGGTGAACAGCAGGAACAGCACGGCCAGGAAGGTGTTGCCGACCTGCTGGGACGGTCCTGCGGCGGGGAACTGGCTGGTGACCAGCGCCCCCACGCCGGTGGGGATCGCGGTGACGACATAGGTGCGACCGGTCCAGCGGTGCACCTTCGGATGGTTGGCGCGCAGCCACGGCCACAGCTGGAGTACGCCGCAGCAGAGCATTGCCGAGCCGAAGAAGATGTGCGTCACCAGCGCGGGGTAGAAGGCCGGCCCGCGGTCGGTCTCGACGAGCGACTGTGACGGGTCCAGTCCGACGTACCGCGGCAGCGCGGTCACCAGGAAGATCACCGTCGCGGCGGCCAGCGGAAAGACCCACCACTGGCGCGCCAGAGGTCGTTTCGAAGTACTCATGAGCCATCCGATCTAATTGCGTATGTGATTAACAGTTTATAGAGTACGCAGAAGAAAGGGCCGGTCAATCGGTTTATGGAGAGAGCAGGGCATGATGGAGGTGATGAGTTCCGACCTGATCCCTCGTCTGTGGGGCAAGTCCCCGCCCGGCCGGCGCGGCCCCAAGCCGGCGCTGAGTGCTGCCCAGATCGTCGAGGCCGCGTACGTCATCGCTGATGAGCAGGGTCTTGCTGCCATCTCGATGGCTCGGGTCGCCGAGGCGCTGGGCTGCTCGCCGATGGCGCTCTATCGGCACGTGAAGAACAAGGACGAGCTGCTCATACTGCTCGCCGACCGGCTCTGCGCGGAGCTGGCGGAGCCGGCGCGCGACCTGGGCTGGCGCGATGGTCTGGCGGCCTGGATGCGTGCGCAGGTCGACCTGTCGCTGAGCCGTCCGTGGTTCCTCGATCTGCCCCTCGTGGGCACGCTTCCCGGGCCGAACCGCCTCGCCTGGATCGATCTCGGGTTCTACTACCTCAGAGAGGTGAGGTTGCCCCCGGAGGAGAAGCTGGCGATCCTTGGCATCATCTCGCAGTACGCCTTGGGCGAGGCGAGGATCGAGGTCGAGTCTGCCCGGTTCGAGGACAACCCCTATGCGAGGTTCGAGGAGATGCTCGTGACGTACGCGGATCCGGAGCGTTTCCCGAACCTGATGGAGTCGATGGCCGCCTGGCGGCCTGCTGGGCCTGGCGAGGAGTCCGACTCCGACGATCCGTCGGCTTTTGGGCAGAGCCTGCTGATGGCCGGGATCGCGGCCCACATCGAGCGCCACCTCGGCCGCAGCACTCCCAAGTAAAGGTAGATACCCTGGCGGGGATGTCCCCCCACCTGCATCGCCCCCTGTCCTATGTCCTCGCTCTGCTGTTGGCTGCTGCCGCGCTGCTCGTCAGCGCTGGTCCGGCGTCCGCGGGGGAGGGCGGAACGATCAAGCGGCTGGCGAACTCCGCTCGTGCCGACGCGGGCCTGGACCCGCTGACGCGCGACTCCGCCCTCGACGGTCTGGCGCGGAAGTGGGCCTACAAGATCGCTGCCGACCGGGCGCTCTCGCACAACCCCGACCTCGCCGAGCAGGTGCCGGAGGGGTGGCAGGGCGTCGGGGAGAACGTCGCCATGGGCTACCGGACCGGCGCGGAGATGCACCGGGGCTGGATGAACTCCGATGGGCACCGGGCCAACATCCTGGGCGACTACACCCACATCGGGATCTCCTTCGTGGAGGTCGACAACACCACATGGGGCGTCCAGGTCTTCGCCAAGTACCCGCCGGGCGTGCGGCCGACCGAGAAGCCGAAGGCCACCGGCGCGCCGGCGCCGACCACGCCGGCGGAGACCAAGGCCCCCACTCCCCGGCAGACCGCGAAGCCCAAGAAGTCGGCGACGGCTTCGCCCACCCCGTCGCGTACGCCCTCCGCGTCCGTCTCCGCGTCGCCGTCGACGTCGCCCTCGGCGTCAGCCTCCGAGTCGGAGTCTTCCTCGGCCGCGCCCTTGGGTGACTCGGAGACAGCGGGCCCGGTGACGTTCACCGACGCGTCGGACGGTCCGACCCCTGCCTCCAGCGGGCTGTTCGGGATCGGCTTCGTCGAGATCGCCGTCGGCTTGCTCGCGCTGTCGGGTCTGGGGCTGCTCATCGCTCTGCTCCTGGCCCGGCGCCGGCGCCGCGAACCACCCCGGCCTGACATGCAGGGCCCTCGGCACGCCCGGCCCGTCGGCCCGTACCCCGGCGGACCGGTCTATCGGGGCCAGGTCCATCCCGCCGGACCCGGTCCCGGTCACCCCAACCCGGGTTACCCGAACCCTGGTCGCCCCAACCCGGGCGGCCCCACGCAGTATCCCGGCGACCGCCGCCCCTGGTAGGACCTAGTCGGCGACCGCGGCGGGGACAGGCCGCGGGCTGCCGACGGAGACGCTCCGAGCCGACGGCGTACGCCGGAAGGCGAGGAACGCGGCCACGCCCGAGATCGCCATCATCGTGACCGGCAGCCAGAACGCGACCTGCAGGGCCTCGGCGGCCAGTGGCGCGACCGCTGCTCGCTCGGCGGGAGCGAGGGAGCTGAGCGCTCCGATGCCGTCGCTGCCCAGTCCGGGAAGGCGGGACGAGAGCGCGGCGGCCAGGAGCACCGAGACGCCGGCGGTGCACAGGGCGGTGGCGACCTGGTTCAGCACGTTGATCATCGTCGAGCCCGCCGGGATGGCGCTGTCCTCGAGGTAGCGGGTGGCGATGGTCATGGTCGGCAGCATCACGAACCCGGCGCCCGCGGTCGCGATGGCATGGGTCGTGGCCATGGCCAGCATCGGCGCGTCCGCGCTCAGCTGGAGCGCCAGGGCGCCGAAGCCCAGAGTGGAGATCACGATGCCCGAGCCGATCACCGGCAGCGGTGGGAAGCGGTCGATGAGGCGGCCGGAGACCTGGATCATGATCCCGGCCGCGATGCCGGCGGGAGCCATCAGCAGTCCTGCGGTGGTCGCGGACTCGCCGCGTACGACCTGCCAGTAGAGCGGCACCAGGATCATCGAACCGAAGTAGCCGCCGGCGAAGCAGACCAGCAGCGCTGCGCTGCCGCCGGTCAGGGGCCGGGCGAGGAGCCGGATGTCCAGCAGGGGAGCGGCGGCGCGGAGCGCGTGCCGGACGAAGAGCGCCACCAGGACGATCCCGGCCCCGATCGGGACCAGCACCTGAGCCTCGAACAGCGTTCCCTCCGCGAACGAGGTGCCCAGCACGAGGAGAGCCATCGCGGGCGGAAGCAGGAGCAGGCCGCGTACGTCCAGGCGGGCGCTCGGGCCGCGCTCCAGACGCGGCAGGTTGCGCATCCCGAGGACGAGGCCGATCAGACCCAGCGGCAGGTTGATCAGGAACATCCACCGCCACGACATCGTGTCGAGCAGCCAGCCGCCGAGCACCGGCCCGAAGACTGGGCCGACCAGCACCGGCAGACCCATCAGGGCCATCAGCCGGCCACGCTCCTCGGGCGGCGCCGAGCGCAGCGTCAGGGTCATCGCGGCTGGCATCACGAATCCGCCGCCGAGCCCCTGCAGCACCCGGAACGCGATCAGCGACTCGACGTTCCACGACACCGCGACCAGGCCGGACCCGATCGTGAAGACGCCGATCGCGGTCAGGAAGACCTGGCGAGCGCCGAATCGGCTGATCGCCCAGGCCGCGGCAGGGATGACCGTTGCCAGGGCGAGCGTGTAGCCGGTGGCGACCCACTGGATCTCCGGTAGCGAAGCGCCCGTCTCCTGGGAGAGACGGGCGATCGCGACCGCGACGATCGTGATGTCGATCGGGATCATCACCGTGCCGGCGATGACGGTGAGCACGATCGTTGTCGGGCTCGGGGCCGTGCGGGGTCGGGGCGTCATGCGTCCAGTGTGGAAGCTAAAGTGAACTTGAGGTCAAGGGGTTTTGGCTCGACCTCAGCTCGACCTCTCCATCGTCCGTACGCCGACGAGCACCCCGCCCACCGCGACGGCAGCGGCCGCGACGAAGCCGCCGCTGACGACATCGGCCGGGAACTGACCGGCGAAGAGCGCCCGCTCGGCCTCCACGACGTACGTCATCGGGTTGATGTCGCTGAGGAACCGCAGCCAGCCGGGCGCGCCGTCGAGGGGGAGGAGGACTCCCGAGAGGAGCAGCAGCGGGAAGATCAGCATCTGCTGGACCGTCCAGAAGACCCAGTCCTGCTCCTTCGCGGCGGTGGCCAGGGCGAAGCTGAGCGCACCCAGGCCGATCGCGAAGAGCGAGACGATGACGGCTCCGACCAGGACCCCGCCGAGGTGCAGGTCGAAGCTGAACGGGGTCACCACGGCGAGGATGACGACCGTCTGGAACAGCACCGGCACGACCTCCTTCAGGGCCCGCCCGACCAGCAGGGACGGCCGTGAGAGAGGCGAGACGAGCAGCCGCTCGTGGGAGCCGGAGCGGATCTCGGCGGTCAGGTCCGCGCCGGTCATCGAGGCGCCCATCAGCGCGGTCATGACGACGATGCCCGGTACGAACCACTGCAGCGCGCTGCCGCTCTCCACGGCGGGCAGGAGTGGCGCGAAGAGACCGAGGAAGACCAGCGGCTGCATCATCGCGAAGAGCATCGAGGCGGGCTGGCGCAGCTTGGGCGTGAGCTCGCGGAGCAGCACGGTCCAGGTGTCGGTGAGGAAGCCGGTCGGGCGGCTCGGCACTCGGGTGGTGCTCCGGACCTGTGCGGTCGGGACGGTGAGGGTGGTCATGCTGCTGCTCCTTCGGTCTGGGTGGTGGCGGGCTGGGAGGTGGACTGGGAGGTGGACTGGGCCGACTCGCGCAGGCTGCGGCCGGTCAGGTCGAGGAAGACGTCGTCGAGGGTGGGGGTGTGGACCTCCATCCGGATCGCGGGGGTGCCGTGGGCGGCCAGGTCGATGGTCAACGCCGGCGCGCTGTCGGCACCGCGCGGTGCGCGGATCGAGACCTGTGTCCCGGCGCGCTCGATGACGGTCGGACCGGACAGCGTCGACTCGGCGCGGGCCGCGGCGGCCGTGGCGTCCGCCTCGGTGCCGAAACCGAGGAGCACCAGGTCGCCGAGCCTCTCCTTGAGCCGGGTGGCGGTGTCGTCGGCGATCACCACGCCGTGGTCGATGACGATCACCCGTCCGGCGAGCGCGTCGGCCTCCTCGAGGTAGTGGGTGGTGAGCACGATCGTGGTGCCGTCCTCGTGGAGCCGGCGGATCTGCTCCTGCAGGTTGGCGCGGTTCTGCGGATCGAGGCCGGTCGACGGCTCGTCGAGGAACAGCACCTCGGGGTGGTTGAGCAGCCCGATCGCGATGTCGAGCCGCCGCCGCTGGCCGCCGCTGAGCGTCTGGACCGGGCGGTCGGCGTACTCCTGGAGGTCGAAGGCCACGAGCAGCTCCTCGATGCGCGCCTTCGCGGCGGCGCGCGGGATGCCGTGGGCGCGCGCCTGGGACATCAGCTCGTCGCGGCCGCGCTGGATGAACGCGGCGGCGTTGCCCTGGCCGACGTAGCCGATCGAGCGCCGGACGGCGCCGCGTGAGCGGACGACGTCGTGGCCCGCTACCTCGGCCGTGCCGGAGGTGGGCGGGATGAGGGTGGTCAGCATCCGCAAGGTGGTGGACTTGCCCGCTCCGTTCGGGCCGAGGAAGGCGACGAGCTCACCTTGGTGGATCTCTAGGTCGAGCCCGCGTACGGCCTCGACGGTCTTCTTGCTTCGGGTGAAGTGCCTGGTCAGCGCCTGAGTACGGATCACCGGCCGCTGGTTGCTGTGGTTCGTCATGTCTCCAGTCTCTGAAGCCATCCGGTCAGCTTCTGTCCGCTTTCGAAAATTTCTTCCGAGTTCCGGTTTAGAAGTCCGACGAGTGGGTATGAAAGGGGTAGCGCGGCGTCGGTCGGCTCGTGGAGGGGGCGAGCCGACCGACCCGCGGGCTCTCGGTTCAGGCTTGTCCGGAATCAGGTCACGACCTGACCGCAATCGGGCCTAAGGTCATGCTCATGAGCACGAGCGCCCGAATGCTGCAGCTCCTCTCCCTGCTGCAGACCCACCGTTTCTGGCCCGGCGCGGACCTGTCCGTACGCCTCGAGGTCAGCGACCGTACGCTGCGGCGCGACATCGAGCGGCTGCGCGATCTCGGCTATGACGTGGACGCCACCCGAGGAGTGGCCGGCGGCTACCAGCTCAGGGCCGGTAATGCGCTGCCGCCGTTGCTGCTCGACGACGAGGAGGCGGTCGCGATCGCGGTCGGGCTGCGCACCGCGGCTGCCGGCATGGTCGCGGGGATGGGGGACATCTCCGCCCAGGCGCTGGGGAAGGTCGTCGCGCTGATGCCGCCGCGGCTGCGACGGCGGATGGATGCGGTCACCTCGCAGACCGACTCCATCCCGTGGGGCGGCCGGGTGCCGCTGGACGCCGGCGTGCTCGGGATCCTGGCGCAGGCCTGCCGTGACGACGAGGTGCTCACCTTCACCTATCAGGCGCCCGAGGCCGAGCCGACCCAGCGCCGCGTCGAGCCGCACCGGATGGTCACGCTCGGCAGCCGCTGGTATCTCCTCGCCTACGACCGGGTCCGCCAGGACTGGCGCTCCTTCCGCGTCGACCGGGTCAGCGACCCGATGACCACCGGCCAGATGTTCCGTCCCCGCGAGATCCCGGGCGGGGACGCGGCGACGTACGTGCAGGCGGGGATCCGCGCCCGCCCGGCGGCCCACGACGTCTGCGTCCTCTTCGGCATCGAGCCCGACGTGGTCGCGCGGCGGGTGGGGCGCTGGGGCGAGGTCGAGCCGGCCGAGGGTGGCTGCCGGCTGCGGATGCAGGTCGACGATCTGAGCTGGCCGATGATGATCCTCGCCGGCGTCGAGGCCGACTTCACGGTCGAGCAGCCCGCCGAGCTGGCCGAGCTGGTCAAGCAGGCGGGGGAGCGGTTCGTCCGCTCAGGCCCCGTCACGTCCTGATCGGGCCAGCCACTCCTCGCGCAGGAGCCCGTAGACCACCAGGTCCCGGCGCCCGCCCGGATAGGCCTGTGCGCCGCGCATGGTGCCCTCGTGGGTGAAGCCGAGACGCTCGGCGACCGCACGGCTGCGCTTGTTCATGACCGAGGTGTCGATGATCGCCCGGGCGATGTCGTACTCGTTGAAGAGGGTGTCCAGCAGCGCCGAGACGCCCCGGGTGATCAGGCCGCGGCCCTCGTACGCCCCGCCCAGCCAGTAGCCGATCGTGGCCGACTTCTCGTAGAGGTTGATCCGCGCGGTCGTGGCACCGGCCACCTCGCCGTCCTGGCGAAGGACGCACGGGATCGCCTCGCCCTTGACCCACTGGCCCAGCAGGTAGGTGCCGAACCCGGCGACGCTGAGCATGGTCTGCTGCCCGTGAGCCCACGGCTCCCATTCGCGGAGGTGGTCGAGGTTGGCGTTGATGAGCTTGTGGACGGCGAAGTCGGTCGATCGGTCACGCAGGACCATCTCCGCGCCGTCCCCGAGGTCGATGCTGAACAAACTGATCTCCTACTGTGCCGGACCGGGACCTGGAGCGTAGCCGCCCTGCAACGCATCCAGGACCAGCGTGCCGTACGCCCGCATCTGAGCCAGCACGGGGATGACCGCCCCCTGGAAACGGCAGATGACCGCGTACGCCGCCTGCCGGTCACCGACGTCGAGCAGCCCGACCTCGGCGCGGACGCCGTCGTCGGTGCCGGTCTTGCTCCACACCCGCAGGTCGCCCAGATCGGTGGGGGAAGGGTCGGTGTGGGCCAGCGGGTCCAGGCCGAAGGCGGCGGAGACCATCGACAGGTCCGTGGACGGCGCCAGCCAGGACAGGACGGTCGGGTGCGGCGTACGGAAGTAGGCGACCCAGTCGGCGGCACAACCGACGGAGAGCATCGGCGGCTCCTCGTGCCTGCGTACGTCCCGGACCGAGTCGTTCAGCATCGACCCGCCCGCGGCCAGCCGCCGCGCGACGGCCTGGACCGGAGCCAGGCCGACGTGGTCGAGGAGCACGTTGGTGGCCAGGTTGTCCGAGACCGCGCCGACCAGCCGGGCGCAGTCGTTCATGGTCAGCGCGGGGGCGTCGAGGTGTTGCCACAGGCCGCTGTCGGCGACCGGCGCGACGCTGTCCTTGCGCAGCAGCAGCTGCCCCAGCGACGGGTCATCGTCGAGCAGCTCGGCGAGGTGGTGCAGCAGGAAGACCTTGGCGACGCTGGCGGTCGGCAGCAGCAGGTCCGGAGCGGACTCGACCAGGGTCTCACCGGAGCCGGTGTCGACCGCGAGGATCGACCATTCCGTCCGTGAACTCATGCAACGGAGCCTAAACAGCTGAGGAGGACTGGTCCTCGCGCAGCTCGCCGACGACCTGGATCTTCTGCCAGATCTTGCGGGAGAGGTCGACGGTGAGGCCCTCGACGGTGCTGACCGTGTCCAGGACGACGTTGTCCTGGGAGTCCTCGGCGCACAGTGCGGCCGTCTTGCCGACGAGGCTGAGCAGCTCGGAGCAGTACTCCAGGTAGTGGATCAGCTGGTCGGCGTCGAGGGTGAGCTCGACGCTGGCCGAGGTCTCCTTGAACCCTGTACGCAGCCGCTCGGGGTCCTTGGTGAGCTGGTGCATGTCGATGATGTGGGCCAGCGAGCGCAGCCGGTGCAGCAGCTTCAGCGCCCGCGACCGCAGCAGCCGCTCCGGGATCGTGTAGAGGAAGAAGATCGCGACCGCGGCGAAGATCAGGTCGTTGACGGTGCTCTCCATCAGCGGCAGCCACTGGACCCCGGTGAGCGTCTCGTCGCCGAACGCCGTCGCCAGGCCCCAGATGATGGCGGCCAGCGTCAGCGCGAGGACCGCAACGATCAGCACGCGGGAGGCCGCGCGCGTCCACACCAACCGTTGCCGGAGCCGGTCCTCGACGCCGGAGGACTCCCTGATCAGGCCGGCCAGCTCCTCGGCGACCTTCACCAGACCGCGGTCGGGGAAGCGTGCCGCGATCCGTACGTGCAGCGTCTCGACGGTCTTCAGCACCATCTCCGACTCGAGTCTCTCCAGTCCCACGTCAACGGAGCGTAGTGGTCGCGCGCCGCCGCGGTGAGCAACTGCCGCAGAAAGAGGTTCCGCGGAACCCTCTAAGGTGAGGACGTGCCAGCTCGACTCAAGCCCGCGGCCGCCGCCGATGTGGCCGAAGCCCTTGATCGCGTACGCGCCGAGGAGCCCGCCAAGGCAGATCTCCGCCTCCTCACCAAGCACTTCCTCGCCGTGCTCGAGGAGCGCGCGCCGGGCAGGAGCGTCGAGGTGCGCGTACCGCCGTACGCCGCGGTGCAGTGCGTCGAAGGGGTCAGGCACACCCGCGGCACTCCGCCGGCGGTGATCGAGACCGACGCGGTCACCTGGATAGCCCTCGCCACCGGGGCGATGACCTGGTCCGATGCCGTCGATCAGGCCCGGGTCAGGGCCTCGGGAGAACGCACCGACCTCTCGACTTATCTCCCCTTGTAATCTCGCCCTATGAGCCACTCCACCGAAGACATCAAGGACCGTGTAGACGACCTCTTCCCCGGGATCCGCAAGGACCTCGAGGACCTGGTGCGGATCGAGTCCGTGAGTGCGGACCCCGAGCGCCTGAGCGAGGTCGAGAAGAGCGCGGAGATGACCCGCGACCTCTTCGCGGCCGAGGGCTTCGACGTGGAGATCGTGCGCGCCTTCGACGGCGCCCCGCCGGCCATCGTCGGTGAGAAGAAGGGCCCCGAGGGTGCCCCGACGGTGCTGCTCTACGCCCACCACGACGTCCAGCCGGAGAACGACCACGCCGACTGGGACACCCCGCCGTTCGAGCCCACCGAGGTCGGCGACCGGCTCTACGGGCGCGGTGCGGCCGACGACAAGGCCGGCATCGCGGCCCACATCGGCGCCGTCCGGGCCCTTGCGAGCCTCGACGAGAACGGTGAGCTGCCGGTCACGGTGCGCCTCTTCATCGAGGGCGAGGAGGAAGTCGCCTCCGCGACGCTCCCCGAGCTGCTCGGGAAGTACCAGGACAAGCTGAGGGCAGACGTCATCGTCATCGCCGACTCCGGCAACTGGGACATCGGCGTCCCCGCGCTGACGACGTCGCTGCGCGGTCTGATCCGTGTCGACGTCGAGCTCCGCACCCTGGGTCACGCGGTCCACTCCGGCATGTGGGGCGGTCTGGCTCCCGACGCGATCATGGCCCTCGTACGCCTCCTCAACACCCTCTGGGACGAGGACGGCGCTCCCGCGGTGGAGGGGCTCGTCTCCGGCCCGGCGGCCGACGTCGACTACCCCGAGGAGCGGCTCCGCGCCGAGTCCGGGGCGCTCGCCGGCCTGCAGTGGGTCGGCAAGGGCAGCGCCGTCGAGCGGATGTGGACGCAGCCGGCGATCACGATCACCGGTCTGGACGCCCCCAAGGTCGACGGCGCCTCCAACACGCTGTCCCCGACCGCGCGCGCCAAGGTCACCATCCGGATCGCCCCCGGCGACACCGGCGAGAACGCCGTCGCCGCCCTCACCCAGCACCTGGAGAAGCACGTCCCGTGGGGCGCCGAGCTGACCACCAAGGTCGTCGACACCGGTGAGCCGATCGCCCTGGACGCGACCGGCCCGGCCTACGACGCGGCCCGTGCCGCCTTCACCGAGGCCTGGGACGGCACCGCCCCGATCGACATGGGCGTGGGCGGCTCGATCCCGTTCATCGCGGAGTTCCTCGAGGCGTTCCCGCACGCCAGCGTGCTGGTCACGGGCGTCGAGGACCCCGACACCCGCGCCCACGGCGCCAACGAGGGGCTCCACCTCGCGGAGTTCCGGAGGGTCGTCGTCGCCGAGGCGCTGCTGCTCCAGAAGCTGGGAAGCCGCTGACCGTTCACCGAGGTAGCTCGGTCGAGTGGCACTGTCTTCGTGGAGTTCGACGAAGGCAGTGCGCGCTCACCGAGTCACCTCGGTGAGCATCCGCGCCCGCTACGCGACCCCAGGCAGCGTCAGCGCCACCCGGGTGCCCTCACCAGGGCGTGAGTCGAGCTCGACCAACCCGTGGTGGCGCCTGGTGATCTGCTCGACCAACGTCAGCCCGAGCCCAGCTCCGCGTGAACCACCCAGCGCGGAGTTGGAGCCTCGGTAGAACGGGTCGAAGACCTCCGGCTGCTCCTCGTAGGCGATGCCGACGCCGGCGTCGGCGACGATGATCGTGACCTCGCTGCCGGCGCTGTAGAGCATCACCTGCACCCGCGAGCCGCGGTGGCTGTAGGTCAGCGCGTTCTTCGCCAGGTGCAGGAAGGCCGCACGAAGCTCGCGCGGGTCACCGACGACGTACGCAGGTCCGGTCGGGGTCGTCAGGACGCACTCGATGTCCTTCTGTGCTGCGTCGGGATCGAGCTCGTCGAGCACGTCGTCGAGCATCTCGGAGACCTCGATCGTGGTCTCGCCGGGGGCGTTGGCTGGGTCGCGGATCCGGGAGAGGAGCAGCAGGTCGCTGACGATGCCCTCGATCTGGGCGCTGCGTACGGTCAGCGTCTCCACCTGGACGATCCACGGCAGGGTGTTGGTGTGCTCGCCGGCCAGCGCGTTGAGTGAGGTGCCGAGCGCGTTCACCGGGATCCGGAGCTCGCGGGCGACGGCCTCGATCAGCCGGTTGCGTTCGCGGTCGGCGTGGGCGAGCTGCTGGGCGAGGTCGCGCTCCTGGGTGTAGGCGTTGGCGGTGAGCACGATGCGTCCGAAGTCGCGGCCCAGCTCCATCGCCAGCCGGCCCTCGGCGTCGGTCCAGGTGGGCCGACCGGGCGAGCGGAGCAGGACGATGTGGCCGAGCCACTCGTGGTCGGCGCCGACAGGCACGACCAGAGCGCTCTCCGCCCCCAGGGTCTCGAAGAACTTGTTGGCGACGACGGCCTGCTCGCCCCACTCCGATCCCGGGAGCCGTTCGCGGCACAGGATCGAGTAGGTGCCCTCCGCCCAGTACCGGGACGTGTTCTTCGAGGTGAGTGCGGCCAGGGCCGGGTCGGGGTCCCAGTCGAGGCCCGGGGTCGCGTGCACGACCATCTCGTTGTGGGGGCCCTTGGTCGCCATCCAGATCCCGTCGGCGCCCAAGCCGCGGATCAGTGCGTCGTGGCTGGCGTCGAGCACGTCGGCGAGGCTGAGCTTGGAGCTGGCGTCGCGCAGGAACTCCTTGGCGGTCTCGAGGTTCGCGGCGCGCTCGTAGAGCCGCTCGCGCTCGAGGTAGCCGCGCACGACCCGCTGGGCACGCTTCGCGAACCGGTTGAGCACTCGGCGCTGGGTGAAGTCGGGCCGGCGGCCGCTGACCGGCATGTCGACCGAGAGGCAGCCCTGGATGGAGCCGTCGTCACCGAGGATCGGCGCGATCAGCATGTCGTGGGGGTGCCACGCGTCGGGGGCGTCGATCATGTTGGTGGTGGAGACCCAGCTGCCCTCGTGAAGGTTCACCCGCTCCTGGGGAACGAACCGCCAAGAGCCCCAGTTCTCGCCGCGGGAGAGGTTGTCACGCAGGTCGGAGAGGGCCCACCGGGTGCCGAGGATCTCCTCGGCCGTCTGCCGTCGCCCGCGTGCGTTCAGACCGCTGGTGAAGCCGTGCACCGCGACCACCTCGAGCTCGTCGCCGCGGACGACGTTGATCGCGGAGATGCCGAAGCCGAGCAGCTCGCAGATGCCTTCGGAGATCATCTGGAGCGCGGGATCTGCCACCGGCAGCGACGTCCTGCTCGGCGTGCTCGCAGGCACGTCGAGGGCATCGACTGACTGTGGTGGGGGCATCCTTGCTCTCGGGTAGGTCGGTCAGGGAGGGTGTTGCAACTGCGTGGCAGTCCTGAGGACCTGGGCACCACGGAGTGTTGCACGAAACCCGCGCGCTGTGCAGCCGTAGGCGACCGTCTCGACCAGATTGTGACGTTTGGTTAACCAAGCGAGGTGGCGTCGTTGGCCAACGGAAGGACGAGGGAGACGCGGGTGCCGGTGCCGGGCTCCGAGCGCAGCGTGACGCGGCCGTCGTGGCGGCGCGCGACCCGGTCGACGATGCTGAGCCCGAGGCCGACGCCCTTCCGGCCGCCGATCGCCTGGCTGGACCCGCGGTAGAACTCGGTGAAGACCTGGATCTGCTCCGCCGCCGGGATGCCGACCCCGTTGTCGGTCACCGAGATGGCCGCCTCGCTGGCGCTCTCCACGATGTAGAGCCGCACGTGGCCGCCGCGGTGGGTGTAGACCAGCGCGTTGTCGACCAGCCGGAGGATCGCCGCCTTGATCTCGCTGCGGTCGCCCAGCACCTGGACGCTGCGCGAGGGCACGTCGAGGCTCACCTCGATGCCACGCTTCTCCGACTCGTACGTCCTCTGCTCGAAGATCTCCTGCAGGAGCGAGGTCAGGTCGACGTAGGTCAGGGTCGGGCGCGAGGAGGGGTCGGAGAAGCGGGAGAACAGCAGCAGGTCGTCGACCATCGCGACCAGCTGGTCGGACCGGCTGATCAGGTTGCCGACCTGCTGGAACCACGTCGGCGATCCGCGGTCCTCGTGACGCATCGCGTCGATGCCGGTGGTGAGGGCGGTCAGCGGGTTGTGGAGCTCCTGCGCGACTGCCTCGATGAGCCGGCTGTGCACCTTGTCGGCGGTGGCCAGCCGCTGGGCGAGGTCACGCTCCTGGGTGTAGGCGTTGGAGGTGAGCACGATGCGCCCGAAGTCGCGACCGAACTCCATCGCGAGGCGCCCCTCGGCGTCGGTCCAGCGCGGCCGGCCCGAGCCACGCACCAGCACCAGATGACCCAGCGCGGTGGTCTCCACGCCGATGGGCACGACCAGGAGCGAGTCGGCCTCGACGGCATCGAGGAAGTCGATGCCGAGCCTGGCGTACTTCCTTCGCTCGGCACCACCGTGATGCAGCGTGTGGAGGAGCAGCTCGCGGTTGACGATGGCGTGCTGGCCCTCGTTCCACAGCCGAGTGCTCTGGTAGGCCTGACCGGCCGCGATGTTGCTCTCGGTGGCGGTCCACCCCAGGCCGGGCGATGCGTACGCAACGGACCCGCCCTCGCCGTCCTGGGCCTGCACGTAGAGGCCGTCGGCGTCGAGACCGCGGCTCATCGCCTCCTGGGTGGCCTCGAGAACCCCGGTGAGACCGAGCTGGGAGTTGGCCTCGCGCAGGAAGCTCTGCGCCTCGATCAGGTTGTTGGCGCGCTCCTCGAGATATTCGCGCTGCAGGCTCAGCAGCACCGCGCGCCGCGCCTGGCGGGCGAACCGGTTGAGGATCCGCTGCTGGCGCCGGCCGGGCCTGCGGCCGTTGGTCGGGCGGTCGATCGAGAGTACGCCGACGAGCTCGCCGTTCTCGTCGTAGAAGGGCGCCAGGAGCTCGTCGAGCCGGTGCCAGTCCTGCGCGTCCTTCAGGATGTCCTCGTCGGTGTCGGGGACCCAGTAGCCCTCCGCCTCGCCGATGGTGTTCTTCTCGTGGGGGACGAACTTGATGTCGCCCCAGTCCACGGACATGTCCAGCAGGTCGGTGACCACCGAGACCGGGAACCGGGTGCCGAGCATCTCGGCGACGGTCATCTCGCCCTCGACGGTGTGGCCGCTCTCGTCCCCGTACGCCGCGACGATCTCGAACTCGTCCCCGCGGCGGATGTTGATCACGGCGGCGCCGAAGCCGACGAGCTCGGTGACCCCCTCCGCGATCAGCTGCAGACCGGGATCCGGGCTCGGGTACGCCTCGGAGGCGCCGCTTGGCGCGTCCGGACCCTCTGAGGGCGTACTGGTCATGTGTTCTCCGCCGAGATGGAACGCAACCCGTTACCGGTGCGTAAGGTTAAACAATGGGCAGCGTCACACGGAATGTGCTTCCCACACCAGGGGTCGAGTCGACGGATATCAGTCCGCCGCGTCGACTGACGATTCGAGACACGATCGTCAGACCGAGTCCGGTGCCTGGCTGTTTGAGGGCTGTGGGGTTGGTCGAACGGAAGAACTCGGTGAAGAGCCGGTCCTGGTCCTCCGGCGAGATCCCGAGGCCGTGGTCGGTCACCCTGAGCTCGAACCAGCCGGGGCTGGTGCGCGTGCTCACGATGACCTGACCGCCCTCGGGGCTGTATTTGATCGCGTTGGTGACCAGGTTGATCACCACCCGGTCCAGATCGCCCGGAGCCAGGGTCACGTAGACGTCGTCGGACGGCATCTCGAAGACGAGCTCGTGGGCGTCGCTGTTGGGCGTCTCGGCGCTGAGCTGGCTGTGGACCTCCTCGAGCACGGGCGCGACCTGGATCGGCACCGTGGTCGGCAGGTGGTCGGGGTCGGAGACCTTCGACAGCATCGCCAGGTCGGCCACGATCTTCTCGGTGCGGTCGCGGTTGCGCGTCAGCGCGGTCAGCACCTCGGCGTACTCCTCCTCGGACTCCGCGTAGGGCAGCGACTCGATGTTCCACCGGAACGCGGAGAGGGGGTTCTTCAGCTCGTGGGCGACCGTCGCGATCAGCCGGCTCTTGTGCGCCTCGAGCTCGCGCAGGGAGTCGACCGCCGCCTTCTGGCGCAGGTACGCCCGGGAGTTGTGGACCACACGGCCGAAGTCGCGGCCGAGGTCGGCGGCGGTGATCAGCTCGAGCTCGCTCCAGTGGGGCTTGTCGGGACCGCGGCCGAGGAGCATCGCGCCGTACCACGTCTGGCCCGAGCCGATCGGGACACCGACGATCGAGCCGACCTTGTAGTGGCGGATCCAATCGGTGATCAGCTGCTGCGTCTCCGGGTCGGGGTGGGGGAGCCGCTCGGCGCCGTCGGGGGTCTGCACGGTGATGCTGCGCTGGTCCCAGAGGTATTGCCCGTAGTCGACCATGAACGGGCTGGTCAGGTCCTCGATCGGGAGCTTGAAGTCCTCCCGGTAGACCTTGGTGCGGATGCCGCGGCCGCCCGGCTTGGACATGTGCAGCCAGAAGTCGGTCAGGTCGAGCACGTCGACCAGCCCGGTGCTCAGCGAGTTGAGGATCTCGTCGGGGTCCAGCTCGCGCCCGGCGCGGCGGATCACGTCGCGGGCGGCCTCGGCGAGGCGTACCTGCTCGGAGAGCTCCTCACGTTCCAGGGCGAGCAGGATGGCGCGCTGCGCCTGCACCGCGTGGCGGCGGAGCACGGCGCGCTTCTCCGGGTTGGGGCGGAGGCCGTCGGTCGGTACGTCGACGATCAGGGTCCCGCGGAGCTTGCCGGCGTCGTCGCGCAGCGGCGCGACCAGCAGGTCGAGCGGGTTCCAGGCGCCGGCGGCGTCGACCGTCGTCATCGTCGGGATCCAGCCGTACACATCCGCGGTCGGGTCCAGCCGCTCTGCCGGCACGAACTTGAAGATGCCCCAGTCGTCGGCCCGGGCGAGCTCGGCCTCGAGCCGCTCGATCGGGGTCACGGTGCCGAGCAGGTCGGCGCGGGCGGAGTCCTGACCCGAGACGACCACCATGTGGAGGTGGGCGTCGGCGCGCGCGACGCTGATCGTGGCCATCTCGAAGCCCGCCAGCGCGGTCAGGCTGTCGGCGATGAGCTGGAGGTCGGAGAGATCCTCACCGGGAGTGAGCAGACCGCCGATCTCGGCCAGATCGGTCGTGATCGTGGTCATCGTCGTGGTGAGGTCGCTTCTGGCGCGTTTCCCGCCCAACGGTGGTGGGGCGAATCCCGGTGGCACCGTCAGTCGGTGACCGCCGGCGGGCTTGGGCGCTGGAGAAGTCATCGGATCGATTATCCGGGATGTCGGTCCCGGGCGGTAGGGCAGACGTGGATCGTTCTTTACATTCATGATTCCGAGACGTTCATGTGACCACCCTTACAGGACTGTCAAGGGTTCGGCGATCGCCTGCGTACGCCCTTACACTCGATGCCGTGGTCAACCTCACCAGCTCAGGTAGGCACGTGTCCCGACGCAAGGGTGGCGACGGCCGGCTCACCGCCGCCCTCGACCCCCACGACCAGGGTCCCCAGGACCACTGCGGTGTCTTCGGTGTGTGGGCGCCGGGCGAGGACGTCGCGAAGCTGACGTACTTCGGCCTGTACGCGCTGCAGCACCGCGGCCAGGAGTCGGCGGGTATCGCGGTCAGCAACGGACGCCAGATCCTCGTCTACAAGGACATGGGCCTGGTCAGCCAGGTCTTCGACGAGCCGACCCTCGAGTCGCTCAAGGGCCACGTCGCCATCGGCCACGCCCGCTACTCCACCACCGGCGCCTCGGTGTGGGAGAACGCGCAGCCGATCTTCAAGCCGACGCCGGACGGCTCCGTCGCCCTCGGCCACAACGGCAACCTGATCAACGTCGCCGAGATGCGCTCGGCCGTCGAGGCGCTCCCCGAGCACTCCGAGGGCCGCCACGCCCCGGTCTCGACCAACGACACCTCGCTGCTCACCGAGCTGCTCGCC
Source organism: Nocardioides sp. NPDC058538 (assembly GCF_042719275.1). Taxonomy (NCBI): domain Bacteria; kingdom Bacillati; phylum Actinomycetota; class Actinomycetes; order Propionibacteriales; family Nocardioidaceae; genus Nocardioides; species Nocardioides sp. NPDC058538. The sequence goes on along the minus strand of NZ_JBHXNY010000008.1, from coordinate 133,192 downwards.
TTCCACCCCGACTCCTCGCTGGAGGCGCGCGCGCTGGAGGTGCTGCCGACGATCAACGGCGCCTTCTCGCTGGTGTGGATGAACGAGGACACCCTGTTCGCCGCGCGTGACCCGCAGGGCATCCGCCCGCTGGTGCTCGGCCGCCTCGACCGCGGCTGGGTGATCGCCTCGGAGGACGCCGCACTGGCCACCGTCGGCGCGAGCGTGGTCCGCGAGGTCGAGCCCGGCGAGATGATCATCATCGACGAGTCCGGCCTGCGCTCGGTGCGCTTCGCCGAGGCCGACCGCAAGGGCTGCGTCTTCGAGTACGTCTACCTGGCCCGCCCCGACGCCAACATCGCCGGCCGCAACGTCCACGAGTCCCGCGTCGAGATGGGCCGCGAGCTGGCTCGCGAGTTCCCGGTCGACGCCGACCTGGTCATCCCCGTGCCCGAGTCCGGCATCCCCGCCGCGACCGGCTACGCGCTGGAGAGCGGCCTGCCCTTCGGTCAGGCGTTCGTGAAGAACGGCTACGTGGGGCGCACCTTCATCCAGCCCTCCCAGACCCTGCGCCAGCTCGGCATCCGGCTCAAGCTCAACGTGCTCGAGCACATGGTGCGCGGCAAGAAGGTCGTCGTCGTCGACGACTCGATCGTGCGCGGCAACACCCAGCGTGCCCAGGTGCGGATGCTGCGTGAGGCAGGCGCCCTGGAGGTCCATGTGCGGATCTCGTCGCCGCCCGTCAAGTGGCCGTGCTTCTACGGCATCGACTTCGCCACCCGCGCCGAGCTGATCGCCAACGGTCTCTCCGTCGACGAGATCGCCGCCTCGGTCGGTGCGGACTCGCTCGGATACATCTCCCTCGACGGGATGATCTCGGCGACCCGCCAGGAGCGCACCGCGCTCTGCACGGCCTGCTTCACCGGCGAATACCCCGTGGAGCTGCCCGACGAGAGCATGCTCGGCAAGCACCTCCTCGAGGTCTCGCTGCAGTCCCCGACCGAGGGCAAGGCCCTTCCGGTCCTGAACAACCCGTGATCGGAGATCTTGACGTGACTCAGAGCCAGAATTCGACTGCCTCGAGCTTCGCTTCGGCCAACGCCTACGCCGCCGCAGGTGTCGACATCCACGCCGGCGACCGCGCCGTGGATCTGATGAAGGTCTGGATCGAGAAGTCCCGGCGCCCCGAGGTGCTCGGCGGGGTCGGTGGCTTCGCCGGTCTCTTCGACGCGAGTGCCCTGAAGGCGTACGAGCGCCCGCTGCTGGCCACCTCCACCGACGGTGTCGGCACCAAGGTCGCGATCGCGCAGGCGCTGGACAAGCACGACACGATCGGGTTCGACCTGGTCGGCATGGTCGTCGACGACCTGGTCGTCTGCGGCGCCGAGCCGCTGTTCATGACCGACTACATCGCCACCGGGAAGGTCATCCCGGAGCGGGTCGCGGCGATCGTCAAGGGCATCGCCGAGGCCTGTGTCGAGGCCGGCTGCGCGCTGGTCGGCGGCGAGACCGCCGAGCACCCGGGGCTGCTCGCGCCCGACGAGTACGACGTGGCCGGCGCGGCCACGGGCGTCGTCGAGGCCGACAACCTGCTCGGCGCGAACCTGGTCAAGGAAGGCGACGTCGTCCTCGCCATGGAGGCCTCCGGCCTGCACTCCAACGGCTACTCCCTGGTCCGCCATGTGCTGCTCAACTCCAACGCGTACACGCTCGACGCCGAGATCGCCGAGTTCGGCCGTACGCTCGGCGAGGAGCTCCTCACCCCGACCCGCGTCTACGCCAAGGCCTGCCTCGAGCTGGCCCGAGGCACCAGGACCCACGCCATGTCCCACGTCACCGGCGGCGGCCTGGCAGCCAACCTGGAGCGGGTCATGCCGCCGGAGCTCTCCGCGCGCATCGACCGCACCACCTGGACCCCGGCGCCCGTCTTCGACCTCGTTCGCCGCACCGGCTCCGTGGCCCTGCAGGACCTGGAGATGACCCTCAACTGCGGCGTCGGCATGGTCGCGCTGATCGACCCCGAGGACGTCGACGAGGCCGTCCGCATCCTCGCCGGCTACGACATCCGCGCCTGGGCCGCCGGCGAGGTCACCGCGACGCCTGGCGGCAAGGTCGAGCTCAGCGGGGCGTACGCGGGCTGGTGAACCGCCCCGCTGGTCGAGCCCGGCGAGCGCCAGCGAGCCGGTGTCGAGACCAACACAGTTCGTATGCGACCGTGTTGGTCTCGACACGCCTTCGCCTAGCGGCTCCGGCGGCTCGACCAGCGGGTACTGCTATTTCTTGAGCACCTGCACGACCGAAGGCCGCGGACCGGCGAACTCGCCCTTGCCGGCGGTGCCCTCGACGTAGTCGGGGAAGAGGGAGTTCGGTGCGTCCCAGGTGCCTTCCTCGCCCGGGTGCTGGACGGCGACGAAGACCGACCCGTCGCGGTCGTGGATGACCGGGCCGCAGGTCTCGGCCTCGCGAGGCACCGCGAGGAACTGCTGGACGTGGCCGCGCTCGCGACCCTCCAGCGGGACCTTGAACAGCCCGTCGAGCTTCTGGATCGAGCTCGGCTGGCCGTCGGTGGAGATCCAGAGGTTGCCCTCGGAGTCGAAGGCCAGGTTGTCCGGGCAGGAGATCGGCGAGACCTTGTCCTTCGGGTAGCCCGCGAAGTACGTGGACGCGTTGGTGGACGGGTCGCCGGCGACGATCATGAGGTTCCACCGGAAGACGCGCGAGGTGTGGTCGCCGTCGTCCTCGGTGATCTCGATGACGTGACCGTCGCGGTTGGTGTTGCGCGGGTTGGCCTCGTCCACACCGGCCTTTCCGGTGGTGCCGCGCTGGGAGTTGTTGGTGCAGGCGACGTACACCTTGCCGGACCTCGGCGAGGGCTCGACGTCCTCGCAGCGGTCCATCTTGGTGGCGCCGGCCTTGTCGGCGGCCAGGCGCGTGTGGACGAGCACCTCCTCGACGCTCATCCCGGAGACCTTGCTGCGGCCGTTGACCACGAGCGGGATCCACTGGCCGTAGCCGTCGAACTTGCCGTCGCTGGGCAGCTTGCCGGTGCCGTCGATCTCAGTGGCGGGGGAGTCGCCGTGGAAGCGGGCGACGTAGAGGCTGCCCTCGGTGAGGAGCTCGAGGTTCTTGCGACGGTTGCGCTTGTCGTAGCGGCCCTTGGAGACGAACTTGTAGAGGTAGTCGAACCGCTCGTCGTCGCCGGTGTAGGCCACCACGTGACCGTTGTCGGCGATGACGACGTTCGCGCCCTCGTGCTTGAGGCGGCCGAGCATGGTGTGCTTGCGCGGCGTCGAGGTCGGGTCGGTCGGGTCGATCTCGACGATGTAGCCGAACCGGTTCGGCTCGTTGGCGTAGTCGGCCGAGCGCGCATCGAAGCGCGGCTCGATGGCCTCCCAGCCGTACGTCGAGACAGCATCGGTCAGGCCGTAGCGCTTCTCCGCCGCCGAGGTGCCGGTGGCACGGAAGTAGCCGTTGAAGTTCTCCTCGCCCGACAGGATCGTGCCCCAGGGCGTGGTGCCGCCGGCGCAGTTGCCGATCGTGCCCAGCGCGACGGTGCCGGTCGGGTCGGCCGCGGTCTTGAGCAGCTCGCTGCCGGCCGCGGGGCCGGTGAACTCGAACGGCGTCGAGGCCGTGATGCGGCGGTTCTTCGGGGCCGACGGCACGTAGTTCCACTTCTTGCCCGGCGCGGAGCGCTCGAGCTCGACGATCCCGAAGCCGTGGGCGGCCATCGCGATCTCGAGCTGCTCGGTGGCGTCGAGATCCGGCGGGAACATGATGTCGGGGTTGACGTACTCGTGGTTGCAGCACAGCAGGCCCTTGGTGCCGGCCCTGTTGGTCACGATGACGTCGGTGTAGTCGTTGTTGTAGCCCCACGCGAGCGCCTGCTTCTCGGCGGTCTGGCTGTTGACGTCGAAGGGAACGCCGCCGGGCAGGATCGGGTCGCCCCAGCGGATGATCGGCTCCCAGATGTAGCCCCGGGGCACCACGAAGGTGTCCTCGGTGGCCGCGACGGGGGTGATCGCCTTGAACGGCAGGTTCGTACGCCCACCGTGGCCGCGCCCGGCCGCAAGACCCGCCTGGACGGGGCCGGCGGCGGCCGCCAGACCGCTGCTGCCGACCGCGAGGGCAACCGCGCCCGCGCCGGCGAGACCGAGCGCGTGGCGGCGGCTGAGCGCCTTGCCGGCGATGTCGCGGAAGTAGCCGTTGTCGGAGGTGTTGGGCGCGGGCTTGGCGCAAGCGCTGTCGCACTTGAGGGCGCAGGTCACCGCGCTGCGCTTGCCGCGCGTGTGTCCAGCCATGGGAAGCAGGGACAACATGGAGCGCCGGCCGTCGGTGACGGCGGGCGCAGCCTCGTCGCTGCACGAGGGACAGGCGGTGTCGGTCTGGATGTCGCTCAGTTCGGTCACTGCATTTCCGTTCAAGACGCGTTGTTGTCAGGTCTCCCAAGAATCGGAAGGGAGGCTATGCGCGGCGAGACAACCGTCCGGCCCCTCAATCTGTCGTCCGGATGAACGGCGAATGACGAGTCGTCAGGCTCAGATTCGTGTGACCTCAGTAACATTCGCTCCTAGCGAACGGATTTTCGACACCCCGGCGTGCGGATTCTTGGCATGAACCGGTAGCGTTATCCCTACGAGAAACCTGTGAACAGCCCGGGACTATCCCGGCCAAGTGCGACGAGGGGGCTGGACCCTATGGGGCGCGGCCGAGCGAAAGCCAAGCAGACGAAGGTCGCACGCGACCTGAAGTACCGGACCTATGAGACGGACTTCGGGGCCCTTGCGCGCGAACTTCACGGTGATGAAGACACCAGTCAGAGGTCTGATCCGAAGCCGGACGACGATGACGACTGGTCGGAATACGACGCGGGATCCTCGCGCGACTAGGGTTTGTCGGCCAACGGCGGCAACGTCTTGGTCGACATCCCCTCAGACTGATCGGCTGATCACTACTTCCCCGTGAGTGCCGTAGCCGGGTAGCCGGCCGCCGTGAGGCGTGCCGTCGAAGGCGACGTGCAACCACTCGTCCCCCAGAGGGATCAGAGTGGGCCACGGCAGGTTCGTGACGTACGCCGATCGGAGCTCTGCGACCTCGTTGAGGTCCAGGTCGAAGATCGGGTAGCGAGCACGGACGCGACGCGGGTTGTCGCGTCCGTCGCTGGCGCCGACGACGACTGTGCCGCCCAGCGGGACAAGCGTGGTGCCCTCGGTGGCCGTCCGGTCGGTTCGCGCTGCCCGGAGGCTGAGCGCGTCCAGGCTTGGTCCGCTGGCGAGCACCGTATGGAAGTCGAAGTACTTCCTGGCGCTGACGTAGCCGACCAGCCACTGGTCGTCACGGCGTACGACATGGGGATCCCAGACGCCGACCGACATGAGCCCGTCCGTCGGCAGCGCGAGCGGGGTCGAGTCGAGGACATGCTCGCCGCGGGTCAGGTCCGCGGGTGAGCGGGCGATCGTGACCCCGACCGGGCTCCACGGTTTGCTGGGGTCGGTCTTGTCGGGCGCCTTGAATCCTCCCCACGTACTCGTCGTGACCAGCCACTCGTCGCCGTCGCGCACGAGGTGGGTGGCGTGGTCGCCGTAGACGAGCCCGTCCCGGACAAAGTAGAGCGCCCCGCGATGGACGAGGTCGTACGTCACCGGGTCCAGCGCCCACACCGACGTGTGCGCCGTGGGGAAGAAGCCCGGTCCGGCACTGGTGGCGGTGAGCAGCAAGGTGCCGTCGTCCTCGCGGAACGGCGAGCCGTCGGCGTACGTCACCACCCGGATGTCACGTAGGCCGAGCTGTCCGAAGGCGCCGCTGCGTACGTCTACGGCGGAGCCCTCGTGGCCGGCGGTCAGGCCGGCGAGCCACGACTCGTCACGCGGCTCGATCCCGACCTCGGTGAGATCGACCCGTGCTCTGGCCACCCACGCGCCGCCCTCCGCGCTTCGCGCGGTTACTCCCTCGCTCGGCGCGAGCGGACGAGCAAGCTCGCCGCTCGACCTCGCTCCGGTCGTCTCATAGGTGAGCGCGGTCAGCATCGTGCCGGTCAGCGTCAGCGCGAACCGGCCGACCCCACGTCCGACCCTGCCGTGGCGCCGACTCGCGTGAGAGGTACGCCGCGGCCCGGTCGTCACCGTCAGCGACACCCGCCGCCCGTCGTAGGACCCGGTGAGCACGTCCCCACCCGAGGTGAAGCTCAGCGAGACCGGGCCGTCACACGCCGCCTCGATCGCCGCGTTGGCCGCGGGCCGCGGGAAGGTGCTGGACTCGACCGCGATCGTGACGGGGCGCTGGCGACGTACGATCTTGAATTCCGGGAACATCGGCTCCAGTCTTCCGGGCGCGTGGGCACCGCCCAAGGGCGGGGCCCGCAATCCGGATGCGCCGGCCGAGCGCCGCCCATCACGCGCCCCGCCCTAGCGCAGCCCCCGCACATAGGCGGTGGCCCGGCGCAGGTCGTGGAGCCGCGCCTCCCAGGTGATACCGAGGAAGAGCAGCAGGAGTCCGGCCGCTCCGAGCACCCACCACTGCTGCAGCGCCTGCGCCGACGGCATCTGCGCCAGGGCCAGGACAGAGGCGACCAGGGCGCCCCCGACCAGCGGTGCTGCCCAGCGCAGCCAGGCGCCGCCGAGGATGAAGACCAGGCAGGCGATGCCGAGCACGGCGGACCGCATCGAGACCGGGTCCTGGAGGGCTGCCGGAACGGACGGGATGAGCGCGAGGAAGACGCCCGGCCCGAGCACCGGCAGCGAGGCGACGTCTCTGTCGAGGCGGAGCTTGACAACGCCGAAGGCGACCAGCGCGATCGCGGGCGGCAGGGTGTAGTACTCCCAGGTCGTGACCGAGGTGTCGGCCAGCCGGATCCACAGCGCGATGGTGGCCAGGCTGGCGCCGGCCCACCCCAGCCAGCGACGCTCGTGGTGGGCGATCGCGTGCGCGGAGACGGCGGCTCCGGCCAGGGTCAGCAGGATGCTCAGCCAGGGCAGATCGACTCCGCGAGATCCGACCGCGGTCGGCCCGTCCGGGGTCAGGACGATCGTTGGTCCGAGGCTGACCGTGCCGACGAGGATCGTGACGACCGCGGCGACGGCGGCGGTGATCTCGGCCGAGGGCAGCAGCCGGAAGATGGTGACGACGGTCAGGATGACGATGATCCCGGCCGCGGCGTACGGCTGGGGGATGTCGCTGAGGTTGGCGAACATCCAGCAGAACGCGGTCAGCGTGACGATCCAGTAGGGCGCGGTGACGGCCTTGGTCTGCAGCTCCTGGGTGAGCCGGTCGACGGTGACGGCCGCGGCGGTGAGCACGCCGGCCACCACCAGTGCCAGCAGCTCGTTGGTGAAGGCGGCGCCGAGCGATCCGAGGCCGAGCAGACCGGCGACCGTGAGCCGTGGCCCGGACTGCTGCGGCTCGTGGCGCAGGATCGTGGCGATGCACATGACGCCGGCGATCAGCAGCAGGATCGCCAGCCAGTCGGTGTCGAGCGTCCCGGCCTCGAAGGCACCCAGGCCGATCGACACCGCGGCGCCGGTGGCTGCTGCGGCCTCGATGGCGGGGCTGCGGCGTACGAGCACGATGACGCCCATCGCCACGACGACCACCACAGCGGTGTAGGGACGCTCGATCTCGGCCAGCCGGGCAGCCTGCCACACGGCGGCGGTCAGGGCGAGGATCCAGTAGGCGGTCGCGACCTCCCGGGTCGTGCCGGACTGGACGCGGTCGACGAGGAGTCCCAGGGCGGTGAGGACGAGGGTCACGACCAGCGCGAGCACGTCGTTGGAGAGGACCGCAGCCGTGGCCGCGCCGAGCCCGACGGTGCCTGCCACGGCCAACGCGGGAGGCTGGCGGTGGTGCACGCCGATGGCCGCGGCGAGGACGGTGGCGATGGCCAGCAGGACCGCCGCCCAGGTCACGTCGACGGCGCCGATGCCGATCGAGATCGCGGCGCAGGCCACGGTCGCCCACCAGCCCGATCCGCGGAAGCGGAAGAGCGTGATCAGTCCGAGGACCGTGACGATCACGCACGCGGCCCACTGCCGCTCCACGTCGATCAGCGGCGCGAGCGACCACAGACCGAGGGTGAGCGTCGCGACGGAGTAACTGGCGGTGACCTCGCGATCGACGCCGAGCAGACCCTGACCCGCGTACGCAGCCACCGCCGCCAGCGCGAGCGCGACGACCACGGTGAGCAGGTCGCTGGGCAGGGCCGCGCCGAGGGCGACCAGCCCGAAGGTGCCGGCGGCGAGGAGCCGTGGCCACCGCTCCGCCCACCAGGCCAGCGCGACGGCGACACCCAGCAGCAGCAGCGCCGGGAACAGCAGCGGAGCGCTGTAGCAGGCGGCCGTGATCGCGAACCCGGTGACGCCGCCGGAGAAGGTGATCCAACCGACCGTGAGTCGGTAGGTGCGGAACGCGGGCGGGTTGTAACGGTAGAACCAGGCGGTCCCGAGCGCGAGGATCGCGAGCATCGCCGGTAGCGTCAGCCAGCCCGGCAGCAACGGCTCCGGACCGGTGACCGGGGAGAACGCCGACTCGGTCCAAGGCACGGCTGCGAGCCGGACGGCGGCCGAGACCGCCAGGATGAGGACGGCGATGCCCAGGCCCACGGCGTACGGCGTCAGCGCGGCGGCTGCCCAGCGCCACGGCCTGGGGAGCGCGACGAGCGCGCCGGCGGCGATCAGGGTGACCACCACGGCCACGACCGTCAGGGTGACCGCGCCGTCATCGAGAGCGGGCTGGGTGAAGGTGTAGGCGGCGATCAGGAGAGACACCCCGACCATCGCGACCTTCGCATCCTTGGGCAGCGGGAACAGCAGGGCCACGACCGTCAGCACCGCGGCGGCGCCGAGCAGCAGGGGCAGGGTGCCGTCGCGCAGCAGCTCGGAGCCGGTCAGCGCGGGATCGGCCAGGCCTCGGACGAGCAGCATCAACCAGAAGGCCGCCATCACGACCATCGAGCCGAGGGTCAGCGCCTGCAGGTCGGTCTTGCTCGCCACGATCACCACGAGGAGGGCGATGACCGCTGCGATCAGCGGGAACCAGATCAGGTCGGAGATGAGCTCGAGACCGATCAGGGCGCTGAGTACGCCGCCGGCGGCCGCCACCTGTGGCCCGATCACCGCGGTGAGCTTCTCGCTGCGCGCGCCGATCAGCGACATCGCGATGCCGGCCAGGAAGACGACCACACCGACGATGACCAGGAAGCCCCGGTCCCAGTCGACTCCGTCGAGCCAACCGGCGTACTTCATGCCGGCTATGTCCAGGGCGAGCAGTCCCAGTGCGAGTGTCCAGACGCCTTCGGTGCCGGCTCGCAGCTCTAGATGCATCAGCACCGCGCCGCCGATGGTGAAGAGCGCGGTGAAGACGACCAGCATCGTGGTGCGGCCGCCGACGCCCATCGTGGCCCAGGCGACCGCGAGGAAGATGACGCCCGCGACCAGCAGGAAGAGTACGCCGACGCCGACCAGGATCAGCGGCACCGTGATCGGCGCCCTCCGGGCGACCGGAGCACCGGGGAACGGCGCCGGTCCGGCAACGGCGGTCGCGGCCGGGTCCGCGAGCGGTGTGGCCTCGGGCTCGGGCTGGATCTGCGGCGGCGCCGTGGGCGGCGCGGAGACCGGCAGGGGAGCGGGCGGCGGGGTCCGGTGCGCGGCTCGGCTCGCCTCCTCCCGGATCGAGCGCAACCGCGTCATGAGTACGTCGGCCCGCAGCAGGGTGCCGTAGAGCTCTTGCGCGACAGCGTTCTCCAGCGGCAGACCGCAGTGCGGGCAGGGGCTGGTGCCGGGCTCGAAGGCCTCCCGGCAGTCGGGGCAGCGACCAGGATCGGCGTACTTCACAGCCCACCATCCTTGCGTAGATCCGCCGATGCGCGTGCGGGAAACGCAGGGCCCCGAGATGGAGACCCGAAATGACAACCGGCTTCGACCCATAACTGCTGGTCGAAGCCGGTTGTTGCTTGTGGGCAGGGGCGGGGTCGAACCGCCGACCTATCACTTTTCAGGCGATCGCTCGTACCAACTGAGCTACCTGCCCAAGCGAGATGAAACATTACCGGAAGCTCCCGCGACGTTCCGAATCGGCACCCGAAACCGGACGTACGGCCTCGCTTTGGCGGCCTCGGACGCAGACCTCTAGGATGTGCCCGCAGGCCCCCTTCGTCTAGCGGCCCAGGACCCCGCCCTTTCACGGCGGTAGCGCCGGTTCGAATCCGGTAGGGGGTACACAGTCTTTCCATGTCTCGAGTCTCGCGGCGCGACGGCCCGGCCGGCATCCGCACGGATACTCATATCCGGGACGCACCGGGTCACGCGGATGCAACACTTCCGACTGTGAGTGCGTGGACGTCGCCAGCGGCGATCGAGGTCGAGAGCCGGCTCTTCCGGGCGCTGGCGGTGTTGCGCGTGGTCGTGCTCATCAACGCGATCGCGCTGACCATCTACCGTGCCGCCAACTTCGACCCGCCCGCGGCCGCGCTGATCTGCGCGCTGATCATGGTGGGCTGGACCGCCTTCGCCCTCTGGGCGTACGCAGCACCCGCCCGCCGCACGGCGGTGCTCGTCGGCGCGGACCTGGCGATCGCGCTCGGGCTCCTGCTCGTGAGCCCGCTGGTGAAGGGGCCGGGGTTCCAGGCGAGCGTGCCGGGGTTCTGGGTGAGCGGCGCGCTGCTCGCGTGCGCGATCCACTACCGCTGGATCGGCGGGCTGCTGGCCGGGATGGCGCTGGCGAGCGTCGACCTGGTGCTGCGGCAGGAGATCGACCAGTCGATCTACGGGAACGCGTTCCTGCTGGTCATCGGGGGCCCGGTGGTCGGCTACATGTGCGAGTCGGTGCAGCGGATGGCGCTGGAGCGGGACGAGGCGCAGCGAGCGGCCGCGCGGGCGGAGGAGCGATCTCGGCTCGCCCGGGCCGTCCACGACGGGGTGCTCCAGGTCCTGGCCCTGGTCCAGCGCCGCGGCGGCGAGCTGGGTGGTGACGCCGCCGAGCTGGGCAGGCTGGCGGGGGAGCAGGAGCGAGAGCTGCGAGCGCTGATCCGCGGCGAACAGCCCGGCCGGGGCCCGGCCATCGGGATGGTCGACCTCGCCGCCGCTCTCGCCGAGCTCGAGACCGGCACCGTGACCGTGGCCGGCCCCGCGACCGCCGTCGAGATGCCCGCACGCCCGGCCGAGGAGATCGTCGCAGCGACCCGCGCGGCGCTCGACAACGTACGTCGCCACGTCGGTGAGGACGCCCGTGCCTGGGTGCTCCTGCAGGCCTTCCCCGACCATGTCGAGGTCTCGGTCCGTGACGACGGGCCGGGCATCGCGGACGGCCGGGTCGTCGAGGCCGGGGCGCAGGGCAGGCTCGGCATCAGCGAGTCGATCCGTGGCCGGATCGAGGACCTCGGCGGCAAGGCAGAGCTGATCACCGGAGCAACCGGGACCGAGTGGGAGTTCATGGTCCCCCGAACAGGAGTGCAAGCATGAGCGAGCGACAGCGAGCGACTAGCGGCATGAGCAGAGTGATGGTCGTCGACGACCACCCGATGTGGCGCGACGCGGTCGAGCGCGACCTGATCGGCGCGGGCTTCGAGGTGGTGGCCACCGCCAGCACCGGTCGTGAGGCGATCACGCGGTTCGCCGCGACCCGGCCGGAGGTGGTGGTGCTCGACCTGCACATCCCCGAGCCCGACGGTGTCCAGGTCACCACCGAGATCGTCGCGCTGCACCCGATGGCGAAGGTCCTCATCCTGTCCGCCTCCGGCGAGCAGAACGACGTGCTCGCCGCGGTCAAGGCCGGCGCGACCGGTTACCTGGTCAAGTCCGCCTCCCGCGACGAGCTCCTGGAGGCCGTACGCCGCGTCGCCGCCGGCGACCCGGTCTTCACCCCCGGCCTCGCCGGCCTGGTCCTGGGCGAGTTCCAGCACAGCGCCGCCACCGAGGTGCGCGGTGACAAGCCCATGCTCACCGACCGCGAGACCGAGATCCTCAAGCTCGTCGCCAAGGGCTTGAGCTACCGCCAGATCGCCGACCGCCTCGTGCTCTCCCATCGCACGGTGCAGAACCACGTACAGAACACCCTGCGCAAGCTCCAGATGCACAACCGCGTCGAGCTCACCCGCTACGCCATCGAGCAGGGCCTGGACTCCGACTGACCCCTCCTCCAATAGTCGGAGCTGCACCCGGCATGGGAGAGAATCGAGAGGTGGTCTCGCTTCTCTACCTTCACGGCGTCGGCAACGGCGACCCCCGCGACGCCTGGCGCCGCGCGCTGGACAACGCGCTGCAGGATGCCGGCTACCCGGGGCTCGACGAGGTCGAGGTGATCGCGCCGAAGTATCCCGACGTGCTCCGCACCGTTGACGGCGACAAGACCATCAAGATCCCGCCGGTCACCACGCCGAGGCTGAGTGCCGCCGACCAGCGGGACGTACGCCGCCGGGTGGAGCGCGCGACCGCCGAGCTCGAGTCGATCCTCGGCGAACCCGTGCCCGCCTCGCCGGTCGGCGTCACCGACTCGCTGGCACCGATCGTGCTGCGCGTGCTCCGCCAGGCCCACAACTACGTGACCAAGCCCGGCATCCGGGCACGTACGCTGCGGATGGTCCTCGACGAGCTCCCCGAGGAGGGCGAGATCGTCATCGTCGGCCACAGTCTGGGCTCGATCATCGCGATCGACCTGCTGCGCCGGCTCCCGCCGAAGCTGACGGTCACCGGACTGGTGACGATCGGCAGCCCGGCCGCCCACCCGAACCTCCACGAGGACTCCGACCGCCTCGAGATGAAGTCGCCGGTCGACCACGTCGGTTGGTGGGTCAACGTCTGGAGCAACGGCGACGCGGTGACCGGCCTGCGCGGCATCTGGCGCCACTTCCCGTGGGCGCTCGACCTCCAGGTCGGGCTCGGCCTCGACCACCGCACCACCACTTACCTCCGTTCCAAGCCGGTCGCCACCGCGATCGGGCGCGGCCTGTTCGGCTCCCTCGCCAAGGAGCTCGCGATCGTCGAGGGGACCCCCGACGTCGCCCTGAACTCGCTCGAGGTCCGCCTGGCCCTGTGGCTCGCCTACGCCCAGTTCCTGCGCGATCACCTCAAGGGCGCCACCCAGGAGCGCTTCGGCGCCGCTCTGCGTGTCGTCCAGCACGAGGTGCTGGAACGGTTGATCGAGAACTACCGGACCGACGGCGTACGCATCCCTCAGCAGCTCCTCGACCTGCGCGTCTCACCGACAGGGCTGATTCCGGAGGGTCCCAGCGACCGGGACCTGCCCCGGCCCAAGCCGCTGACCCAGCTCTCCAAGGAGGAGGCCGTCCTCGCCCTGGTGGCGCTGGCGACCGCCAACCCGGTGCGGCCCTATGAGATCGACGTCCCCGACGACGTACGCCGCCAGGCATTCCACGACCTGACGGTCTGGATGGGGCTCGGGGGCGGGCTCGGCGAGAACCTGCACATCGCCATGCAGTCCGCCTCGAAGGCCGTCTACCCGGTCGACCAGTGGAAGCTGTGGGTCGGCATCGGGATCGGCGCCGCCGTGCTGGTCGCAGGTCCGATCGGGCTCGCCCTGGCCGCCCCCGCCGGGCTGGCCGGGGGAGCGGCGATCATCGGCGCCCTCTCCGCCTTCGGCCCCGGCGGGATGGTCGGCGGACTCGTCACCGCCGGTGCGATCACCACCACCGGCGCCGGCACGATCGCCGCCACCCTCGTCTCCAGCTCGTCCACCGCCGAGGACGTCGAGGTCACCGTCATCCAGCTCCTCACCGCCGCGATCCTGCGCTCCCGCGAAGGCCTCGAGCAGGACCTCGGCGTCTGGCTCGCGATGTCCGAGATCCAGCGTCAGACCGGGCGCGAGGTCGCCCGGCTCGCGGCCTACAGCGACGAGAAGGCTCCCGGTGTCGAGGCCCTCCGACGCAAGGCCCGTGCGGCCGAACGGGCCATGGCCTACATGGTCAAGAACCGGCTCGTCGAGGGCCTCACCGACGAGGAGCCGAAGGGGGAAGAGCCCTTCGAGGAGTAGGACCCCTCCCCGATTGTGAATCCCCCGCACCCATGGGCTATGTTTTTCCCGTTGCCGCACACAGCGGAAACAAACAAGGCCCTGTAGCGCAGTTGGTTAGCGCGCCGCCCTGTCACGGCGGAGGTCGCGAGTTCAAGTCTCGTCAGGGTCGCGGAACGAATCAGAGAGGGCGTGTGTCGCAGAAATGCGACCACGTCCTCTTCGTTATTTACATGGCGGCCTCCGGCCGCGGCGGGGGATATCCCCCGCACCCCTTAGCCCCATCGGGGTCAGGTGTTTCGCTTTCGCACGCTGGTCGAGCCGCCGGAGCCGCTAGGCGGAGGCGTGTCGAGACCAACACGGTTCTTGGCGCGCTCGCCGGCCTCGCCGTTTGCCCCTGTTTGGTGTGGCTGGAGGGTCTTGTTTCCGTTGGTGTGACTTGTGGGTCGGGTGTTGTTCCGGGAGGGCAGGACACGCCGGGGTGTGGCGAGCGCGGGAGACGGCGAGCGTGGGAGGGTGGTCGTCCTGCTTCGGCAGGAGTCTCGGGCCGGAGATCCTCGATCTCACCCCCGGTTCGGGCCGTTCGTCCCTGTGGGATATAAGCCGATTTGGCGGTAACGTGCGGGCTGCTGTCCTCTCGTGAGAGGATTCTGCCGCTTGTGTCGACGTCGCAATTCGGCAGGGCACGGGGGAACGACTAAGACGTTCGGTATTCAGGAGGCAACACCACCATGTCGTCGTACTACCCGCATCGGCCGCCCCATGCGGCGAGTGCGGACGAGCTTGCGTCGCGGATGCAGACGAACGGTGCCTACCGCACCCCGGCCGCCCCCGCGCAGCAGCAGCCCCCCGCCCTTGGTTGGGACCAGCGTCCGCAGCAGTCCCAGGCCCAGCCGCAGTATCAGGAGCCGGCGATCCAGCAGCCGGCTGTGATGGCGCAGACCACCGGAACGCACTGGCCGCAGTTCGTCAACAACAACCGCCTCATCGGCGCGCTCGTTGCCGGCTTCGGTGCCACCCAGCTCGCCACGATGTTCGGCTACTGGATCTACGGCCTCGGCATCATGGAGGGCCCGCTGGACTTCGCGTTCTTCAACGGCGTCATCCTGACCCCGAACGCCACCGCCAACGAGGCCGGCTTCGCCGTCTCGCAGTGGTTCGCCGGTATGGGCTTCCACTACTTCAACGGCA
Organism: Nocardioides sp. NPDC058538; assembly: GCF_042719275.1. Lineage (NCBI taxonomy): Bacteria > Bacillati > Actinomycetota > Actinomycetes > Propionibacteriales > Nocardioidaceae > Nocardioides > Nocardioides sp. NPDC058538. The sequence continues at coordinate 118,069 of NZ_JBHXNY010000008.1, read as the reverse complement.
TGGTCTTCGCGCTCGCCTACGCTCTGGTCATCTTCCCGTGGCTCGGCAAGACCCACACCACCTCGAGCAACCTCGCGCGCTCGCTCGGCATGGGTATGTTCCTCGCCACCGCTTCCTGCGGTTGGTGGATCCCGGCCCTGCACCCGGAGGATGTCATCGGCATCGACCCGGGCTTCTTCTCGATCAACCTCGGGTGGGGCACCGTCCTGGGTGTCTACCTGTGGCACCTCGTCTGGGCGGTCGCGCTCGGTCTGTTCTTCAACCCGCAGGACTGACGCGACCAGCCGACTCCACGACGAAGGAGTGGAGTCGGCGCGGGAGCGGCAGATCGAGCAGCGGCGCGGCTGAGGGCCCTCCTGAGCTTGTCGAAGGGCTTGCGAAGCCGCGACCCGCGTGTCGAGATTTCGACAGCAGCAAAGACAGAGCCCCAGCCACGTGGCTGGGGCTCTGTCGTATGTAGAAGCGGATCTCGTTCGCCGCTGCTGACCTACTCCGGCCAGGCGTCGAAGACCCGGCCACCGTTGGTGGTCAGGTGGTTGTGCAGCTGCTCGCCGGCAGCGGCATCGCGCAGCGTACGAAGCACGAGGCGGCGCCGGTCTGACGGGTTGGCCGTCGGCGGTCCCGGGGTCAGCGCCATGGTCTCGGTGACCCGGTCGGCCAGCAGGCGCAGATGGCTGCGCTCGCCACCGGCGTAGATGACGTGGGTGTGCTCCAGCGGGGCGGCCCACAAGATGTTGCCCTCGACGACGATCAGGCGTGACTCGGTGGCCATCACCTTCATCTCGACGTCGGTCATGTTCTGGAGCATGTCGGCCCCGGCGAGGATCGACTCACCCTCGTGCAGGAAGGCGGGCAGCGCGTGGGCGAGGTTGGCCTCGATCAGCGCGGCCTCCTCGCGGGCGCGCTGCTGGGCTCCCGCCTGACCGGCGTAGGCGCTGCCCACGGTGCGCTGGGCGCCGGTGTTCGGCGCCTGGCCGTAGGCGCCGGTGTTGGTGCCGTACGGGCCCTGGTTGGGGTAGTAGGAGCCCGTGTTCGGGTAGGCGGAGCCCGGCGGCGGGTAGGACCCCGGGGCTGGAGCGACGCCGTAGTTGTTCGGGGCGGGCGCACCGTAGGGGTTCGGGGCGCCGTATTCACCGCCCCAGCTGGCGTCGACGTTCACCTGCGCGCCGGCGGCTCGGGCGGCGTAGTCGAGGGTCGGGAAGAAGTCGTGGAAGGCGTCCTTGTCCCGGATCTTCATCGTCGTGGAGTAGGACGATCCGGGGACCAGCGCCTCGATGATGAAGTCGCCCAGGCTGGGCGGGGGAGGAACGCCGATGAAGGTGAGGACGGCCAGGTTGACGGAGAAGACGCGCTCGTGGAACTCGAACATCACCCGGCGGTCGGTCAGGAAGGCGTGGCCCGAGGCGTTCCCCTCGTGGGGAAACTTGACCGCGACCCGGGCCCACTGGACCTCACCGGGCTGCAGCAAGGACTTCACCAGAAGCCAGTCGCGGGTCTCCGAGGCGATGGCCCGGCTGTTGGGATCATGCGCCATCCGTCGGTGGAAATCCTCCACCGGTCGGTGGCCCACGGTGATGGACGCCGAGGCCCTTTTCATTGAGCGCATGTTCGCAAACCCTAGCCCTTCCTCCCTCTAGTGTGGACAGTTTGTACCAGCAGGGTCGCGATGTTGTGGAATCCCCTGATGTAGATGACATCTCAACTCTGCGCGACCGGTCCAAGCACCTGCCTATTGACAGAAAACTGACAGGCCATCCGACCACCCTCTGCAGTGGGTATCCCTGACGACGGGGATCAGCGAGGGGATGGGGCTTGTGATGACTGGTTCGCCTGTGGCGGCGGCAAGAGAGACGACCGGCGTGCACTGGAGCGAGCTGCCGTGCGCGATCGAGGACGGCGATCTGTGGTTCGCCGCGACCAGCGTGGACGCGGACCGCGCCAAGGAGCTGTGTCGCACGTGTCCGCTGCAGCGCTCCTGCCTGCAGGGTGCGATCGCCCGGCAGGAGCCGCACGGGGTGTGGGGTGGCGAGGTGTTCTACGAGGGAATCGTCGTCGCTCGCAAGCGCACCCGCGGCCGCCCGCGCACCGGAGAGCTCCACCAGCGGGACCTGGAGCGCCAGGCTCGCGCAAATCTGCGGAAAAGTTCGTCGGTGGGAGCGGCGTAGCCTGTCACCCGGCAGAATGTCCTCTGTGGGGATTGAGATAAGCCCAGAGCGCTTCGACGAACTAGTGGAACAGTCGCTCGACGCCATTCCGGATGAGCTCGCCGCTCAGGTGCACAACCTCGTCGTGCTCGTCGAGGAGTGGCCGCCCGAGGGCGAGCCCCAAGACACCCTCGGTCTCTACGACGGCGTGGCGCTGACCGACCGCAACGACATCTACGGCCTCACGCTGCCGGACCGGATCTTCATATTCCGCCAGCCTCTCCAGCAGATGTGCGTGGACGAGATCGACCTGGCCGCCGAGATCCGCATCACCGTCGTCCACGAGATCGCCCACCACTTCGGCATCGACGACGAGAAGCTCCACCAGCTCGGCTGGGCTTAGAGGTTCGATCCGATCAGCCAGCCGAGGCTGACCGCGGCGGTCCCGACGGCGAGGGAGCCGAGGACGTTCAGCGCGGCCGACCGCCACTGGCCGTTCTCGGCCAGGCGGACGGTCTCGTAGGAGAAGGTCGAGAACGTCGTCAGGGCCCCGCAGAAGCCGGTGCCGGCCAGGGTGAGCACCCACCCGGGGAGTACGCCGCTCGCGGCCGCCCCGGCCAGCAGGCCGAGCACGAGCGAGCCGACGGCGTTGACCGCCATCGTCCCCCACGGGAAGTCCGCCCCGGTCCACTCCCGGAGGTAGAGGTCGGTCAGGTAGCGCGCCGGAGCGCCGATCGCGCCGCCGAGCAGGACCAGGAGAGCGGTCATCGGTCGTCTCCTCGGCCCGGATCCGGCGCAGGGTCGGGATCGAGATCGGGGTCGATGCCGTCGACCACCACCTCGCGACCGCTCCCGAGCACGATCACCCGGCCGAGCGTCAGCCCGAGCCAGGCGGCAGCGATACCGGAGACCACCGAGACGAGCAGGTAGAGCATCGCGATGCCGGGCGCGTGCCCAGCCAGGACGTACGTCTCCAGCTCGTAGGTCGAGAAGGTGGTGTAGCCACCGAGCACGCCGACCCCGAGGAACGGGCGCAGGTAGCGGGTGTGAGACCACGGCCCCAGGACGAACGCCATCAGCACGCCCAGCAGCAGGCAGCCGGAGACGTTGGTGAGGAAGGTCGCCCATGGCCAGGAGTCGCCGCCGTGGGGGAGGACCGTCGTAAGGCCCCAGCGGGCCAACGATCCGAGCGCTCCGCCAGCAGCGATAGGGGCGAGCAGGTCGCCATGCTCACGCAGCACGCGGACAGCGTACGGGTTCTAGCGGATCGGACCGGTCATCTGGGCCGCGCTCCACCGGGTGGGGCGGCCGCCGGCGGCCTGAGTGAGGTATTCGCCGAGGAACCAGCGCTGGAAGGTGACCTGTTCGGGCGAGCGGGCCAGGACGAGCAGCCGCTCCTGGCGGCAGAACTCGTCGATGAGGTCGAGCATGTCGAGGAACCGGCGCATCGTCTCGGCCGCGGACCGCGGCATGCGTACGTGCAGGTCCGCAGTCTCCCGGTCGCGGCCCGAGCTCGACCCGATCACCCCGGAGAGCTGGCCGTGGCCGAGGCCGTCGAGGAGCTGACGCTCCAGCGAGCCGAACAGGGCCGAGAGGCTTGCGGCGAGCGGGTAGTCGTGGGCGTGGGCGAGGGAGAGGAGGCGTACTTCGCGCCGCAGCTCCCGGAAGTGATGCTGGAAGCCCTTGTAGAGGGCGAGAGGTACGCCGAGGATGCTGACCTCGACCGCCTCGGTGCCGAGGCGCTCGGGCTTCGGGGGAGCGCCGGGAGGTCCGGTGATCACGCCCTCGACGCCGTCTCCCTCGTCGATCTCGGCCGCGGGGGTGAACCAGACGATCTTGCCGGACGCGTCGATGTCTGCGCCCCAGGCTTCCGAGACGCTGGCCACGATCGAGAGGCCGCGACCGACCGTCAGCAGGACCTCGTCCTCGTCGTCGAGGGCGAGCGGGACCGGCAGCAGGGGCGGCTCGGTCGAGCCGTCACGGATCTCGACGCGGGGGTGGTCGACGGTGCCGCGCATCCGGATCGTGACAGGGGCGGTGCCGTGGAAGAGCGCGTTGGAGACGAGCTCGGAGACGCCGAACTCAGCGCACTCGATGAGGTCGGTGCGCTCGATCTCCTCGCAGGCCGCTCGGACCCAGATGCGGGAGTCCTGGACGGCGCGGGAACCGGTGCGGAGCAGGAGAGCTGGCCGGCTCAACGGCATGTTCTCCTCCGATCTCGCGGGTCGGGATACACACGATCTCGTTGTGTGCTGTTCGTTGCAAGAATTTTCCGCACTTGAAGGTGTCTGATCCGGGCCATTGACCACTAGGGCACAAGGTCCCGGTCGCCCTCACAGATTAAAGTCAAGGGGTTCCGACTCGGTTAGGGACACGCTGTGGAAACTCATACTCTGCGGCTGCCCGGCAACTGTGACGAAGTAGTCGCGCCCGGGAATGAACAGATCCGCCGCAATGGTTGAGAATATGAGGTGGAACGTTCAAAAGGTCTCGTTTGAGGTAGGGGATTAGTCAATGTCAGCGGACCAGGCAAAGCAGCGGGTCGTCATCATCGGCTCCGGCTTCGGGGGTCTTTTCTCCGCGAAGGCGTTCAAGGGCCGCGACGACGTCGAGGTGACCTTGATCGCGAAGACGACCCATCACCTGTTCCAGCCGCTGCTCTACCAGGTGGCGACCGGGATCCTCTCGCAGGGCGAGATCGCTCCGCCGACCCGAGACATCCTGCACCGGCAGAAGAACGCCACGGTGCTGCTCGGCGAGGTGACCGAGATCGACACCGAGGCCAAGAAGGTCGCGGCGCATGTGCTCAACCAGGAGATCACCGTCGAGTACGACTCGCTGATCGTCGCCGCCGGCGCCGGCCAGTCCTACTTCGGCAACGACCACTTCGCCGAGTTCGCCCCGGGCATGAAGTCGATCGACGACGCGCTCGAGCTGCGTGGCCGCATCTTCGGCGCCTTCGAGATCGCCGAGCTGACCGCCTCGCGCGGCGAGCCGATCGGCGACCTGCTCACCTTTGTCGTCGTGGGTGCGGGCCCGACCGGTGTGGAGATGGCCGGCCAGATCGCTGAGCTGTCCAACCGGGTGCTGAAAGACGACTTCACCTACATCTCCTCGGAGAAAGCGCGAGTCGTGCTCGTCGACGCGGCCCCGCAGGTGCTGCCGCCGTTCGGGGAGAAGCTCGGTGCCAAGGCGGAGCAGGCGCTGGAGAAGGCCGGTGTCGAGGTCGTCCTCGGCGCGATGGTCACTCACGTCGACGAGTTCGGCATCGAGATGAAGTTCAAGGACGGCAGGAGCGAGCGGATCGGCTCGATCGCGAAGATCTGGGCCGCCGGCGTCCAGGCCTCTGAGCTGGGCAAGACGCTCTCGAAGCAGACCGGTGCCGAGCTCGACCGCGCAGGTCGGATCGCCGTCAACCCCGACCTGACCCTGCCGGGTCACCCCGAGATCTTCGTGGTCGGCGACATGATCAGCCTCGACCACCTTCCCGGTGTCGCGCAGGTCGCGATCCAGGGCGGCAAGCACTCGGCCAAGACGATCAAGGCCCGTCTGAAGAACAAGCCGGAGCCCGGCAACTTCAAGTACTTCGACAAGGGCTCGATGGCCACCATCTCCCGCTTCAACGCGGTCCTGATGATGGGCAACTTCAAGCTGACCGGCATTCTCGCCTGGTTCGGCTGGCTGGTCGTCCACCTGGCCTACATGACCGGGTTCCGCAACCGGCTCACCGCGACGCTGCACTGGATGATGTCGTTCATCGGCAGGGACCGCTCCGAGCGCACCACCACCATGCAGCAGATCTTCGCCCGGGAGGCGCTCGAACGTGTCCCAGGCGGCATGGCCGCTCTCATCGACGACCCTGCCGAGGTCGCTCTGCAGGTCGAACGCCGCCGCAAGGAGCTCGAGGAACAAGCCGCCGAGGAGTCGCGCCTGGCCGACTCCCACAGCGCCTCGTAGCCACCGCATTTCAACGACCCGCCGCAGACCATGGTCTGCGGCGGGTCGGTCCATTTCCGCCATCCAGGATCCGTGCTTGCTATTGTTCGCGGACACGGTGTCTCATTAAACTGCTGATGAGATGCCTGCGACGGAGGAGGACGCGTGACCGAGGTGACCAAACGACTGGTCGAGACCACCGACGGGCTGACACTCGCTGTCTACGAGCAGGGACCGGCCGACGCCGAGACCGTGGTGCTCGTCCACGGCTACCCCGACAACCACTCCGTCTGGGAGGGGGTCGCGAAGGTGCTTGCCGAGCGCTTCCACGTCGTCGCCTATGACGTACGCGGCACGGGGGAGTCGGGGGTTCCGGACTCGACCGCCGGCTACCGCCTGGCGCAGCTCTCTGCGGACTTCAAGGCGGTCATCGACGCGGTCTCGCCCGACGCGCCGGTGCACGTCGCGGCGCACGACTGGGGCTCGATCCAGACCTGGGAGTCGGTGACCGACCCGGCGCTGAGCAGCCGGATCGCGACGTACGTCTCGATCTCGGGGCCCGACCTCGGGATGGCGACCACCTGGCTGCGCGAGCGGACCCACCTGGGGAGCTCGCTGCGGCAGCTGGCCCACTCCTGGTACGTCTTCGCCTTCCAGCTGCCGCTGCTGCCCGAGGCGATGGTGCGCTCGGGGCTGCTCGCGAAGTTCGTCGGTGGCGAGGAGCGGCCGACCAAGGACCAGGTCAACGGGGTCGAGCTCTACCGGGCCAACTTCCTCGCCAAGCTGCTCCGTCCGTCGGCGCGGTCGACGGACGTGCCGGTGCTGGTGATCGCCCCGCGTGACGACGCCTACGTGACCGTGCCGCTGCAGACCGAGGCGCCCCGGGCGTACGCGACGTCCCTGGTCACCCAGGTCATCGACGGCGGCCACTGGGTGGTGGCCGCGGATCCGGAGCTGGTCGCGGGCGAGATCGCGGCCTTCATCGAGAAGGAGGGTGTGCGATGAGCAAGGAGAGCAAGCGCGGGCACGAGCCGGCCAAGGTGGCCCTCCACCCGCGGAACGTGAAGTTCGACTGGAGCAAGCTGCCGCTGGTGTGGATCCCGGGCGAGGTCTTCGCCTCCCACTACGTCAACGTGCTGCACCTGCTGCTGCCCGAGGGGGAGCGGTGGTTCGTCAAGGTGTTCTCCGAGATCCTGCCGTTGATCGAGGACGACCAGCTGCGCGAGGACGTGATCGGCTTCATCGGCCAGGAGGGCGTGCATGCCGCCGCCCACCAGGAGGTGCAGGACTACTTCACCGACAACGGTCTCGACGTACGTCCGTTCGTGGCCGAGATCGAGGCCCTGTTCCGCAAGATCCTCGGCGACCGCGACCTGACCGGCCGGGCCAAGGAGGAGTGGCTGATCGAGCGCGCCGCGATCATCGCCGGCCTCGAGCACCTCACCGCCGTGCTCGGCAACTGGGTCCTCAACTCGCCCGCGCTCGATGAGAAGGGTGCCGACGAGACGATGCTCGATCTGTTGCGCTGGCACGGCGCCGAGGAGGTCGAGCACCGCAACGTGGCCTACGACGTCTTCCAGCATGTCGACGGGCGCTACGTCCGCCGGGTCCGCTCGTACCTGCTCGGCGGCACCGCCCTGCTCGTCCTGTGGTGGCGCGGCGCCGGCTACCTGATGAAGAACGACCCCACCGAGCCTGATCCGGCGAAGCGGCCGAAGGCAGGGCTGTTCCAGCTGATCGACGCCGAGCGTCGTGGGCTGGTGCCGGGCGTCGTACGCATCGGGTGGGCGACCTGGAAGTTCTTCCTGCCCGACTACGACCCGTCCAAGGAGGGGTCGACCGCCCAGGCGGTGAGCTACCTGGCCAAGTCTCCGGCGGCGCTGCGCGCCGACGCCATCGCGGAGACGCACAACGTGGAGGGTAAGTGAGCAAGCCGGCGCACTACGCCGTCCCGGACATCCCCGACTCACGGCTCTACCGAGGCTTCGAGGCGATCGTCGGGAGCTACTGGACCAAGGCCGCCTACCGATCCTGGCGGCGGCGCACGCCGCTCGGCAGGATCGACCGCGACCTGCACGTACGCGTCAGCCGGATCGACGAGGAGGGCCTCGACGTCAAGGCGATCTGGTTCGAGCGTGAGAACGGCAGCGAGCTGCCGGCCTGGGACCCGGGGGCGCACGTCGACGTGGTGCTGCCCAGCGGCCGGCTGCGGCAGTACTCGCTCAACTCCGACCCCGACGACCTCTCCGCCTATCGGATCAGCGTGCGCCGGATCGAGCCGACCGCGGGCGGAGGCGGTGGCTCCGTCGAGGCGCACTTCCTCTCCGTCGGCGACCGGCTGGTCCTGAAGGGACCGCGCAACGCGTTCCCGTTCGTCGACTCGCCAGCCGGCTACCTCTTCGTCGCCGGCGGCATCGGGATCACCCCGATCCTGCCGATGCTGCGCGACGTGGTGCGCCGGGGTGTGCCGTACGAGTTCGTCTACACCGGCCGCTCGCGCGAGACGATGCCGTTTCTCGCGGAGATCCGGGAGATCGTCGGCGACCACGAGATCCAGCTGTGGCCCGACGACGAGATGGCCCCAGGGACGGGGCGGAGTCCTGATGTGGCCAAGATCATCTCGCTGGCACCGGAGGGTGCTGCGCTCTACTGCTGCGGGCCGATGCCGATGATCGACGCGATCCGCGCGCAGATCCCCGACCCGCAGATCGACACGCTGCACTACGAGCGGTTCTCGCCGCCGCCGGTGCTCGGCGGCCGCCCGTTCCGGGTGCGCCTCGAGGACTCCGACATCGAGGTGGAGGTGGGCGCCGAGGAGTCGGCGCTGGCCGCCGTCCGCCGGGTGCGACCGGCCCAGGCGTACTCCTGTCAGCAGGGGTTCTGCGGCACCTGCCGGGTCAGGGTGCTGGAGGGAGAGGTCGAGCACCGCGACCATGCGCTGGCCGACTACGAGCGCGACGGCCACATGATCCTGTGCGTCTCGCGTGCGAAGGGGACGGTCGTGATCGACGGCTGACACCCGTCGTTCCGCGATATCGGTTTGTTCCGGCGGGCCGTGTGCTGGTCTGCTTGCGGCATGACAGCACTTGCCCTTCCCACGCTCGATCTCTACGACTCCTGGGCGGCGTCCGTCGCCGAGTTCGGCGGGGCTCATGTCGACGGCGCCGCCATCGCCGACGAGTTGGCCGCCGACGTGAGCCGTGAGGCGTGCGAGCGGCTGGTCACGAAGACCGCGCGGGACCGGAACCTCACGATCCCGCCGCCCGCCGGGCGGGTGCACGCCTCGTCCTTCTGGATCACCGACGACGGCCAGGTCGTCGGGTTCATCCAGCTCCGGCACGAGCTCAACGAGTTCCTGGAGAACGTGGGTGGGCACATCGGCTACTCGGTGCGGCCCTCGTCACGTCGCCAGGGGCATGCCCGGCGAGCGCTGGGTCTGGTGCTCGACGAGGCCCGGGCCCTGGGCCTCGAGCGCGTCCTGATCACCTGCGACGAGGACAACGGTGCCTCGGCGCGCACCATCGAGTCCCAGGGCGGCGAGCTCCAGGACGTCATCGACGCGGCTGCGTACGGCTACGGCCTCACCCGGCGCTACTGGATCAAGCTGTGACGGAGAATGACGTCGCCACCGAGGGGGAGGTGGAGTGGGCGCTGGCCGGTGACCCCGCCGCGCCCGCCGAGCAGGTCGAGGAGGTGCTGACGGCGCTGCGCACCACCGGAGGTACGCCCGAGGTGGGTGTCGAGGTGCTGCGGGCTGCTGCCTTCCGGCTCGTCTCCGAGGACAGGCTCGACGAGGTCGGCCGCGGCTGGCTGGAGCTCCTCGACGCCGTTCGAGCGCATCCGGACGCGAGGTTGGCCGACCTGCCGCCGGCACGCACGGACTGACCCGCGTCAGCTGGACAGGGAGCGGCGGCGGCTCGCCAGGCTGGAGAGGCCCTGGGCCGCGGCCCGGACGATCGTCACGTGGGCCTCGGGGCGGAAGCGGCCCACCGGGCCGGTGACGCTGATCGCGGCGAGCGCCTTGTCGCCGCCCTCGGCGAGGACCGGGGCCGCGATGCACTGCAGGCCTGCGGCCGACTCCTCGCGCTCGAAGGCGACGCCGTTATCGAGCACGGCGGCGAGCTGTCGCTCCAGCAGGCCGGGTGCCACGATCGTGTGAGGCGTACGCCGCTCGAGGGGGCCGCTGAGGATCTCCTGCTGCGCCTCGGGGTCGGCGTAGGCGAGCAGGACCTTGCCGATCGCGGTGCAGTGGACCGGCATCCGGCCGCCCGGGCGGGAGGGTGACTTCGCCTGGCGGTGGCCGCCGATCTTGGCGACGTAGACGACGTCGTGGCCCTCGCGTACGCCCAGGTGGACGGTCTCGTGGGTGCGCTCGTAGAGGTCCTGGAGGAACGGCATCGCCAGCTCCAGGAGCGAGCGTTCGACCGAGGCCCGCATGCCGAGCTCGAAGAGGCCGCCGGAGAGGCGGTAGCCGAGGTTGGTGCGGTCCAGGAGGCGGTTGCTGACCAGGTCACCGGCGACGCGGTGGGCGGTCGCCTTGGGGAGTCCGGTGCGGCGTACGAGCTCGGCCAGCGAGAGCACCTGGTCGTCGACCGTGAAGGCCCGCAGGATGGTCACCGCCTTGCCGAGCACGGTGTCGAGATCGGCAGATTGGTGAGGCATGGGATCACCGTACCGGTCAGCGGGACGACTGTGCCCCTGATCAGGCCCAACCGCTGAGACCGTGGGTACATGAGCGAAGTGACCTCCCAGCCCGACGTCGCCGGCGACGCTGCCGTCGCGGCCGCCGCAGACCGGCTGCTGACCGCCGCCGCCACCGGCACCCCCGTTCCTCCGATGCGGGACCTGCTGGCGGCGACCGATCTGGCGACGGCGTACGCGATCCAGGAGCGGCTCACCGCCGCCCGGGTCGCCGGCGGAGCCACCATCGTGGGCCGCAAGATCGGGCTCACGTCGAAGGCCGTGCAGGAGCAGATCGGCGTGGACACCCCCGACTTCGGTGTGCTCTTCGACGACATGGCGTACATGGACGGGGGAGCGCTCCCCGCCGATGCGATCCTGCAGCCGCGGGCCGAGGCGGAGATCGCCTTCGTGCTCGCCGCCGACCTGGCCGACGGTGATCTCTCCTACGACCAGGTCAGGGAGGCCATCGACTACGCCGTCGCCGCGATCGAGATCTGCGGCAGTCGGATCGCCGACTGGAAGATCGCCTTCGGCGACACCGTCGCGGACAACGCCTCCGCGGGCGCGTACGTACTCGGGACCGAGCGCCGGCGGCTGGACGAGTTCGAGCCTCGCGAGGTCACCATGTCGATGTCGATCGACGACGAGGAGGTCTCGACCGGGACCGGGGCGGCGTGCCTGGGCGACCCGGTCAACGCCGTCCAGTGGCTGGCTCGCTACGCGCGTGACTTCGGTGAGCCGCTGCGTGCGGGCCAGCTCATCCTCTCCGGCGCGCTCGGGCCGATGCGGCCGATCGCCCCGGGCAACACCGTTCGTTCCACCGTGTCGGGCCTCGGCTCGGTGGCCTTCAGCGTAGGGAAGTGACCTCCATGCCAGCGGAAAGCACAGGCAAGACCAAAGTGGCGATCATCGGGTCGGGCAACATCGGCACCGACTTGATGATCAAGGTGATGCGTACGTCGCAGCATCTGGAGATGGGCGCGATGGTCGGGATCGACCCGTCCTCCGACGGGCTCGCCCGGGCGGAGCGGTTCGGTTTCGCGACGACCGCCGACGGGGTCGAGGGGCTGATCGGGCTGCCCGGGTTCGACGACATCGAGATCGTCTTCGACGCGACCTCGGCCAAGGCGCACGTCGCCAACGCGGCAGCCCTGGAGCCCTACGGGAAGCGGCTGATCGACCTCACCCCCGCGGCGATCGGGCCGTACGTCATCCCGGCCGTCAACATCGACGAGCACATCGACGCCCCGAACGTGAACATGGTGACCTGCGGCGGGCAGGCGACCATCCCGATCGTGGCCGCGGTCGCGCGGGTGGTGCCGGTCGCCTACGGCGAGATCGTCGCCTCGATCTCGTCGAGCTCCGCCGGTCCCGGCACCCGGGCCAACATCGACGAGTTCACCGAGACCACCTCGGGCGCGATCGTGCAGGTCGGCGGCGCCAAGCGCGGCAAGGCCATCATCATCCTGAACCCGGCCGAGCCGCCGCTGATGATGCGCGACACCGTGTATGCGCTGGTCGAAGGCGGGTCTCGCTCCCTGGAGGAGCTGACCGCGGAGATCACCGAGTCGGTCGAGAAGATGGTCGGCGACGTCGCCGCGTACGTTCCCGGCTACCGGCTCAAGCAGAAGGTGCAGGTGCAGGAGATTCCCGACGACCAGCCGGTGGAGACGTTGCTGGCCTCGGCGGATGACGCCCGGCCCACGCACCAGGTGTCGGTGTTCCTCGAGGTCGAGGGCGCCGCGCACTACCTCCCTGCGTACGCGGGGAACCTCGACATCATGACCTCGGCCGCGCTGCAGATGGCCGACAGGATCGCTTCGTCCAAGGAGGCCGCGCGATGAGCACGCCCATCTACGTCCAGGAAGTCTCGCTGCGCGACGGCATGCATGCCGTCCGCCACCGGATCACGCCCGAGGACGTCAAGCGGATCGTCATCGCCGCCGACGAGGCCGGCGTCGACGCCATCGAGGTCGCCCACGGGGACGGTCTCACCGGCGGCTCGGTCAACTACGGCCCCGGCTCCAACAGCGACTGGGAGTGGATCGAGGCAGCGGTCTCGGTCATCAAGAACGCCCGCCTGACGACCTTGCTGCTTCCCGGCGTCGGCACGATTCACGACCTCGAGCGCGCCTATGACCTGGGCGTTCGCTCGGTGCGGGTCGCGACCCACTGCACCGAGGCCGACGTGTCGGCCCAGCACATCGCCGCCGCACGCGAGATGGGGATGGACGTCTCGGGCTTCCTGATGCTCTCGCACATGGCCCCGCCCGAGCAGCTCGCCGAGCAGGCGAAGCTGATGGAGTCCTACGGCGCCCACTGCGTCTACGTCACCGACTCCGGCGGCCGGCTGACGATGAACGACGTACGCGACCGGGTCCGCGCCTACCGGTCCGTGCTCGATGACGAGACCGAGATCGGCATCCACGCCCACGAGAACCTGTCGCTGTCCGTGGCCAACTCGGTCGTCGCTGTCGAGAACGGCGTCTATCGCGTCGACGCCTCCCTCGCCGGTCACGGGGCCGGCGCCGGCAACTGCCCGATCGAGGCGTTCATCGCGGTCGCCAACCTGTCGGACTTCAAGCACAACTGTGACCTGTTCAAGCTCCAGGACGCCGCCGACGACATCGTCCGTCCGCTCCAGGACCGCCCCGTCCGCGTCGACCGCGAGACCCTCACCATGGGCTACGCCGGCGTCTACTCCTCCTTCCTCCGCCACGCCGAGAACGCCTCCGCCCGCTACGGCGTCGACACCCGCGACATCCTCATGGAGTGCGGCCGCCGGGGTCTGGTGGGCGGCCAGGAGGACATGATCGTCGACATCTGCCTGACAAAGCTGGCTGAGGGCGAAGCGGCAAGCTGAGGGAACCCTGGGAGCGACAAGCGCACCAGGCGCGCCTGGCGCTCCCAGGGTTACCATGCCTCGTGGGTGATGAGCGGGAGGTGCGGGAGCGGCGGGAGGACGATGCTCGGCTGCTGCGGGCCCAGGTGCTGATGCAGGACGGGGTCGCGAGCCATGCGCAGCTGACCGCTGGCGGGGTGACGAAGACCGACATCGAGCGCGGGCTTCGTCGCAAGGAGCTCCGTCGTGTCCATCCGCGGGTCTACGTCGATCATGCCGGCCCGACGACGTGGCGCCAGCGTGCCTGGGCGGCGGTGCTCTACGCCGAGCCGGCCTACCTGTGCTGGACCAGCGTCGAGGAACCCCGGGGTCGCGATGACGGCGCCCCGATCCATGTCGCCATCGACCACCGGCGCCGGATCCGGCCGCAGGACGGGATCATCGTCCACCGGATGACGGGGCTGGAGCAGCGAGCCTATGGCGGCACCCCGCCCCGGCTCGCGGTCGAGGACAACGCGCTCGCAATGGCCCACGACGCCACCAAGGAGATCGACGCGATCGCCCGGCTGGCGGAGGTGGCGAGCAGGACGTACGTCACCGCGAGCTCGCTGCGCGCCGCACTCTCGCGCTATCCGTCGGTCCGCCGCCGGCCGCTCCTCGCCGCCCTGATCGGCGACCTCGAGGCCGGCACCCACTCGGTGCTCGAGCACGGATACCTCACCAAGGTCGAGCGCGCGCATGGCCTGCCTGTCGGCACTCGGCAAGCGCTCCGATCGGGTCCGGCGGGGACACAGCTCCGCGACGTGGACTATGCGGCGTACCAGCTCGTCGTCGAGCTCGACGGGGCCCTGGGCCATGACTCGTGGCGCGACCGGGCCCGCGACGCCGATCGTGCTCTCGACGATCTCGCGTCGGCAGGGTCGACCACCGCCCGCCTCCGCTTCCACCAGGTCTTCGACACCCCCTGCCAGACCGCCACCCGGATCGCCAGGATCCTCAGACGCAACGGCTGGGCGGGCGTGATGAAGGCCTGTGCCGAAGGATGTCGCATGAAGGAGGCCTGACTCGGGCCGCGGACACGACGGCTCGCCTGTGGTTGGATCCCTGGGGTGAGCTTGCCCGTGCTGAGCACCGAGCGGATCCGCCTCGAGCCGGTCTCCGACCGCCATCTGAGCGACCTGGTGGCGCTCAACTCCGACGCGGAAGTGATGGCGTTCCAGCTCGGTCGACCGGCGACACCTGAGGAGACCGCTGCCGAGTGGAAGACGCGGCTGGTGATGCAGTCGGATCCAGTGCGCGGGCTGGGTTACTGGGCGGGGAACGTCGGAGGCAAGTTCGTCGGTTGGTGGTCAGCATCAACTTTCGCGGGTCTGCCGGCACAGTCCGGTGTCGGCTACCGGTTGTGTCGTGATGCCTGGGGGAGTGGTCTAGCCACCGAGGGCGCCCGTGCGATGGTCGGGCAAGCCTTCTCGGTGCCGGGAGTGGAGCGAGTCGTCGCTTCGACGAGGGCGGCCAATACCCGCTCGCGCCGCGTGCTCGAGAAGGTCGGTCTTCAGCATGTCGCCGCCCAGCACAAGCAGCAGGAGGACCTGCTGTCTGGCGATCGAGAAGACGTCGTCTACGTGCTTGAGCTCGGCTCATGGCTCGACTCCGGTCGCGTCGCCAACGGATTGACGCCCTAACCCTGGGAGCGCCAGGCGTACGTGGTGCGCCCGACGCTCCCAGGGTCGACCTCGCGCGACGCTCCCAGATGTGCTCGCCGGTGGCGTCGCGTCCGGCCGGCAGACCCGTCTCCGGGTCGCCTAGGTAGGCGAGCTCGCGATCACCATGGATCGCCTGGTATCCCCGCCGCTGCAGTTCGTCGCAGACAGCGGTCTTCCCAGCGCCGGAGACGCCCTCGACGAGGTAGTTCCTGATGCCCATCGTGATGGCCGCCTCAGACCGTACGCCGCATCCGGACGTTCGGGCCGAACTCGGGGTCCTCCCATGGCGTGCCGACCGTGGCGAACCCGAGGTGCGTGAAGACGGCAGCACCGTCAGGTGTGGCGTTGCACCAGACGATGCCACCGCCGTGGTCGGCGATATGGGCGAGGCACCGCTGCAGCAGGCCGGTGGCGACCCCTTGGCCGCGCCACCCGGGTGCGGTGGCGAGCCGACGGAGCCGCCAGCCGGCATCCGCGCTCTCGGGCTGGTCGGGGTATGCCGCCGGGAACAGGGTGACGCAGCCGATCACCGTGCCTGCAGCATCCTGGGCGGCGTATGTTGCCACGTCAGGATGGTCCTCGCCCGGGATCCGCGCCACCTGGGGCGACGCGCCTCCGTGCAACACGTCAGCCCGTAGCCGATGTGTCCGGCTCGCTGCGACCTGCGAGATCTCGAGACGCTCCGCCGAAGCCATGCCGTGAACGTATCGGTCAGTGCCTGGAGTTTCGACCGGTTTCCGCCGTTGTGCAGGTGTGGTCGGCAAGAACGGTCAAGTGGACTGTCGGAGGTCGCGTCTAACGTGAGAGCCATGAAGTTCGGGTTCGTCGGAAGCTTTGGTACGCCGGCACAGCACGTGACGCTCGCGCGGGAGGCGGAGGCGCACGGTTGGGACGGGTTCTTCACCTGGGACGCGATCAGCATGGGGTCGTTCGGGCCGACGTGGGACCCGTTCGCGGTGCTCGCGTCGGTGGCGGCGGTCACCGAGCGGATCACGCTCGGGGCGATGGTCTTCGCTGCGCCGCGGCACCGGCCGTGGGAGTTCGCGCAGCGGGCGCTGACGGTCGACCATCTCTCCGGTGGGCGGCTGGTGCTGCCGGTCGGGGTCGGTGTTCTGGACGATCAGGGATACACGTCGGTCGACGGTCAGCTCACCGGGCTCAAGGAGCGCGCCGACCTGCTCGATGACCTGCTCGCCTTCCTGGAGAGGTCCTGGAGCGGCGAGCCGTTCGCCTTCGGCGGCACGCACACCCGCGTCGGCGAGATGGTCTTCCCCGAGCCGCCGGTCAACGGGCGCATCCCGGTCTGGCCGGTCGGGGTGTGGGACGCCGAGCGTCCCCCGGCCAAGAACCTGCGACGTACGCTGCGTTGGGACGGCATCGTCAGCCAGATCCGCAGCTCGATGGACGAGCCGGGCCCAGCCGACATCGCGGCGCTCGCGACGTGGCTGAGCGACCACGCCGAGGAGCCGGAGAAGTCGTTCGAGATCGTCACGCCCGGCCAGCTCTCCGGCGACCGCGAGCAGGACGCCGAGCTAGCTCGTGCGCGGGCCGATGCCGGTGCGACCTGGTGGATCGAGTCGTGGTGGGACCCGCAGACCGCGACCCCCGAGATGCTGCTCGAGAAGGTCCGCCAGGGTCCTCCCCGCCATGGCTGAGTCCGGTGCCGGCATCGTGATTTCGCGATACCGGTCCCCTATCGCGAAATCACGATAAAGTGCCTGTATCGCGGAATCACGATAGGGGACTGGACTGCTCTCGCGGCCTCGGACGTCAAGGCAGAGATCTCGAGATGGGGCGTACGCCGTGCCGACTGGGTCGTCGAGGACTGCCTTTGCGAGATCGCTGAGGTGGTCGCGAAGGAGACCCCGTTGCCCGGTGCCCACCCTGCCCTTCAAGACGACCTCGCAACCTTCACGAAAAATCTGCGGGAAGGAAGGCCGGCCGGGCGACCCGGGAGTCCTGAGGGCACTGGGTGACTCCACGGCTCCCACGTTGGGCGGGCGTGACAGAGTCGTCCCGTGAGCACTGAATCTTCTTCGCGGCTCGATCTGCCGCTCGTCGGGCTGGCCGCGCTCTTCCTGGGGTCCGGGACCCTGCATCTGGTGAGGCCGCAGGTCTTCGAACCGATCGTCCCGTCGGCGCTGCCGGATGCGCGCAAGGTGGTGGAGATCTCCGGGGTCGCGGAGATCGTCTGCGGGCTGGGGCTGCTGCACCCGAGGACCCGCCGGATCGCCGGGCTCGCGAGCGCCGCGCTGCTGGTGGGGGTCTTCCCGGCCAACGTGCAGATGAGCGTGGACGCGGGGAAGCGGGCGAACCGGAAGCGGACCCCCAAGTCGGCCGGGTTCTTCGCGGGCACCGTCGCACGGTTGCCGTTGCAGTGGCCGATGATCAAGGTGGCGCTGCGCGCCGGAAAGAGGACCGACGCATGACGTACGCCCCGGCAGAGGATCGCTACGACGCGATGCAGTATCGGCGGACCGGCAACAGTGGCCTGGATCTGCCGGCGGTCAGCCTCGGGCTGTGGCACAACTTCGGTGACGACCTGGCGTTCGAGCGGCAGCGGGCGATCCTGCGTACGGCCTTCGATGCCGGCATCACCCACTTCGACCTGGCCAACAACTACGGCCCGCCCTACGGGTCCGCCGAGGAGAACTTCGGCCGCCACCTGCGCGAGGACTTCGCCGGGCTGCGCGACGAGCTGGTGATCTCGACCAAGGCCGGCTGGGACATGTGGCCGGGGCCGTACGGCAAGATCGGCGGCTCGCGGAAGTACCTCATCTCCAGCCTCGATCAGTCGCTGAAGCGGATGGGGCTCGACTACGTCGACATCTACTATCACCACCGCCCCGACCCCAGCACACCGCTGGAGGAGACGATGGGCGCCCTCGACCAGATCGTGCGATCCGGGAAGGCGCTCTACGTCGGACTGAGCTCCTACTCCTCGGCGCTGACCCGGGAGGCGGCGGCGATCCTGCGCGACCTCGGTACGCCGCTGCTGATCCACCAGCCGTCCTACTCCATCCTCAACCGCTGGCTCGAGACCGACGGCCTGCTGGACACGCTCGACGAGGTCGGTGCCGGTGCGATCTCCTTCTCGCCGCTGGCGCAGGGTCTGCTGACGAACAAGTACCTCGGTAGTGGCGGCATCCCGGAGGACTCGCGCGCTGCCAAGGCCCGCTTCCTGACCCCGGAGGCGCTCACGCCCGAGACGCTCGCCGGCATCGAGTCGCTCAACGCCCTCGCTGTTGACCGCGGTCAGACGCTCGCCCAGATGGCGCTCGCCTGGGCGCTGCGTGATCCGCGGATGACCTCGGTGGTCATCGGCGCCTCCCGACCCGAGCAGGTCACCGACTGCATCGGCGCGCTCTCCGGTCCCGAGCTCACGGGCGAGGAGCTGGCCAGGATCGACGAGTACGCCGCTTCCACCGGCATCGACCTGTGGAAGCGCGAGCGGGTCGAGGGCGACCACCGCGAGATCTTCAACTGACCAACGGCCCCACCACATCGCGCCGGCCCGCGACGCTGATTTGCTAGCGTCGCGGGGCCTTCGTTGTTGCAGGCGACCCCACGCTCCGACTCGGTAGGAGAGCTGTATGTCCGCAACCACTGAACCGTACGCATCGACGCGAGGCGACCGGGTGCTCGCCTGGGTCGAGAGGACCGGCAACAAGCTGCCGGACCCGTTTATCCTGTTCCTGATCCTGTTCCTGGTCGTCGGGGTGATCTCGACGCTCCTGGCCGCCATGGACACCCAGGTGACCCTCCCCGGCGCCGACGAGCCGCTCGTGATCAACGGGCTCTTCACGGCCGAGGGCCTGACCTGGTTCACGGTCAACATCGGCGCGAACTTCATCGGGTTCCCGCCGCTGCTGACCGTGGTGACGATCCTGCTCGCCGTGACGGTCGCGGAGCGGACGGGGCTGCTGGCGGCGGCGATCCGCCTCACCCTGGCCTCCGCGCCGCGGTGGCTGCTGCCGTACGCCCTCGGGGTCGTCGGCGTCACCGCGAGCGTGATGGCAGACGCGTCGATGATCGTCATCCCTCCGCTGGCCGCCGCAGTGTTCAAAGCCGCCGGCCGGCACCCGATGGCGGGGCTGGTCGGAGGTTTCGCCGCCGCCGGCGCCGGTTACTCGACCAGCCTCGTGGTGACCAGCCTGGACGCGCTCTTCTCCGGGATCACCAACTCCGTCACCGCGACGCTCCCCGATCCGGGCGCCGCGGTGACGCCGGTCTCCAACTACTACTTCAACGTCGTCTCGGCGATCGTGCTCGCGTTGGTCGCGGGCTTCATCATCGACCGGGTCCTCGAGCCGAGGATGGTCCGCCAGAACGTACCGACCGACGAGGTCGAGGGCGATGCGGACGACCGCTTCCGGAGCAACGACGACGAGGTCGCCGCGGCCCTGAGGAGTCATCGCCAGGCGCTGGAGGCCCAGCTCACGCCGCAGGAGCGCAAGGCGTTCTGGGTGGCGATCGCGACCGGCACCGTCCTGGCGGTCGCGATGGTCCTGGCAGTGCTCCCGCAGGGATCGCCGTGGCGCAACGACGATGGGAACTTCCTGCCGGAGTCCGCGCTGATGGACTCGATCGTCTTCATCACCTTCGTCCTCTTCCTCGTCCCGGGAATCGTCTACGGATTCGTCGCGGGCACGTTGAAGACGGCCGCTGACGTGCCGAAGGTGATGGGTGAGGGGATCAAGGAGATGGCACCGTTCCTGGTGCTGGCGTTCATGCTCGGGCAGTTCATCGCGCTGTTCAACTGGTCCAACGTCGGTCCCGCGCTCGCGAAGGTCGGCGCCGACGGACTGCAGGGCACCGGCCTGACCGGCTTCCCGGTGATCATCGGCTTCATCATCCTGTGCTCGATCTTGAACCTGTTCATCATCAGCGGATCCTCGATGTACACGATCATGGGCGCGGTCTTCGTACCGATGTTCGCGCTGATCGGCTTCGAGCCCGGCTTCACCCAGGCCGCCTTCCGCATCGGCGACAGCGCGACCCAGGTGATCACGCCGATGAACCCCTACATGTTCGTCGTGCTGATGATGATCAGGAAGTACGAACCGGCAGCAGGTCTCGGCACCCTGATCTCCCGCACGCTCCCGTTCGTGATCCCGTTCTGGGTCGCCTGGCTGCTCGTGCTGACGGCCTTCTACTTCGGCGGGCTCGACGTCGGGCCGGGAGTCAGCCCACGGACGGACTGAAATGCCCTAGGGCATGTCTGGTGAAGACACGGCGGCCGCGAGCGGCGTTTCGGGCCGATCTGGCAAGGCGTCCGCCGCGAAGGCATCCTGGAGGCTGTCGAGCGGCGGCAACGCAGCCAGATCGGATGCGAAACGTCGCGTAGCGGGCGTGGATTCGCCAGACATGCCCTAGCCTGCGCTCATGCGGGTCGATGAGTATCTGACGTACGACGCCACCGGGCTGGCGCAGCTGGTCGCTGCCAAGGAGGTGACGGCGGCCGAGGTCCTGGCCGCGGCGCGGGAGCGGGCGGCGGCGGTGAACCCGCGGATCAACGCGATCGTCGCGGACATCCCGGAGGCCGATGCCCAGGTCGCGGGTGAGGGCCCGAGCGGGCCGTTCGCCGGGGTGCCGTTCCTGGTGAAGGACCTGGCTCAGGAGTATCAGGGGCACCCGACGACGTACGGCTCGCGGTCGCTCGTCGACGACGTCGCCGAGGAGCACTCCTACTTCACCCAGAGCGCTTTGGACGCCGGCCTGGTGATCTTCGGCAAGACGAACACCCCGGAGTTCGGGTCGAAGGGGATCACCGAGCCGGAGCTGTTCGGCGCTGCGCGCAACCCGTGGAACACCGACCACACGCCCGGCGGCTCCTCGGGTGGCTCCGGGGCGGCGGTGGCCGCCGGGATCGTCCCGGCCGCCGGCGCCAACGACGGCGGCGGGTCCATCCGGATCCCGGCGGCCTGCAACGGCCTGGTCGGTCTGAAGACCACCCGCGGGCTGCTGCCCCTCGGCCCGCAGAGCCTGGATGCCTCCAACGGCTTCGTCGTCCAGGGCGTGGTGACCCGCACGGTCCGCGACGCGGCCGGGCTCTACGACGCGCTCACCGGTGACCAGCCGCTGGCGATGATCCACGCGCCGCGCCCAGGCGCGGCCTTCTCCGAGGCCGTCGCGACCGCGCCGCGCAAGCTCCGGATCGGGTTCACCTCGACGTCCTCCATCACCGCGCCCGACCCGGAGGCGATCGCGGCCGTCGAGGACGCGGCCAAGGCCCTCGAAGCGCTCGGCCACGACGTCGAGGAGGTCGAGGCGCCCTACGACGCCGCCGAGCTCGGCCGCGACTTCCTCACCATCTGGTTCGCCTCCGCCGCTGCCGAGGTCGCCGAGGCCAAGCTCCGCGTCGGAGCCAAGAACGCCGACTTCGAGGCCGACACCCTCGCCGTTGCCGAGCTCGGCCGGGCCGGGGGAGTGGTCGCCGTCGAGCTCGCGCACATCAACCGCCGCAACCACGTACGCCGCCTCAGCGCGTTCCACGAGACGTACGACCTGCTGCTCACCCCGACGTTGGCCAAGCCGCCGCTGAAGGTCGGGCAGCTGACCACGCCCAAGGCGCTCCAGACCGCCGCGCGGGTGCTGCACAAGGTGCACGGCGGGCGGGTCATGCGCGCGACCGGGATGATCGACCAGCTGGTCGACGAGAACCTCGGCTGGGTGCCCTACACCCAGCTCGCCAACATCACCGGACGCCCGGCGATCTCGGTGCCGACCTACCGGACCGCCGCCGGACTGCCGCTGGGCATCCAGCTCTCCGGTCAGCTCGGCGACGACGGCCTGCTGCTGCAGGTCGCGGCTCAGCTGGAGCAGACGAAGCCGTGGGCGGAGCACTGGCCGACGCTCTGAGGGCCGGACCGGAGACCGGCGCCGTGAAAGAAAATTTCCTTTCACGCACGAAGCTCGCGCCGGAGCGGCAGTATCGGGGTATGACACCGTCTCCGGACATGCTCATGACCTCTCGGCGCACGCTTCTCGGCGGCACCCTGAGCGGAGTCGCGATGACTCTCCTCGGCGGTGCCGCGGTGGCCTCGACCCCAGAGGATCCGACCAAGGCAACCAGGTCGCTCGCCTCGCTGGCCGGCCAGCCACCGACGATCACGCCGGACGAGCTGACCTTCACCCCGCGCACCGTCCTGCGTCCCGGCCACGCCCGCCAGGTCGGCCTCGACCCGGCGCAGATCGCGAAGATCCGCACCGAGCTGGCCAGGTTCCTCGAGCCGACGACGGAGAACCCCGCCCATCCCCTGTACGCCGGGGCCACCGCGATCGCGGTCAAGGACGGCGTCATCGTCGCCCACGAGAGCGTCGGCAAGGCGCTCCGATACGGCCTGGACGGCACCACCGTCGTCGAGCTCTCGGCCGAGCAGCAGGTCGCGGCCGGGCTGGACACGATGTGGGACATCGCCTCGATGTCGAAGCTCTTCACCACGACCGCGATCCTCCAGCTGATGGAGCAGGGCAGCCTCGACCTCGAGGCGCCGGTGGTCACCTATCTGCCCGAGTTCGCGCCGCACGGCAAGGACGCGATCCTCGTACGCCACCTCCTCACCCACGTCTCCGGCCTACTCGCCGGCCCGTCGCCGTCGCTGTGGGCGGGCTACGACACCTACGAGGAGCGGGTCGCGGCGATCATGGACACGACGCCGACGCACGCGCCCGAGCAGATCTACCGCTACTCCGACATCAACCTGATCACCCTCGGGCTCCTGGTCGAGCGCCTCTCGGGGAAGAAGCTCGACGTCTACGTCCGCGACCACATCACCGAGCCGCTCGGGATGCGCGACACCATGTACAACCCGCCCGCCGACCGCCTCGACCGTGTCGCCGCGACCGAGTACCAGCCCTGGGCCGGCCGCCCGATGATCCGTGGCGAGGTGCACGACGAGAACGCCTGGGCCCTCGGCGGCGTCGCCGGTCACGCGGGCGTCTTCTCGACCGCGGCCGACATGGCAAGGTTCGGCCAGATGTACCTCAACGGCGGCGTCTACAACGGCACCAGGATCCTGACGGAGGACACGGTCAGGCTGTCGCTGCGCGACTACACCGGCGCCCGGTTCACCAGCTCCCGCGGCCTCGGCTGGGAGCTCGCCACGACCTGGTACCACGGCCCGATCTGGTCCCCGGTCTCCTTCGGCCACACCGGCTACACCGGCACCAGCATCGTGATGGACCCGATCGGCCACCAGCTCGTCGTGCTGATGACCAACCGCGTCCACCCCAGCCGCGACTGGGGCAGCAACAACCCCTCCCGACGTGCCGTCTCCGACGCGCTCGGCATGGCCTCGGCGGTCCGGCCGGCGAGGGGACGTACGTCGTGGTTCTCGGGTCGCACGAACGCGACGAAGGCGACGCTCGACGTGCCGCTCGCAGCCACCGACGGCGCGAGGCTTCGCTTCGACTACTTCTTCGACACCGAGCCACGCTTCGACTTCGGCCGGCTGCAGTACTCCACCGACGGCGCCACCTTCAGCCCGCTGCCCTGGACACTCGAGGGTGGTGACTGGAGGTGGGAGACCAGTGAGGCGGTCAACGGCTACGGTGGCCGCCGATGGCTGTGCGGCCGCGCCGAGCTCCCGGACGGCACGACCACGGTGCGGTGGACCTACGAGACCGACTCGTCCTCCCAGGGTCGCGGGGTCTACGTCGACGGCATCGTGGTGAGCCAGGGGCGGCGTACGTCGTTCGACTCCTCGCGTCCCGCCGACGAGGCACGCATCGTCGCCGACGGCTGGGCCCCCAGCTATCGGTGACACATCACCGATAGCCTCTGGGGACATGAGCCAGCCGCAGCAGCCGAACCCGTTCCTGGTCAACCAGCTCCGCGACGAGACAGACGCCAAGGCGCTCATCACGAAGGCCGCCGAGTCGACCTCGGCGGGTGCGCCGAGAGGGATTCTGGACGCGATCCGCGACAAGCTCGTGGACCTCGGTCCCGAGCTGATAGCGGTCTCCCACGACCTCGCCGAGCACCCGGAGACGGGCTTCGAGGAGCACCGCAGCTCGGCCGGGCTGGCCGAGTTCGTCGAGGCTCACGGCATCGAGGTGGCCCGTGGCGCCTACGGCCTCCCGACCGCCCTCTACGCCTCGGCGGGCGGCACCAAGGACGGCCCGACGATCGCCGTGCTCTCCGAGTACGACGCGCTTCCCGGCATCGGCCACGGATGCGGCCACAACCTGATCGCCACGGTCGGCGTGGGCGCGTTCCTGGCCATCGCGAGCGTGATCGACCGCCTCGGCGGCCGCGTGATCTGGCTCGGTACCCCGGCCGAGGAGGGCGGTGGCGGCAAGGAGCTGATGGCGCAGAAGGGCGCCTTCGACGGCGTCGACGCCGCGATCATGGTCCACCCGTTCACCTACGACAGCTCCGAGCCGGTCTTCCTGGGGCGCAGGCAGCTGAAGGTGACGTACGTCGGGGTGCCGGCGCACGCCTCGATCCAGCCGTTCATGGGGCGCAACGCCTTGGACGCGGCCAACCTGCTCTACACCGGCGTCGCGCTCAACCGGCAGCAGATGCCGCCGACCGACCGGGTGCACGCGATCATCACCGACGGCGGCCTGCGCCCCAACGTGATCCCGGAGCACGCCTCGATCGAGTTCTACGTACGCTCCGCCTACCCCGAGACGCTCAAGATCCTCTCCCAGCGACTGGAGGAGATGGCGATGGGCGCGGCGCTGATGACTGGCTGCGGTGTCGAGTTCAGCTGGGACACGTCGCCGGTCTACCTGCCGATCCGCAACAACAGCGGGCTGGCCCAGGCGTGGAACCGCCGCTACCAGGAGCGCAACCACACCGTCCTCGCGCCAGGCGTCGTCCCGGACCTGCTCGCCGGGTCCACCGACTTCGGCAACGTCTCCTTCCGCGTCCCCGGCCTGCACGCGATGGTCAAGATCGCCGAGCCCGACGTGTCTCTGCACAGCCGCGAGTTCGCCGCTGCCGCGGTCACGCCGTACGCCGACGAGGTGCTCGTCGATGCCGCCTACGGTCTCGCCGGGGTGGCTGCCGACTATCTCTCCGACGCGAAGCTGCGGGAGACGGTCCGCGAGGAGTTCGAGGAGGCTGGTGGAACGGTCAGCGTTACCGAATTTTTCGGGTGATTAACGGTTGATGACGATTCGGCAGCGGTAACCCGATTACCTCTTCCCAAGAAGAACCCGAAGGGGCATCGTTCCCTTCGTCGATCACTGAGATGGGGAGCCCCGCAATGTCTCGTAACATCCGAAGAATTCGCCCCGCTGTGGCCGTTGCCGCGGTCGCCCTCGCGGCCGCCGCGGTCGCCACCCCGTTGGCGACCTCTGCCTCGGCCAAGCCGGGGCCCGGTCACGGGAAGCATCTGGTCGACGTCCAGCTGCTCTCGTTCAACGACTTCCACGGCAATCTCGAGGCGCCGTCGGGTTCGAGCGGGCGCCTCGTCACCGGCCACCACATCGACCCGGCCACCGGTGCGCCGGTCGACGAGACCGTGAACGTGGGCGGCGTGGAATACCTCGCCTCCCACCTGGCCGAGGCCCGCAAGGGTCACAAGCGTTCGCTGACCGTCGCCGCGGGCGACCTGATCGGCGCCTCGCCGCTGCTCTCGGCCGCCTTCCACGACGAGCCATCCATCGAGGCGCTCAACAAGCTCGGCCTGGACGTGACCTCGGTCGGCAACCACGAGTTCGACGAGGGCTACAAGGAGCTGCAGCGCATCGCCGACGGCGGCTGCATCGACGACGGCGACGGCGAGGACAACCAGAACTCCTGCGCCGCCCACGAGTACGCGGGCGCCGACTTCGACATCCTCGCCTCCAACGTGATCGAGGACGCGAGCGGCAAGACGATCCTGCCGTCCTACGCGATCAAGCAGATCGACGGCGTCAAGATCGGCTTCATCGGCATGACCCTGGAGGGCACTCCCGACATCGTCACCGCCGAGGGGGTCAAGGGCCTCACCTTCAAGGACGAGGTCGAGACCGCCAACGCGCTCGTGCCCAAGCTGAAGAAGAAGGGCGTCAAGGCGATCGTTACCCTGATCCACGAGGGCGCCAACCTGCCGAGGGAGAAGTGGACCGATCCCGCCACCGGCACGGTCTACGACGTCAACGCCAGGTACGACTACACCTGCGAGGGCGGCGGCGAGCTGGTCGCCGGCTCGCCCATCGTGCCGATCGCCCAGGACCTCGACCCCGAGATCGACATGGTGGTCACCGGCCACACCCACAACCCTTACGTCTGCGACGTACCGGACCCCAAGGGGAAGTCCCGCCTGGTCACCTCGGCCTCGTCCTTCGGCCGGCTCTACACCGAGACCAACCTGAAGTACGACCTCAAGAAGCGCGACATCGTCCGCTCTTCGGTCAAGGGCTCGAACCTGCTGGTCACCCGCGACGTGGCCAAGGCCCCCGAGCAGACCACGCTGATCAACACCTACAAGGAGCTGGTCACCCCGATCGCCTCCCGCGTGCTCGGTTCGCTCTCCGGTGACGTCACCCGCACCACCAACGCCTCCGGCGAGAGCGCCCTCGGTGACCTGATCGCCGATGCCCAGCTCGCAGATCAGTCGACGGTCGTCAACGGGCAGGCGCCGGTGATCGCGTTCATGAACCCGGGCGGCATCCGCGCCGACCTGACCGCGACCAACTCGCCCTACGGCGAGGCGGTCGGTGAAGTGACCTACGACGAGGCGTTCACGGTCCAGCCGTTCAACAACTACATGGTCTCGCTGACCATGACGGGCCAGGACATCTACGACCTGCTCACCCAGCAGGTCACCGGCGCCAACGCCGCAACCCACAAGATCCTGCAGGTATCGGAGGGCTTCTCCTACCAGATCAGCCCCTCGGGTCCCGTCGACGGTTCGGTCACGCTCAACGGCCAGCCGATCGACAAGGCCGCGTCCTACCGGGTCGTGACCAACAACTTCCTGCAGGGCGGCGGCGACGCTTTCGCGGCCTTCACCAAGGGCACCGACCCCTACTACGGCGGCCTCGACATCGATGCCTTCTCCGCCTACCTGGAGGCCAACTCGCCTTACACCCCGGGCCCGCTCGACCGCATCACCGGGACCCGCTGAACGACGATTCGTTCGTACGCAGCGGGCCCGACCAGCTCTGAGCTGGTCGGGCCCGCTGTCATGTCGGCTCGCCCATCGACAGCTCCTCGACGAGGGTTGCCGCGGAGGAGGCTGCCGAGGCGATGCGACTGTCGGGGATCCCGCAGGCGCGCAGGCAGGTCGAGGCGATGACAGCGGCGGTCGCGTCGTCGATCGGCGCACCGCTGCTGCGGAGGGTGGTGGTGACCTCGACCAGATGCATGAGCATCTCGCCGAGGTGGCCCGGATCGGCCGCTGTTGCGACCCCGCGCGCCGCGGCCCGGGTGGCGATCCGCCCGTAGGCGTCGGCGAGCTCGGCGCGAATGCTGCGAAAAGCATCGAACGCCTCGCTGCTGGTCACATCGGGATGAGTGGCCAGCATGCCGATGTTGTCCGGTGCCTCGGCGAGCGTGCGGATGTCGACGAGGGCCAGCAGGTAGAGCGCGGCCTCGGGGCTCGCGGACGCGGTCAGCTGCCTGATCTGGTCGACCCGATCGACGGTCGGTCGGACGGACCGCTCCAAGAGCTCGGCGAGGATCTCGTCCTTGCCGGTGAAGTGGTAGTAGAGCGACGCCTGTCTGATCCCGACCTTGTCGGCGATCTCCCGTGTCGAGGTGGCCGCGAAGCCCCTTGTCACGAACAGCTGCGCCGCGGCATGAAGCACCTGCTCGCGCGGTGGAGCTGCTGTGCTCGAGGGGACGAGGCGTGGTCGTCCCGGGTGGGTTCGTCGGATGCTCATCGAGGCCCTGCCTTCCTGTCGACGTCGACCCCGGGAATCAGTAGAGCATAATATTTTGACCTTGCCAATCATGATGTGCATCTGGACGTGCAGTATGCCCATCGGGCACGATGGTGGTTCGCCGAACCTGTCGAAGCCGTCGAAGGAGGCTGTCGCCGTGCCCCGCCCCAACCGTCGAGCCCGTGAAGCGCTGACCGAGGCGCTCCGGGATGCCCGTCGCGCCGCCGGCCTGACCGGAGCCGGCCTGGCGGATGCCCTGGGCTCGGGCTGGTCCCAGCCCAAGGTCTCGAAGATCGAGTCCGGTCGTCAGTCGGTCTCCGAGGCCGAGGTCCGTGCCTGGGCGGCCGCGGTGGGGGCCGACCGGGAGATGCTGCTCGCGCTGCGCGCCCGCGCCGACCAGGAGCACGCCGCGTTCCGCGACGCTCATCCGACCGGCGGCGGTGCGGAGCAGCACCAGGACGCGTACGCAGCGACCGAGGTGGCCACGAAGGTCCTGACCAGCTACCAGCCGCACAGTGTCCCCGAGCTGCTGCAGACCCCCGACTACGCCCGTGCCCTGCTGGCCCTGGCGGGTGGTTCGCGCGACCGGGGCGCCGCTGCCGGGGAGGTCTCCCACGTGATCGCGGCCAGGCTCCGTCGCTCGGCGATCCTCTACGAGCCCGGCCGGACGATCACCATCCTGGTCGGCGAGGCCGCCCTCCATCACCTGGTGGGCTCGCCCGGCATCATGCGTGCCCAGATCGAGCACATCGCCAACCTTGCGACCACCACCCAGGCGACCATCGGCATCGTCGGTTTCGAGAGATTCCCCGTTCTGGTCCAGCACGGCTGGGACCAGCGCGACCGGATCGTCACCCTCGAGACCAGTGCCGGCGACCTCGAGATCGCCGATCCGGTCGAGGTCGCCCGCTACGAGCACTGGACGCAGCTCCTGCTCGAGCATGCGCTGACGGGCGAGGCCGCGGCCGAGCGCTGCGCCCGGATCATCAGCGAGCGCGGAAGGTCGTCGACGCGGCCGGGTGACCTCGAATAGGACACGGCTGCTGCTCCGGTAGACTCCCGGCGGGCCGTTAGCTCAGTTGGTAGAGCAGTGGACTTTTAATCCATGGGTCGTCGGTTCGAGACCGACACGGCCTACCGACGAAGACCCCCGCCCGGCCTCGGGTGGGGGTCTTCTGCTCTCCGGAAGCGCTCCGAAACCCGGGGGCGTACGTCCCGCTGGGCGGTCGTTTCGCGGCTCTGTTGGGCAACCTTCACCGCTTCGCGCGTAAAACGATCGGTCAAGGGGGGTTCGCACAGGCGCGTGAGTTGCTAGTGTCACTCCCGCAACAGGTGCAAGTTCCAGAAGGTCTGACGCCTGCGGAGTTTGTGATCCAACGGCGTTTCTGCTCTGTGCCCGCTCGGACCTCGGTCCGGGAACACAGGTCGGAGCGACGTGTCACCCGCCCCTGATGCGGGGCTACCGAACCTGGTGGCCTCTCGCCCCGACTAAGGAGTAACGAGCAGATGGCTCAGGGCACCGTTAAGTGGTTCAACGCCGAGAAGGGCTTCGGCTTCATTGCGCAGGAGGACGGCGGCGACGACGTCTTCGTTCACTACTCTGCGATTCAGACCAACGGCTACAAGTCGCTGGACGAGAACCAGAAGGTCGAGTTCGACGTCACCCAGGGCCCGAAGGGCCCGCAGGCGGAGAACGTTCGCCCTCTCTGAACAAGTAAGACGATCTCGGGTTCGGCATCTGCCGACACTGATCATCTGCAACGAGGCCCCAGCCGTTCGGCTGGGGCCTCGTGGTCTGATTGGGGCCCTCTCAGGCGTCTGTGTCACGCTTGATGTGACAACTTTTGATGGTTCTTGGTGGATCAGCGCGCAGATCCACCGAGACTGGGCGATGATGTGAAGACGAGCTTTTTGAGCGAGGTGAGGAGGCGGGCGTGGCTGATCAGTTCGATGTGACGCTGGAAGATCCCGAGCTGCTCCTCGAGGTCGAGCTCACCACCAATCTCATCGTCGCCGCCAGCGAGTCCGAGGATCACCTCTCCCAGGACGAGATCGACCGCATCCTCGGGATCATCCCCTAAAGACGTCAGCAGGTCGCGAAGAGCAGCGGCCCGTTCGCCAGGTCGGAGAGCACGGCCGTGCCGTCCTTCGGCCGCAGCTGCATGGTGACGACCTCGTCCTCGGCCGCGACCTTCCCGAGCTCGAACCGCTCGTCGAACGTGCCGCCCTGGCCGGGCGCCGGGCCGACGGCGAGCTTGGCCCGGGTGTCGGCGTTCGTACGCGCCTGGTCGTCGTTCTCGAACGACATCGCGACACGTACGTCGCCGTTCGGCTCGGCTGCCATGGCGAAGCCCCCGACCGGGTTGATGTCGCCCGCGGCGTCGACGAGGCCGTCGGCCTGGTCCTGGTCCGCGGCTGAGGCACCGCCCAGCCCGATCTCGGTGCAGGTGAAGTCACCGTCGTAGACGAACGCAGAGAGAGGGTCGTCGAGCCGGTCGGCGGCATCCGTCATCGGCTCGTGCAGGTCACCGTCGCCGAGGCTCTCGACCTGGTCGCTCAGATAGCGCCGGCCGTCCGAGGCGAGGATGAGGTCATCCTCGGGCAGGAAGGCGATGTAGGTGAGCTGCGGGCTGATCGTCGAGTCGATCCCGGAGTCGGTGAAGTTGGAGAACGGGACCAGGGTGCCGTCCCAGACGCCGCCGTCCGCAGGGTCGTCCTCGGGAGCGGTGAACCCCATCGAGGTGAGCTGCTCGACGAGGTGGTCGGCGTCCATGTCCTCGAGGTGCCCGACCATGAGCGCTCCCTCGGTCGACTGGGTGTAGAGCTCCCAGTCGAGGGTCGCGGGCGACCAGCCGAAGTGCTGTTGCAGCAGACCGGAGGCATCGGGGAGCACCGAGGTCGAGGTGAGGTCCTTCGTATAGGCCTCGTCGATCATCTCGTGGACCTCCTCCGGTGTGGAGTCGGCATCGAGGTCGGCACCGACTCTCTCGCGGATTCCCGTCCAGTCGGTGAAGGAGACCCGGGTCGCCTCGGCGGGGGCCAGCCGCAGCGCCTCGTCGAGGTCGCCTCCGCGGGTCGCCCATGCGCGG
This sequence comes from Nocardioides sp. NPDC058538, assembly GCF_042719275.1. Lineage (NCBI taxonomy): Bacteria > Bacillati > Actinomycetota > Actinomycetes > Propionibacteriales > Nocardioidaceae > Nocardioides > Nocardioides sp. NPDC058538. Next base: position 86,850 of record NZ_JBHXNY010000008.1, on the reverse strand, counting down.
GCGAGGAAGATGACCAGCGCAACGACGACGACGCCCACCGCGATGGTCAACAAGGGGTGGGCGCGTACGACTCGGGATGATCGGCCTGCCCACGTCCTGGGGCGGCTGAGAAGCTGGGGGGTGCGGAGCATTGCGAGGAACCTTAGACGAATCAGCCGCCTTCTCGACATACCCTGTGCGCATGCCCGAGATCCCGGCCGCCGGCGTAGTGGTTTTTCGCGAGCGCGACGACCTGCGCGAGGTGGCGCTGGTCCACAGACCCAAGTACGACGACTGGTCCTTTCCCAAGGGAAAGGTCGACCCCGGCGAGACGGTGCCGGTGGCCGCGATCCGGGAGGTGCGTGAGGAGACCGGCCTGCGGGTCGCGCTCGGTCGCCCGCTCCAGCAGCAGCGCTATCCCGTCGAGGCGGGACAGAAGGTGGTCCACTACTGGGTCGGCCGCACCGCTGCCGGCGCCGACGACGATGTCGAGGGCTACCTGATCAACGACGAGATCGACGACGTCGAGTGGCTGCCGGTGGACGAGGCGCGCCAGCGGCTCACGTACCCGCACGATCGGGCGACGCTGCAGCAGGCCGAGGACGTACGCGACCCCACCACGCCCCTCGTGGTCCTCCGTCACGCCTCGTCCGTTGCCCGTTCGGCCTGGTCCGGTACGGACCAGGAGCGGCCGCTCGACGACACCGGACGGTCCCAGGCGGTCACTCTGGCCGGCCTGCTGTTGGCCTACGACATCCGCCGGGTGATCACCTCGCCGAGCGTCCGCTGCGCCCAGTCCGTCGCGCCGTACGCCGGGCTCGCCGGTATCGCGTCCGAGCAGATGAGACTGCTGAGCGAGGAGGGCGCAGAGGAAGGTAGCGTGTCCGCCCTGGCTGCCGACACCCTGCGTGACCTGGCCGTTCCGACGGTGATCTGCACGCACCGACCGGTGCTGCCGTGGGTCTTCGAGGGGCTGGGGATGCGTGACCCGAAGCTGGCGAAGGGCGAGCTGATGGTGCTGCACGTGCGCGCCGGTGAAGTGCGTGCTGTTGAGGCATTTCAGGTCTAGCAGAGGCTTGAGGCCTGCCTGTTCATCTCCTGTGCCCGGAACTGACACTGATTTGCCACCGACTTTGAATTCCTCGTTCAGCCTGCGTTCACCTTCACCGAGTTTCCCGTCCACCTCGGCTCCTTACGGTCATCGCGACAACTCCGAATCGACTGCATCATCAATCAGGAGACTTGCGTGAACACCACCTCGCTGCGCCGGGCACTCGTCCCGGGCATCACTGCTGCGACCCTTGCCCTTGCGATCAGCGCCTGCGGCGCCGCCAACGAGCAGAACAGCGGTAGCGACGGGGAAGGCACCCTCTCGGGCACCATCAAGGGTGGCGGAGCCTCCTCACAGGAGAAGGGCCAGGCGGCATGGGTCGCCGGCATCCAGGACGCGAACCCCGACCTCAGTGTCGTCTACGAGCCCGTGGGCTCCGGCTCGGGTCGTGAGGGCTTCATCACCGGCGGCTACCTCTTCGCCGGCACCGACTCCGCTCTCAACGACGACGAGGGCGAGCTGACCAAGGCCAAGGAGCAGTGCGGCGCGGACCCGATCCAGGTCCCGGGCTACGTCTCGCCGATCGCCGTCACCTTCAATGTCGAGGGCGTCGACGAGCTCAGCCTCGACCCCAAGACGATCGCCGACATCTTCGCGGGCAAGATCACCAAGTGGAACGACCCGGCGATCGCCGCGACCAACCCGGACGCCAAGCTTCCGGACACCGCGATCACCCCGGTCCACCGCTCCGACGACTCCGGCACCCAGGAGAACTTCACCGAGTACCTCTCGGCCGCCGGTGGCTGGGCCGAGGAGCCCTCCGGTGAGTGGCCCGCCTCCATCAAGGGCGGCGAGGGCGGCGACGGCACCTCCGGTGTCGTGACCGCGATGCAGGGCGCCGGCTACATCGGCTTCATGGACGAGTCGGCGGCGCGCGAGAACGACCTCGCCACCGTCAAGGTCAAGGTCGGCGAGGACTTCGTCGAGCCGACCGCCGAGGCCGCCGCGAAGATCCTGGCCGCCTCGAAGCCGGTCGGCACCAGCGACAACGACATGGCCGTCGAGGTCGCCCGGACCACCACGGAGGCCGGTGTCTACCCGGTCGTGCTGGTCTCCTACCTGCTGGCCTGCCCGACCTACGAGAACGCCGAGGACGCCGCCAACGTGAAGGGCTTCCTGGAGTACATCCTCTCCGAGGAGGGCCAGGAGGTCGCCTCCGAGGAGGCCGGCTCCGCACCGCTCGACCGTGAGACCGCCGACAAGGCTCTCGACCTGGTCGGCGGCATCAAGTAAGTGCCGGCACGTCTGATCTGATCGCCGTTCGGGCGGTGGCTGCGGCCGCCGCCCGTACGGCTGTCTTGAGAACCGAAACAAGAAAGTCGAGGAATGCCTTGTGACTGTCGCCGCTGACCCCGGCGCCGACCCTGGCGTTGACACGAAGTCGGAGCTGTCCGGCCGTGGCTCGATGGGGGATGTCGTCTTCCGGGGCCTCGCCGTCATCGCCGCCACTCTCATCATGGTGGCGCTGGCAGCCGTCTTCATCTTCCTGGGCATCGAGGGCATCCCGGGCTTCAACGTGGACGAGCAGCACTACGCCGGCCAGGGCTCGTTCCTGGGCCTGGTCGTGCCGCTGCTGTACGCCACCATGTACGCCGCCGTACTGGCACTGATCGTCGCGGTCCCCTTCAGCGTGGCGATCGCGCTCTTCATCAGCCACTACGCCCCGCGCCGGATCGCCACCCCTGTGGCGTACGTCATCGACCTGCTCGCCGCGGTCCCGTCGGTCGTCTTCGGCCTGTGGGGTGCGGTGGTGCTCGGCCCCTACCTGGTGCCGGCCCACGCCTGGCTCTCCGAGAACATGGCCTGGCTGCCGTTCTTCGACGGCCAGCCCTCCGGCAACGGCCGTACGCTGTTCACCGCATCGATCGTGCTGGCCGTGATGATCCTGCCGATCATCACCTCGATCTGCCGCGAGGTCTTCGCGCAGACGCCGCGACTGCACGAGGAGGCCGCGCTGGCGCTCGGCGCGACGCGCTGGGAGATGGTCCGTTACGCGGTCTTCCCCTACGCCCGCTCCGGCATGGTCTCCGCGGTCATGCTCGGCCTCGGCCGGGCCCTCGGCGAGACCATGGCGATCGCGATGATCGTCTCGCCGAAGGTCCTCATCTCGCTGTTCATCATCGGCACCAACAACCCGCAGACCATCGCGGCGCACATCGCCCAGGGCTACAAGGAGAGCACGCCCGACCGGCTCTCCGTGCTGATCGCGACCGGCCTCGTGCTGTTCGCCTTCACCTTCCTGGTCAACGCACTCGCCCGCTGGATCGTCGCCCGAGGGAGCGCCAAGTGAGCAATACCGACCCTTCGACAAGCTCAGGACACCGCCTCTCCAACGAGCAGACGAAGCTCTCCCACGCCACGCTCCCGCGAGGCGCCCAGTGGCTGGTCGGCGTCGCAGCCGTCGCTCTCGGCGGCCTGGCGCTCGTCCTCGGCGTGAGCATCGTCGGGGCAGCGGTCATCGGCGTGCTCGGCTTCCTGATCGGCTACCCGCTGTGGGCGCTGCTGGTGGAGAACCGGCGCTCGGCCACCGACAAGCTCGTCACCGGGCTGGTGTGGACGGCGTTCGCCGTCGCGGTCATCCCGTTGATCTGGCTGGTCTACACGGTGGTCTCCAAGGGCGCCGCGACCCTCAGCCCGGAGTTCCTCACGTACTCGATGCGTTCGGTCACCGGCGACGAGCAGGGCGGTCTCTACCACGCACTGATGGGCACCCTGATCGTCACCGGCATCGCCGCGGTGATCTCGATCCCGATCGGCATCATGACCGCGATCTACCTGATCGAGTACGGCAAGGGCAACCGCCTCGCCAAGACGATCACCTTCCTGGTCGACGTCATGACCGGCATCCCGTCCATCGTCGCGGGCCTGTTCGCGTTCGCGTTCTTCACCCTGCTCATGGGGCCGGGCACACGCTTCGGCTTCGGCGGCGGTGTCGCGCTCTCGCTGCTGATGATCCCGACCGTCGTCCGATCGACCGAGGAGATGCTCAAGCTGGTCCCCGACGACCTGCGCGAGGCTGCGTACGCCCTCGGGGTGCCGAAGTGGCGCACCATCACCAAGATGGTGCTCCCGACCGCGATCGGCGGCATCGTCACCGGTGTCGTGCTCTCGATCTCGCGCGTGATCGGTGAGACCGCGCCGCTGCTGGTCGCCTCGGGCTTCAACCCGAACCTGAACACCAACGCCTTCGAAGACAGCCCGATGATGACCGTGCCGGTCTTCATCTACACCCAGCTGTCCGAGGCCACGGCGAAGGGCGTCGAGTACGCCTGGGGTGGAGCACTGGTGCTCTTCATCCTCGTCATGGTCCTCAACCTCATCGCCCGTATCGTCGGCACGATCTTCGCCCCCAAGACCGGGCGCTAGGAGAAACACATGTCCATCCAAGTCAAGGACGCCAGCATCTTCTACGGCGACTTCAAGGCCGTCGAGGACGTCTCCATGTCCATCAAGCCGAAGTCGGTGACCGCCTTCATCGGGCCCTCCGGCTGCGGCAAGTCGACCTTCCTGCGCACCCTCAACCGGATGCACGAGGTCATCCCCGGCGCGTACGTCGAGGGGAAGATCCAGATCGGCGGCCAGGACATCTACGCGCCGAACGTGGACCCGGTGGCCGTACGCCGCAAGGTCGGCATGGTCTTCCAGCGGCCCAACCCGTTCCCGACGATGTCGATCTACGACAACGTGCTCGCCGGCAACAAGCTCAACTCCAAGCGGATCAAGAAGTCCGAGGCGGACTCGATCGTGGAGGGCGCGCTGCGGGGCGCCAACCTGTGGAACGAGGTCAAGGACCGTCTCGGCAAGCCCGGCATGGGCCTGTCCGGTGGTCAGCAGCAGCGGCTCTGCATCGCCCGTGCGATCGCGGTCCAGCCGGAGGTGCTGCTCATGGACGAGCCGTGCTCGGCTCTCGACCCGATCTCGACCGCCGCGATCGAGGACCTCATCCACGAGCTGAAGTCCGACTACACGATCGTGATCGTCACCCACAACATGCAGCAGGCCGCCCGTGTCTCCGACGACACCGGCTTCTTCAACCTGAAGGCCGCCGGCCAGCCGGGCCACCTGGTGGAGTTCAACCCCACCAAGCAGATGTTCACCAAGCCGGACAACCCGGACACGGAGGCGTACATCTCCGGTCGGTTCGGGTAGATCTGGTGAAGCCGAGTCGGCGCATCTGACCCCGTGTCTCGCGAAGCGAGCGAGAGGGGTCGGATGCGCCGACTCGGCGTGTTGTCGTCTACGGCAACTGGAAGACGAAGTGGCAGAGCAGGTAGACGAGCGCTGCCACGGTGCCGGCCGCCGGGAAGGTGAAGATCCAGGCGGCGACGATGGACTTCGCGACGCCCCAGCGGACCGCGGAGAACCGCTTGGTCGCGCCGACACCCATGATCGACGACGTGATCGTGTGGGTGGTCGAGATCGGAGCCTCCCAGACGTACGCCGTGGTGTAGAGCACCGAGGCGGCGACCGACTCGGCGGCGAAGCCCCGCGAGGGATCCAGGTGGATGATGCGACGGCCGAGGGTGCGCATGATGCGCCAGCCGCCGGACATGGTGCCGAGGGAGATCGCGGTCGCGGCCGCGGCGATCACCCAGAACGGCAGGTCGTCGTCGGCCGAGAGGAAGCCACCGGTGACCAGGGCCAGGAAGATGACGCCCATCGTCTTCTGGGCGTCCTGCAGGCCGTGACCGAGGGCCATCGCGGCGGCCGAGATCGTCTGGGCGATGCGGAAGCCCTTCTGTGCCTTGTGCTGGTTGGCGCGGCGGAAGATCCACATGATCGCGAGCATCACGCCGAACCCGAGTCCGAAGGCGACCACGGGCGAGATGAACATCGGGATGACGACCTTCTCCAGCACCGTCATCCAGTTGACGAACGCGCCGGCGGCGATCGCCGAACCGGCCAGACCACCGATGAGCGCGTGCGACGAGGACGAGGGAAGACCGAAGTACCAGGTGATCAGGTTCCAGGCGATCGCGCCGAGCAGGCCGGCCATGACCACGGTCAGACCATGCGCCCCTGATGGTGGCGTGATCGTGTCGGAGACGGTGTGGGCGACCTTCTGGCCCAGGAACGCGCCGACGAAGTTCATCACCGCCGCGAGCAGGAGGGCGATGCGCGGCGTGAGCGCGCGCGTGGAGACGGAGGTCGCGATGGCGTTGGCGGCGTCGTGGAAGCCGTTGGTGTAGTCGAAGACGAGGGCGACGACGACCACCGCGATGACGATGGCAAGTTCCACGGTGTCAGGATTCCTTGACGGCGATCTGCTCGACGGTGTTCGCAACCTTCTCGAAGCCGTCGATCGCGTCCTCGAGGGACTCGACGATGTCCTTCAGCTTGAGGACCTCCATCGCGTCGTACTCACCGGAGAAGAGCTTGGCGAGGATGCGACGGTGATTCTTGTCGCCCTGGTTCTCGAGACGGTTGATCTCGATCCAGTACTCGGAGAGCTCCTTCATCGAGCGCAGCTTGGGCATCGCCGCCGCGGTCAGCTCGGCGCAGCGCTGGAGCACGGTGACCTGGTCGGAGAGCTCCGGGGGCAGGATGTTGACGCCGTAGACGAAGATCTGGTCGACAACCTCGTCCATCGAGTCCATCACGTCGTCGAGACCGGAGCCGAGGGCGTAGATGTCCTCGCGGTCAAAGGGCGTGACGAAGGTCGAGTTGACCTTCTTGACGATCTCGTGGGTCGACTCGTCAGCTGCGTGCTCCGCGTCGCGCATCCGTCGCGCGACGTCCTCGCGATCGGCTGTGTCGCTGAGCATCTCGGCTAGCAGCGAGACACCACGGACGAGGTGGTTGGCGGACTCGGTGAACAGGTCGTAGAACGACGTGTCGACCGGGCGGATTCGGAAACGCACGGGGGGCTCCTGGCTGGATGAGGCAGACCTGCGGGCTCATGTTAGGCGAGTCCGCTTGACACGACGAAAGCCAGGGCGTGTCTAGCCTGCCGCGGCGCGCCTGCGCTGGCGCTGTCGAGTGATCAACATCGCCTGGAGATGGTTGGCAGCGTGGTTTCGGGTCCAGGTGCCGTCCGGCCCGAGGAGCCAGGCATCCGTGGTCGGTTCGAATGCCAGGTCGAACAGTGCGCCGACCTCGGCCACGAGCTCGGGGGTGGGGAGACGTACGAGGGCCTCGACCCGTCGGTCGAGGTTGCGGTGCATCATGTCGGCCGAGCCGATCCAGGCGCTCGGTCCGTCCCCGTCGTCGGCGTTGCCGTTCTCGAACCAGAAGATCCGCGAGTGCTCCAGGAACCGGCCAAGGATCGAGCGCACCTCGATGGTCTCGCTGAGCCCCTCCACGCCCGGACGGAGCGCGCAGATGCCGCGCACCAGCAGCTGCACGGGCACGCCCGCCTGGGAGGCCAGGTAGAGGGCGTCGATGATGGCCTCGTCGACCACCGAGTTGGCCTTGAGCCGGATCCTCGCCGGCCGCCCGGCCAGGTGGTGGGCGATCTCGGCGTGGATCTGCTCGATCAGACCGTTGCGTACGTTTCCGGGGGCGACCAGAAGCTGCTCGTACGTCGCCTCCCGGCTCCAGCCGGACAGGTTGTTGAACAGGTGGGCGACGTCCTCGCCGATCCCCTCGTTGGTGGTGATCAGCCCCATGTCCTCGTAGAGCCTGGAGGTCTTCGGGTTGTAGTTGCCGGTGCCGATGTGGGTGTAACGACGGATGGTGCCGTCGGGCTCCTCGCGGACCACCATCGCCAGCTTGCAGTGGGTCTTCAGGCCGACCAGGCCGTAGACCACGTGGCAGCCGGCCTGCTCGAGCTTGCGCGCCCAGCGGATGTTGGCCACCTCGTCGAAGCGCGCCTTGATCTCGACCAGCACCAGCACCTGCTTGCCGGCCTCGGCGGCGTCGATCAGGGCGTCGATGATGGGGGAGTCGCCAGAGGTCCGGTAGAGGGTCTGCTTGATCGCCAGCACTCGCGGGTCAGCCGCGGCCTGCTCGATGAAGCGCTGCACGCTGGTCGCGAACGAGTCGTAGGGATGGTGGAGGAGTACGTCACCACGACGGGCCGCCTTGAAGACGTCGACCGGTGCGGCGCTCTCGACCGGCGCGAGCGCCGGGTGGGTGCTCGGCACGAACGCTGGATACTTCAGCTGCTCGCGGTCGATGTCGGCGATGCCGTGCAGCCCGCGCAGGTCGAGCGGGCCGGGCAGCCGGAAGACCTCCTTGTCGGAGATGCCGAGCTCGGAGACCAGCAGGTCGAGGGTCGAGTCGGTCATCGACTCCTGCACCTCGAGGCGTACGGGAGGGCCGAAGCGCCGCCGCAGCAGCTCCTTCTCCAGCGCGGTGAGGAGGTTCTCGGTGTCGTCCTCCTCGACCTCGAGATCCTCGTTGCGGGTGACCCGGAAGGTGTGCACCTCGAGGATCTCCATGCCCGGGAAGAGCTTGGAGAGGCGCTCGCTCATGACCTCCTCCAGCGGGACGAAGCGGTCGTTGCCCAGCGGCACGAAGCGGCTGAAGATCGGCGGCACCTTCACCCGGGCGAAGTGCTTCTTCTTGGTCTTGGGGTCCCTGAGCCGGACGGCGAGGTTGAGCGAGAGGCCGGAGATGTAGGGGAAGGGGTGGGCCGGGTCCACCGCGAGCGGCGTCAGCACCGGGTAGACCCGCTCCTTGAACAGCTTCTTGCAGGCCTTGACCTCCTCGGGGGTCAGGTCCTCCCAGTGCAGCAGCTGGATGCCCTCCTCGAGCAGCGCCGGCTTGATCTTGCCGCGGAACACCTCGGCGTGCCGCTCGGAGAGCTCGCGGGTCGTACGCCAGATCACCTCGAGGACCTCGCGCGGCATCAGGCCGGAAGCGGCCTTGACCGCCACCCCCGCCGCGATCCGCCGCTTCAGGCCGGCCACCCGGACCATGAAGAACTCGTCCAGGTTTGAGGTGAAGATCGCCAGGAAACGTACGCGCTCCAGCAGCGGCAGCGTCTCGTCCTCCGCCAGTTCCAGCACCCGCTCGTTGAACCGCAGCCAGGACAGCTCCCGGTCGAGGAACCTGTCCTCGTACTTCTCGACCTCGGCCAGCGCCTCGTGGTCCGGGATGTATTCGGGCTCGACGTCGAACGGCTGGTCGGGAACCGCGGTCAGGCTCACGGTGTCCTCGGCCGAGCGGGTGGGGGCCTGCGGGTCGAGACTCATGGGACCAGTCTTCCATTCGGGTGCCGGTTTGAAACCGTCGATTCCACCGTACGTCTCATGAACTACCTGTTACACGATGTCCCTACTAGCGGGTAGTTTATGGGCATGTCGATTCTTGCGCTGATTGATCCGCTGGTGACCCCGATCAAGGGCCTGGCGTTCGCGGGGGCGTTGAACCTGCCGGCGGTGGTTCAGCGGCGGCTCGTGGGCAAGCCGGTGACGTACGACGGGCAGACGCTCGCGGTGGACACGCAGATCATGCTCGCGCTGATGAAGGTGTCAGGGGAGCCGGACCCGTCGACGCTGCCGATCCCGAAGGGGCGGGTGGCGCTGCTGCGTCAGTCGCAGCTCGGCGGCGGTCGTCAGGAGATCGGGTCGGTGCGCGAGCTCTGGGCCGCTGGACTGAAGGCGCGGCTCTACGTCCCGGAGGGCGCCTCGGGCAACGCGCCGCTGCTGGTCTTCCTGCACGGCGGCGGCTTCATCTTCGGTGACCTCGATTCCCACGACGCGCCCTGCCGGCTGCTGGCCAGCGAGTCGGGTGTCAAGGTGCTCTCGATCGACTACCGGCTGGCGCCGGAGTCACCGTTCCCAGCGGCGTACGACGACTCCGTCGCGGCGTTCCGGTGGGCGGTCGAGCATGCGGCCGAGCTCGGTGCGGACCCGGCCCGGATCGGTGTCGGCGGTGACTCCGCCGGCGGCAACCTGGCAGCGGGGGTCGCGCTCGCCGTCGGTGAGGACTGCGCGTTCCAGCTGCTCATCTACCCGGTGACGCAGTCGGAGGCGAACACCCGCAGCCGCGAGGATCTCAGCGAGGGCTTCTACCTGACCGCCGACTTCATCGCCGCGGCCACCAACAACTACCTGCCCGAGACCATCGATCGCCGCGACCCGCGCCATGCTCCGCTGTACGCGGAGATCCCGGCGAGCGGGATCGCGCCGGCGTACGTCGCGACCGCGGGTTTCGACCCGCTGCGCGATGAGGGCGAGGCGTACGCCGCCAAGCTCGACGAGGCCGGGGTCAAGGTCGTGCACCGGCGCTTCGCCGACCAGATCCATGGGTTCCTGAACGTGGTCGGCGCCGGGCGTACCTCACGCGCTGCCGTGCTGGAGATCGCGCAGGTCCTGAAGGAGAACCTGTAACGACCTGAGCGGCACTCAGCCGGCCATGTCGGGGCGCCAGCGGAGCACTTCCCGCTGGAACGCCTCGGGGTCGACCATCGACTTGTCGACCTTGACCGCACCCGCCTCGTCGGTGTTGAACTCGACGACCCACTCGTCGGCAGCCGGCTCACCCTTGATGGTGATGTCGGTGTGGGTGTCGTAGAGGTCGTAGGTGTGGGTCTGCTCGTCCTTGCGTACGTCGAGCACACCCTCCTCGGTGACCGTGACGGTGCTCTCGGTCATGAGCGAGCCGTCCTCGGGCCTGAAGGTGCGGACGGTGAGCCTCTTGGGGCCGACCGGCTCGCCCTCCGACTCGCCGGCAGGCGTGGCGGCCTCGGGGGCGGCAGTGCCGGCACCGGGGATCTTGGCGCCGGGGAACTTGCCGGACTCGGCGAGCTTGACCGCTGCCAGCCAGCCGCTCGAGCGCTGGGGGAGGGAGTCGCTCGGGGTGTCTGGCAGGTCTGCCGGCTCCGCGGGCGAGTCCTGCTTCTTGCCGGCCTGCTTCTTGCCGGTCTGCCGCTCGGGCAGCGTCACGGGCGCGGTCGGAGGACCGGCCGGCGGCGCTGCCGGTGAGTCGACCGGTGCCGGAGCGGTGGTCTCGACAGGCTCGACCAACGCAGTGCGCTCGACGGGTGCGAGGGGCTCGACCAGGAGTGCCTCGTCGGGAGCGTCCGGGATGGGGAACTGCGCCTCGGGCGGCGACGGGGTAGCGGCGAGGGTGAGCTCGAGGGCCTGCATCGCACGCTTGTTGGTGCTGCCGCCCTTGACCGCGAGCATGACGGCCTCGCGCAGGTCGGCGAGCTGCTTGGCGAGCTGGGCGCTACGGCGCTCGGCGATCTGCCGGTCCACGATGGCCTGCTCGACCAGCTGGGTGTTGTGCAGGATCGAAGCCTCGACGGCCTGACGGTCGATCGCCTTCTGGCCGGCGACCTCCTCGGCCTCGGCCCGAAGGCGCACGGCGTCGGCGGCCTGCTGCTGGACGTCGGCGAGACGGTTCATCATCTCCGTCATCCGGCGCTCGGCCTCTTCGCGCTCGTGGGCCTGTCCGGTGATGAGCTCGGTCATCGACTCGTGGGCGGTACGCAGCGCGGACTCCGCCGCGCGACGACCCTCGTTGGCCTCGGTAGCGGCCCGCTCGGCGGCGCGGCGGCCCTCCAGGGCCTGCACCGCGAGATCGGCGTGCTCGGAGGCGCGCTGGTCGGCCGCCATCCGGGCGAGGTTGGCGGACTCGGCCGCCTGCTCGGCCTGGGAGGCGAGCTCGGTGAGCTGCCGGTAGCGCTCCTCGTTCTCGTTGGCCTCGTGCGCGGCGGCAGCGGCGAACTCGGCGTACTGCTTCGCGCTCTTCTCGGCCTCGAGACGGGCGTCGTTGGCGGCGTCGGCGGCCTTGAAGGCGCGCAGCGCGGCCTCCTCCGCCTCGGTGCGCGCGGCAAGCGCCTCGGCTGCGACGGCGTACTGGTCGGCCGCGGTGGCCTCGGCCGCGGCCCGGGTCATCGCGTGGTCCTCGGCGTTGGCGTCGGCGGACTTGCGCTCCTCGAAGGCCTCCTTCGCCGCTTCCTCGGCCTCGGCGCGGGCGGTCGCCGCTTCCTCGGCAGCGGCATAGGCGGCCTCGGCCGCAGCCTCGGCCTCCTTGCGGGCCTGCTCGGCAAGCTCGGCCTGGGTCGCCATCGCGACCGCGGACTCCTCGGCCGTGATGCGTGCGGCGGCGGCCTTCTCGGCCTCGGTCGCCCGGTCGTTGGCAGCCTGCTCGGCGGCCTGGCGTGCGGTGAACGCGGCGAGCGCCTCGTCGGCCCGGCCGGCTGCGGCCGCGTCGGCCTCCTCGCGCATCCGCGCGAGCTCCTCGGAACGGGTGTCGGCCGCGGCGCGAGCGGTGTAGGCGGCCTCGGCGGCGGCCTCCGCCTCGCTGCGTGCGTCGTAGGCGGCGCGGGCCTCGTCGGCGGCCTTGCGGGCGGCCTTCTCGGCTGCGGCCAGCGCGTCGCGAAGCTCGTCCATCTCTTCGAGACGGTCCTCGGCGGCTGCCTCCGCGACGCTGCGCGCGGCGTAGGCGGCCTGGGCCAGCTCGGCGTGCTCGGCTGCCTTCGTGTGGGCCTCAGCGGCGGAAGCGGCCGCGGCGGCGGCCTCCTCGGCCCTGGCTCGGGCGGACTCCTCGGCCTCGGTGCGTGCGCTGGCCTGCTCGTCGGCGACACGGGCTGCCTCGAGCAGTCGGCTCTCGGCCGCCTCCAGCTCCTTGCCCCTCGCGACCGCGGCCTCCTCGGCCTCGGCGCGCTCCTTGGCCCGGGTGTCGGCGAGCTTCTCGGCCTCGACCCTGGCGAGGGCGTACTTCTCGGCTGCCTTCTCCGCGACCTCACGCGCCTGGTGGGCGTCGGCGGCCAGCTGGGCGTGCAGCTTCGCGGTCTCGTCGGCCTTCCCGCGGGCGGTGGCGTGCTCCGCGGCAGCTTCCTCGGCAACCAGCCGCTCGGCCGCCTGCTCGGCGGCCGCCTGCTCGGCTGCGATGCGAAGTGACTCGGCTGCGGCAGCGGCGCGGGCCAACTCCGCAGCACGCGCCGTCAGGTCCTCGTCGTCACCCGGCTGGGCGGCCGAATCCCGGCTCCACCACTTGCCACTGGGGGTCTGCGTGCTCACGAGGGTGAATGCTAACGGCGAAGTAGGTGGTGTGTGGAGTCTCCGAGAGGATTAACACGCCTGCTACCTGGAACTACATTGTTGTAGTTCTGGTAGTGGGGTCTCAGTAGACGAGCGCCTGCACGCCTTCGCGCAGGATCTCCTCGGCGAACACGACCGCGCCCTTGATGACGACGCCGTCGATGAGGTCGTCCTCGGAAAGTTCGCGACGTGAGGCGCACTGGCTGCACACGGTCACCTGCCCGGCCTCGATGACCAGCCCGATCAGCTCCTGCAGCGGCGCCGAGTTCTCCAGCGTGAACTCCTCCGCGCGCCCGGGCACCGCGAACCATGTCGCCTCACCGGTGAGCCAGAGGGACACCTTCGCGCCGGCGGTCGCGGCCGCAGAGGCGACCGTGAAGGCCTGGTTCGTACGCTCGGGCGCCTCGGCACCCACGGTCACCTTCACCACGAGTTCTTGCATGCCGAGCACACTAGCGCTTGCGTTTCGGGTCGTAGCCGACGTACGGCCTAAACTCGGGGTGTGGCTTTCGAACTTCCGGAGAACCTTCACCCCGATGCCGGTCCCTGTGCGTGGATGCTCGGCACCTGGCAGGGCAACGGACACGGTGACTATCCGACGATCGACAAGTTCGAGTTCGGGCAGGAGCTGATCTTCACCCACGACGGGCGACCGTTCTTCCACTACTTCGCGCGCTCGTGGATCATCGACCCCGAGACCGGCGAGAAGGTGCGCGACGCGGCGCTGGAGACCGGCTTCGTGCGCTTCCGCCCCGAGGGCGAGGTCGAGTGGGTGATGACGCACAACACCGGCATCGTCGAGGTCTGGTACGGCAAGGCCGAGGGTGGCAAGCTCGACCTCACCACCGACGCGGTCGCCCGCACCGAGACGGCGAAGGAGTACACCGCTGGCAAGCGCCTCTACGGCAACGTCGAGGGCGACCTTCTCTACGCCTTCGACATGGCCGCGATGGGCCAGGCGCTGCAGCCGCACCTGTGGGCGCGGCTCAAGCGAGCCAAGTAGTAGCGATGACCGAGGCGGCCGAGGACTGGCGCGAAGCCCTTCGGGCGAAGGGCTATCGACTCACGCCCCAGCGCGAGCTGGTCCTCGGCGCCATCGAGCGGCTGCGGCACGCCACCCCCGAGGAGGTGCTCGCGGTCGTACGCGAGTCGTCCTCGGCGATCAACCTGTCCACCGTCTATCGCAACCTCGAGGTGCTCGAGGAGCTGGGACTGGTGCGCCACGCCCACCTGGGCGAGCGGGCCTCGACCTACCACTCGGTCTCCGGCCGGCCGCATTTTCATGCGGTTTGCAGGAAGTGTCAGAAGGTCACCAGTGTTGACCCCTCAGTGGCCGACGGAATCAGCGAGCGGCTGCGTGAGGAGTACGCCTTCGAGGTAGATGTCGCTCATCTGACCGTCTTCGGGGCGTGCGTCGACTGTTCTTCCGAGGAGCCATCATGACCAGTCCGTTGTTGTCCCTGCCCGGTGCCGTCGCCGGCGATGGTGCCGACGCACCCGTCGCCGCGCACTACGGATCGTTCAACGTGGAGCAGCGGACGTTGGCCTCCGGTGAGGGATTCGTCGACCTCTCCCACCGTGACGTCCTACGGATCGCCGGTCCCGACCGGCTGACCTGGCTGCACTCGCTGACCTCGCAGGCCTTCGAGGGACTGGCTCCCGGGGTCTGGACCTCGTCCCTCATCCTGTCGCCGCAGGGTCATGTCGAGCACTTCTTCTCCGGCGTCGACGACGGCTCCTCCTTCCTGGCGTGGACCGAGCCGGGGGCCGGCGAGGCTCTGGTCGCCTACCTGGAGCGGATGAAGTTCTGGTCCGACGTGACCGTGGCGGCAGAGCCGTCGCAGGCCTCCGTCTGGCGTCCCGAGCAGGGCTACTCGTTCGTCCCGCGCGAGTCTTTGGAGACGTACGCCGCTGCCGCGGGCCCCGCCTGCGGGTTCTGGGCGTTCGAGGCCCTTCGGATCGAGCGCGGTGAGCCGCGGTTCGGCGTGGACACCGATGCGCGCACGATCCCCAACGAGGTCGGCTGGGTGCCCGGTTCGGAAGAGACCGTCGGCCCGGAGTACGCGGTCCATCTCGACAAGGGCTGCTACCGCGGCCAGGAGACGGTCGCCCGGGTCCACACGCTCGGCCGTCCGCCGCGTCGCCTCGTGCTGCTCCACCTCGACGGCTCCGAGAACCGGCTGCCGACCGCGGGTTCGGAGCTGGTCTTCGGTGAGAAGACGGTCGGCTTCGTCGGCTCGTCGGCTCGCCACCACGAGCTCGGCCCGATCGCGTTGGGGCTGGTCAAGCGCAACGTACCTGTGGACGCGCAGCTCGTCGTGGACGGGATGCCGGTTGCTCAGGAGGTCCTCGTCGACCCCGAGATCGGCCTCCACATCCGCCCGCTGCGGTAAGGCTGATGCCCGGCAGCCGGTCTGGTGGACTGCCGGGTCAATCAGCGATGAAACCCACATGGGGCATCGGAGGATCTGGAATGCTCCGGTCATGTCTGAGACTGAGTTCAGCGGCGTCATGGATCCCGGGGCGTCGCCGAATCGCTCGGGAGATCCAGGGCGGGGCCTTCGTGCGGTGGCTGCGCTACCGCTCGCGATGGCATGGGGCGCTCTCATACGCGGCCTGTACTTCCTGACGCCGACGAGCGACCCGATGCTGGATCTGGAGGCTGGTCACGGGTTCGCGGTCACCGTGGACGTCTACCTTCCGTCGATGCTCCTCGGGTGTCTGGTGCTCGTCGGGATTCCGCTGATGTTCCTCAATGGCGTCGGGACCGTCATGGGCATCATCTCCGCCGTCGGTACGGGCTTGTTCGCGGTCTGGGTCGCTCGATCGGATCAACTGCTGAACTACCTGCCCGGGCTGGGCACGGCGCTCCTGATCACCGGAGCTCTCAGCGCGCTGGCGTTGATGCTGGTTCTCGGCGCGGTCGGACTGAACGCTCAGGAACCAGCGAACCCGGCGGCAACGGCATCGAGGGCGAGAGTGGTGAGGACGTCACCGCGGATGCCGGGGTAGCCGTGGCTGAGGGCGCGCCACTCGGCCGGGATGGCGGAGGCGCCCCACCGGGCGCCGAGGAGCCCGCCGGCGATGGCGGCGACCGTGTCGGTGTCGTTGCCGATCCGGATGGCGGTGTTGAGCGCGTCGACGTAGTGGCTCGACGGGTCGGCCTCGGGCACGGGGGTCTGGGCGATCGAGGACCAGGCGGCCTGCAGCGCGGTGACGACCCAGCCGTTGGGGTTGAAGGTCGCCGGCGGCTCGGTCTCGGCCTCGTCGAGCCTCTCGGTCCAGAAGGTGGCCTCGGCGGGGGAGAGGAGGGAGAGGCCGGAGCGTACGTCGAGCTCGCCGTGCATCACCGCGTGCTCGATCGCCAGGGACCACAGGACGCATCCGGACCGGGCGTGCTCGTCCCAGTGGGTCAGGGCGCTCACCGAGGCGGCTGCCTCGGCGAGCGCCGGACGGTCGCCGAGATAGCGGAGCGGGACCGGAGCGGTACGCATCAGGGAGCCGTTGCCTCCCGTGCGACCGGTCATCTCATGCAGCTTCTCCGAGACGTGCCGCAGCTGCGCGGCGGTCGGCGCGGGACCGGCGGTGTTGAGCACCCGGGCGGTCTGGTTGCCGATGTCCTTCGGCTCCGACTCCGCCCACGTCCGGAAGTTGCGGGCGACCGCGGTCAGCCCCTCCTCGGTACGCAGGTCGAGACCGCCCGCGGTGACGTCGAGGATGCACCACGCCATCGTCGTGTCGTCGGTCCACTCCCCGGGCGCGAACGGGCCGAGCCCGCCGCCGAGCATCTGCGCCTTCTCGTCCGCGCCGAGCCGAGGGCGGTCGAACTCGTAGTGAGCCCCGAGCGCATCCGCCACGGCGGTTCCGACGATGGCCCCGACGGCCCGGTCACTCTGAGACTTGGTGAGATGGGAATCGGTCAGCTTCACGCGACCGAAGACTAGCCGCGGGTGTACTGGACGTGCGTGTCCGCCGCCGCACGGGTGAAACCGAGGCCTTCGTAGAGGCGTACGGCGGGGGTGTTGTCGCCCTCGACATAGAGATGGATGTTCGTAACCCCACCCTCTCTGGCAGTTGTGGTCCCGCCGCCGGAGGCGGCCAAATAGCGCAGCCCGAGGAGGGTGACCAGCTTGCCGAGGCCGCGGCCCTGCGCGGCGGGATCGACACCGACGACGTAGACCTCGCCCTCGGTCTCGCTGTGGCGCTTGGTCCAGTGGAACGCCAGGAGCTTCTCGCCCTCCCACGCGGTGACCAGCCCCGACGGGTCGAACCACGGCTCCGACATCCGCTCCCGCAGACCGGCCTCGTCCAGCGATCCCTGCTCGGGGTGGTGCGCGAAGGCGGCGGCGTTGACCCGGATCAGCTCGGCCTCGTCGCCGGGCTCGAAGCCGCGTACGACGATGCCGTCCGGGGTCTCCGGAGCCGGCGGCAGGCCGGCGACCGGGCGCCGCATCACCCACAGCTCACGGGTGCGCTCCCAACCCTGTGTCGCGGCCAGCCGGGCGGCCGCCGGGTTGTCCCCATGGGACCAGGCCGTGGTCCCGGGCGCCGGCGACGGCGCCCGGAGCAGCAGATGACGACCTAGGCCGACACCGCGATGCTGGGTCAGCACCACCAGCGACAGCTCGGTGCCGATCATCAGCCCGAAGCCGCGTACGTCCCCCCAGATCGTGGCGTCCTCCGGACGGTTGCGCAGCGTCAGGAGGGTCGCCTCATCGAGCGGCGCCACGCCGTCGTACGCCTCGGTCGCCTTCGCGATGGCCAGGACCTGGTCGACGGTGAGTGCCATAGGAGCAGCCTAGGCGCCGGCCCCCAGACGAGGAGACGGGGTCAGCCGGGCGCCGTCGGCGGCGGCCTCGTTGTTCTTCGACGGCAGCACGAAGCGGTAGCCGACGTTGCGGACGGTGCCGATGAGGGTCTCGTTCTCAGGGCCGAGCTTGGCGCGCAGGCGACGTACGTGGACGTCGACGGTGCGGGTGCCCCCGAAGTAGTCATAGCCCCACACCTCCTGCAGCAGCTGCTGGCGGGAGAAGACGCGGCCCGGGTGCTGGGCGAGGAACTTCAGGAGCTCGAACTCCTTGAAGGTCAGGTCGAGCGGGCGGCCGCCGATCTTGGCGGTGTAGGTGGCGTCGTCGACGACGACCTCGCCGGAGCGGATGACGTGGGCCTCGGGGTCGGAGGCCTCGCGGGCCGCCGAGATGCGGCCGATCGCGAGCTTGATCCGGGCCTCGAGCTCGGCCGGACCGCAGGTGTGCAGCACGACGTCGTCCATGCCCCAGTCGTGGGCGACGACGGCGAGGCCACCCTCGGTGGCGATCAGCAGAACGGGGATGTCGGTGCCGGTCGTGCGGATCAGGCGGCACAGGTCACGGGCCTGGGCGAGGTCCTGCCGGCCGTCTACGAGCAGCAGGTCGGAGTCGGGCGCCTCGAGAAGCGCGCTACCTTCAGCAGGAAGGATCTTCACCTGATGGCCGAGGAGCGAGAGCCCGGGCAGGACATCTGTCGAAGGCTGGAGCGAACTGGTCAACAACAGAAGCGAGCTCATGGGGGGTGCCTCTCGGTCAGAGAAAGAGGAGCACCGAAACGCAACATTGAGCCTCGGTGAGGTGATCGTTGCACCATATTAACGAAACCTGACGGTGACATAGGAAGGATGTCCACGAGAAAGTGACGAATGTTATAGAGGTCCGCTACTGGGCCGCGGCCAAGTCGGCGGCCGGGACTCCGTCCGACCGATTCGAGGTCGACGGCCCGCTGACGCTGGCAGAAGTCGTACGCCGCGCCGCGGAGCTGCACGCCGACACCCGCCTCCCCGAGGTCCTGAAGGTCTGCTCGGCACTCATCGGCGACCGCCCGGCGGGTACGGGCGACCCCGGCGGGATCGAGGTCCCACCGGGGTCGACGGTCGAGTTCCTTCCGCCGTTCGCCGGCGGCTAGGTCGCAGAGGGTTGGGGAGCCCGCACCCGGAGACTCGCCTGCGTAAGGGCCTGCCGGGGCGGGCACGTGTGTCAGCGCGGCCGCCTTCGGCGGCGGGTCTTCGTCGCTCGGCGCAAGTACACGAGCAAGCTCGGCACTTGACCTCGCTCCTCAGCCCTCGATCGCGGCAGGCTCCGACTGGGGGCTCGTGGCGACCTGGATCTTGCGCGGCTTGGCCTTCTCGGCGACCGGCACGACCAGGCGCAGCACGCCGGCGTCGTACGCAGCCTCGATGCGGTCGAGGTCGAGGTTGTCACCGAGAACGAGCTGGCGGCTGAAGCTGCCGCGGACGCGCTCGTTGGCAAGCATCTGCCAGTCGCCGTTCTTGGCGACCCGCTCGGCCTTGACGGTGAGTACGTTGCGCTCGACGTCCAGGTCGATCGTGTCCGGGCTGACGCCGGGAAGGTCGAACTCGATGACGAACCGGTCGCCCTCGCGCCAGGCATCCATGGGCATCACGGCCGGACGGTTGGTGGTGCCGCCGCCCAGGAGCTGCTGGGTGATGCGGTCGAACTCGCGGAACGGATCGGTGCTTCGGATCAGCATGGGATTCCCTCCTGACGGAATCTATATCAGCGGTTACACCTTTCATATATCCCAGCAGTTAGATGATTTCAAGTCCTCGTGTCAGAATTGATCGCGTGACGGAGCGAACCAGGGCTGTCTACGCCATCTCGGTGGCCGCGGAGATGGCCGAGATGCAGATCCAGAACCTCCGCGTCTACGAGCGCCGGGGCCTGGTCGACCCTGCGCGCACCGCGGGCGGCACCCGGCTCTACTCCGTCGCCGACATCGAGCGGCTCGTCCGCATCCGGGACCTGCTCGCCGACGGTCTCAACCTTGCCGGCATCGCCTGTGTGCTGGCCCTGGAGGAGGACGTACGCCGCCTGAAAGTGGTCAACGAGAGGCTTCGGCACGCCGCGGGGGAATGACTCGGGCAGCTTGCCGGTTCAATAGTCACATGAGCACCGGATCTTGGATCGCCGTCATCGCGATAGCCGTCGCCCTGGCATTCGGGCTGTTCCGGCTGCTCACCGACGGCCGCTTCCGAGGCACTAAGGAGCTCCACGTGGCCCACGAGGAACACGCGCCCGAGTCGCACGCGTGGGATGCGGTCACCGACGCGCTGGGCGAGGCCGAGCTTGGTGAGCGTGCGACGCTCGTGCAGTTCTCCAGCGCCTTCTGCGCGCCCTGCCGGGCGACCCGGAGGATCCTGGGCGAGGTCGCCGATATCGTTCCGGGTGTCGTTCACATCGAGGTCGACGCCGAGCACCACCTCGACCTGGTCCGCCGTCTCGACGTCCTGCGGACTCCTACCACGCTGGTGCTGGACGGTGCCGGCAACGAGGTCGCCCGGGCCTCCGGTGCGCCGCGCAAGGAGCAAGTGCTGAGCGCGATCCCGGCCTATGATCTCGAATCGTGACACGTCGGTCCGCATTATGAGACATGCGTTTCGTGCCCGTCGAGCATCGCGCTACTGTCATCGCATGTTCTCGACCATGCTGACCAAGCGCCGCGCAGTGGATCACTGCCGCGTGCGCTCGGCGCTGTGTCGTTCCTGCCGCTGATTCCCTGAGATTGTCGACCGAGTCGACCCTGGGGATCGCTTTCGCCTGTCAGGCTCGTCCTGACGACCTTTCCTCCACTCTCGCAGGAGCACACCCATGTCCGAGACCTCAGGCCAGACGGCGACACAGACCGGAATCGACCCTCGTGGCCCGCAGTTCGCTGCGGCGCTGACCGTTGTCGTACTCCTCCTGGCTCTGCTGCTCCCGCAGCCATGGGCTCTGGTGGTGACGGTCATCCAGACCGTGCTCTTCGCGATCGGGGCGGGTCTCGGCGTTCAGCGGACCCCACACGCCTGGCTCTTCAAGAAGTTCGTACGTCCCCGCCTCGGCGCCCCGGACGAGCTCGAGGACCCGGCACCGCCCCGGTTCGCCCAGGGCGTAGGCCTCGCCTTCGTGCTGGTCGCGCTCGTCGGCTTCCTGGTCGGCGCCACGGTCGTGGCGCAGATCGCCCTCGGCCTCGCGCTGGTCGCGGCCGTGCTCAACGCCGTCTTCAAGTTCTGCCTCGGCTGCGAGCTCTACCTGCTGATCAGGCGACTGGCTCCCACCCCGTCGGCCTGACCCCCTGAACGCAAGACTGAACCATTTTTTATGGCAAACGAAAGGTACCTAGATGACCCGCGAGAACTCCCTCGTCTCCGCCCAGTGGGTGGAGGAGCACCTCGATGACCCGAAGGTGGTGCTGATCGAGGTCGACGAAGACACCACCGCCTACGACAAGGGCCACATCAAGGGCGCGATCAAGCTCGACTGGACCACCGACCTGCAGGACCAGGTGCGCCGCGACTTCGTCAGCAAGGACCAGTTCTCCGCACTGCTCTCCGAGCGGGGCGTCTCCAACGACGACACTGTGGTGCTCTATGGCGGCAACAACAACTGGTTCGCCGCGTACGCCTTCTGGTACTTCAAGCTCTACGGCCACCAGGACGTCAAGCTGCTCGACGGCGGCCGCAAGAAGTGGGAGCTCGACTCCCGCGAGCTGACCGACGAGGCCGTCACCCGCGAGGCGGCGAGCTACACCGCCCAGGACCAGGACCTCTCGATCCGCGCCTTCCGCGACGAGACCGTCGAGGCCATCGGCGTCAAGAACCTGGTCGACGTGCGGTCGCCGGACGAGTATGCCGGTCGTCTGATGGCTCCGGCCCACCTGCCGCAGGAGCAGGCTCAGCGCGCCGGCCACGTGCCGACCTCGATCAACGTGCCGTGGAGCAAGGCGGCCAACGACGACGGCACCTTCAGGTCCGACGACGAGCTGCGTGAGATCTACGGCGAGGCCGGCCTCGACGACAGCAGGGACACCATCGCCCTGTGCCGTATCGGTGAGCGCTCCTCGCACACCTGGTTCGTGCTCAAGGAGCTCCTCGGCCACCAGAACGTGAAGAACTACGACGGCTCGTGGACCGAGTACGGCTCGCTCGTCGGGGTGCCCGTGGCGCTCGGCGACGAGCCCGGGGAGGTCTGAGCATGTGCGGAGCAACTGAGGGCGGGCTCTCGCTCGCCGGCGTCGATGTCGCCAAGGAAGCTGTCATCCAGGGTCAGGTGACCCGCGGTGGCGAGCCGGTCCACGGTGCCTACGTCCGGCTGCTCGACCGCAGCGGCGAGTTCACCGCCGAGGTACCCACCTCGGCCACCGGCCACTTCCGGTTCTTCGCCGGGGACGGCGAGTGGACCCTGCGTACGCTCGCGCCGAAGGCGGAGCCCGTGGACAAGAAGGTCCACGCCGCGGTCGGCAATGTCGCCGAGGTGACCATCCCGATCGGCTGATCGCTGGCCGATGCTTGTTGGCCCGTCCTGCTTCGGCAGGGCGGGCCAGCGGCGTTCACGGACCGGCCTGGTACTCAGTCCGGGGTCGACGAGCCCGGCGGAAGCCGCCGGTTGAGTGAGAAGAGTCGCCCCAGCACCGGCATGAGCACGATGTTGATCGCATGCAGGATGCCGATGATGAACAGGATCCCGGCGACCCGAGCGAGCGTGTCGCTGAGCTGGTCAGCCGTGATCGCCCCATCTGTGGTGGGCCACCAGTCGGCCGGCTCGAACCGAATCGTGAAGAGGATGTAGGCGGAGAAGATCAGGTAGTAGACGATGTCGGTCAGCACGATGTAGCTCTTGCCGGTCCGCGGATTGTCATGGAACACGTCGGCGGCGTACGCACGGCCGAATCGCTTGATCAGCGGCCCGAGCCACAGTGCGAGGCCGATGAGAATCGCGGTCGTCAGGATTTCGAGCGTCCACCAGGGCATGGTTTCCTCTCCGTTCAGTTCACGGATCTTGTTGGTGACGGCAACGGCGCCGACCGCCATGGCCACGGCGGCGACGAGCGCAACGATGCGGCGGCGTCGGCGCCTTCGCTCCCGGTCATCGGCGATGCCGCCGACCACCCGGGCGAAGAGATCGCCCGAGGGCTGCGGTGGGTTCTCCGGGTCACCCATCGCGTCGCGCAGAAGCTCGTCGAGCCGAGTCATCGGGCATCCTCCAGGGCCATGGCCAACGACTTCCGGCCGCGTCTCAGATGGGTCTTCACGGAGTTCTCCGACAGGCCGAGCGCGGCCGCGGTCGCGGCGATGCCGAGGTCGTAGTAGTAGTGCAACGTGAGGCACTCGCGCTGCCGCATGGGCAGCGCACGCAGTGCGGCGATCACCTCGGCCCGAGCGGCCCGGTCGCCGGCGACCTCCTCGGTCGACGGCTCGTCCGGTTGGGCGGGTGGTCGGTGACGGAACGACACGAACCCGCGACGGTTGTGGTCGCGAGCCAGGTTGATGACGGTCCGCCGAAGGTACGCCGTCGCCTTGCTCCGGTCCCGCAGCCGGTGGACATGCCTGGCCAGCCGGATGAAGGCCTCCTGGACGAGGTCCTCGGCCGCAGTCTTGTCGTCGACGTACCACCGCGCCATGTGCACCAGAGCCGCTCCCTCGCTCGCGAACAGCGCCCCGAGAAACCCGCTGTCGGCGCTCTCGCCGGCGACGATCTCTACGTTCATGGCACTCGTCCCCATCACTCTCGTTGACGAGTGAGACGGGATTGGGGGTGACAGCCCCGAGCAGGAAAAGAAACTCCTTCGGCCGGTCACCCTCCCTGGCCGGCACAGACGTCTTCGAAGCGATTCTACGAATTCATCACGTTCGAAGGAGGAGACCAATGTCCTACATGAATGACCCCCGCTTGGCTCAGTACCTGGCGGCGGAGCACCGCGACCGGGAGATCGCCGCCCTTCAGGCCCGACACCTCGTCCAGATCACCAGGCAGACTCGTCGACAGGCGAGGCTCGCCGAGCAGATCGCACGCCAGGCAGCTCTCTACGAGCAGAACCCGGGGCTGGCCGTGGAGTGGCTTCCGAAGCCCGCGCATCAGCACACCGACAGTGTCTTCGTCCTGGTGAGGCGGGTCACCGACTTCATCCGCAACCTGGCCGGACACGGCGGTAGGACTCCGGGTGTCCAGGCGCGGTGAGCTCGGCCGCTCCGTCCTCCTCTTCGTCGGGTTCGGGCTCGGCTGGGCGGTTGCTGCCCGCCTCTTCATGCGGTGCTTCACCGATGACCCCTCGTTCACCCTGCAGGGGACCGGCATGATCTCGGGCCTCGTACTGCTCGAGTTCATCGGGCTCGGGTTCGTCCGGGGTGCTCGGCTCTCAGGGCGTACGCGATGGTGGCGGCTCGCGCCGGTGCCTGGACTGCTGCTCTTCTTCGGGCCCGGGATGCTGCTCGTGCCGTTCGTCCTCACGGGCGTCGTCCTCGGGCGCTGTCGCAGACCCCTGGTTCGGGTGCTGGTGACGCTGGTCGGAGCATCCGCGTCAGTCGCCCCGATCGTCATCCTCTCGCGTGGAGCCACGGACAACCCGCCTGCTCCGACCCTCGCCGCCGGAATGGTCCTGTATGTCGGGTGCGGGCTGGCCCTCGTCGCCGCCACTCAGGAGTGGTCGCGCCCCTGGCGCCGGCCGCTTTCGACCGGCGACTCGTTGCTGCAACCGGTGTACGCCAGCGAGCCCTGAGCCCCGATGAAGGAAATCTTGCGGCTGAAGAAGGATATGACGATAGGTTGTCCTCATGTCTGGACTGCTTGTGACCGTGGCGCCAACCGGGGCGGAAACCGCGAAGGAAGACTGCCCGCAGCTGCCGACGACGCTGGAGGAGCTGGTGGCGACGGCCGTCGAGTGCGAGGAGGCGGGAGCGCGGATGATCCACGTCCACATCCGCGACGACGACCATGCGCCGACGCTCGATCTGGGACGGCTCACCGAGACCGTCGACGCGCTCCACGAGAAGACCGAGCTGATCGTGCAGCTCTCCACCGGTGGCTCGGTCCACGACCCGCTGGACAAGCGGCTGAAGGTGCTCGACGCCGGGCCGGACTCGTGCTCGCTGACGATGGGCACGACGAACTTCGGCGACGACGTCTTCTCCAATCCGTGGCCGTTCATCGCCGAGCTCTACCAGCTCACCCAGGAGCGCGGCGTGGTGCCGGAGTTCGAGCTCTTCGACCTGGGGCACGTCGCCGCGTTGCAGCGGCTGCTGGGGAAGTACGGGCTGCCCGCGGGCGGCAAGGTCCACGTCGACTTCGTCATGGGCGTGCCCGGTGGCATGCCCGGCACCTCGGCCGCGCTGGTCGCCGGCGTCGCCGCACTGCCGGACGAGGTGACCTCGTGGTCGGCGACCGGCATCGGCCGCTCGACCCTCCCGGTCATGCTCACCTCGCTGGCCATGGGCGGGCATCTGCGGGTCGGGATGGAGGACGTACTCACCCTCGCCAAGGGTGTCCCGGTCGACGCCAACCGCCAGCTCGTCGAGCGCGCCGTCGAGGCCGCGGCGGTCGCCCAGCGTGAGCCGATGAGCACGGACGAAGCCTGGGCCCTCCTCGGACTCAAGCGCTAGGCGCGCTCGCCCGAGTGCAGGATTCGCCGAGTCGGCGGTTCCGGCGGATGCTCGCCTGGCGGCTGTCCGGGCTGGTCTACCGCGACCGCTGAGGCGCGGGATCAGGAGAGGTCGAGGTAGCCGGCCTCGCGCAGGCCGGCGATGACATCCTCCAGAGCCTCGTCGATCGAGCGGCCGGTGGTGTCGACGCGTACGTCGGCGTCGGCCGGCTCCTCGTAGGGCGAGGAGATCCCGGTGAACTCCGGGATCTCGCCACGTCGGGCCTTGGCGTAGAGGCCCTTGCGGTCACGCCGCTCGCACTCCTCCAGCGGCGTGGCCACGTGCACCAGGAAGAAGGCGCCACCGGCGTCGTCGACGTAGCCGCGTACGTCCTGGCGGGTCGAGTCGAAGGGCGCGATGGGGGAGCAGACGGCGAGGCCGCCGTGGCGGGAGATCTCGGCGGCGACCCAGCCGATGCGGCGGATGTTGGTCTCCCGGTCCTCCTTGGAGAAGGTCAGCCCGGCGGAGAGGTTGCGGCGCACGACATCGCCGTCGAGCGAGGTGACCGTGCGCGCACCCTGCTCGAGGATCCGGTCCATCAGGGCGCGGGCGAGGGTGGACTTGCCGGAGCCGGAGAGGCCGGTGAAGAAGATGACCAGGCCCTGGTCCTCGGGCGCCGGCTGGTCGGAGGCGATGACCGCGGCGATGGCCTCGGTGTAGTCGGCCGACTCGGTCGAGGTGCCAGAGGCGAGCGCGTGGATAGGGTCACCCCCGGCGTACGCCTCCACGACGGCCACGCCGAGGGCGTGGTCGGCCTCGGGGTCGTCGTGCGACGCCAGCGGCACCGCGACGACGGCCGCGTCGGGCAGGTCCTCCGCGGCCAGCAACGACGCGCGCAGCAGCGCGACGCGGGAGAGCGCGGGTGTGCCGTGCCCGACCAGAGCGAGCAGCAGCACCGGCCCGAGGTCCGCGATCTCAGCGATCTCGGTGGTGGTGAGCGCGTCGGTGACCGGGACGACCGTCCGCCCGGCGTACGCCTTCCGGGTCTGCTCCGGGGTGAGGTAGAGCCTCCGGAACGGGCCGTAGGCGGGGGAGGCGAGCTCGGTCACCTCACCTTCCGGCCAGCTGACCCGGGCCAGCGGGAGGCCCTCGGGGTCGACGATCTCGACGGCGCCCGCCGCGACCGCGGACCCCTCGACCGCGGCCGGCAGTTGCAGGGTCAGGGCCGATCCGTCTGCGTTGACCGGCCCGGGAAGGGCTCCGGAGACGATCAGCTCGACGTCGTCGAGCTCACGGGAAGAGGGAGAGTACTGCGGCACAGGCACGCCCCGAACTCTAACGTCGCGCTCGGTGGCGGCCCGCACCACGCTCGTGGGTGGACTGGTCCGCTGAATGCCCGCCGAGGTAACTCGGCGAACGACCACTGCCTTCGTGGAACTCCCCGAGGGCAGTGACCGCTGACTGAGTTACCTCGGTCAGCATCCGGCCCGCCGCCAGACGCGAAGCGGCGGCTCCCGGGCAGGGAGCCGCCGCTTCGTACGAAACCGATGATCAGTCGTTGATCATGCCCGCGCCGACGGTGACGCCGGTCGCCTCGTCGATGAGGATGAAGGAGCCGGTGGTGCGGTTCTTCGAGTAGGGGTCGCACAGCAGCGGCTTGGTGGTGCGCAGCTGAACGCGGCCGATCTCGTTGAGGCCGAGCTCCTTGGTCTCCAGGTCGCGGTGGAGGCTGTTGACGTCCAGGCGGTACTGGATGTCCTTGACCAGCGCTCGCGCCGAGTTGGAGGTGTGCTTGATGGCCAGCTTCTGCCGCGGACGCAGCGGAGCGTTGGTCATCCAGCAGATCATCGCGTCGATGTCCTGGCTCGGCTCGGGGGCGTTCTTGACCCGCGAGATCATGTCGCCGCGGCTCACGTCGACGTCGTCCTCGAGCCGGACGGTCACCGACATCGGCGGGAACGCCTCGGGGATCTCCTTGTCGAACAGGTCGATCCCGGCGATCTTGCTGGTCATCCCGGAGGGAAGGACCATGACCTCGTCGCCCGGCTTGAGTACGCCACCGGCGACCTGGCCCGCGTAGCCGCGGTAGTCGTGGTGGTCGTCGGACTTCGGCCGGATGACGTACTGCACCGGAAGGCGCACGTCGACCAGGTCGCGGTCGGAGGCGACGTGGACGTGCTCGAGGTGGTGGATCAGCGTCGGGCCGGAGTACCAGTCCATGCTGGTGGAGCGGGTCACCACGTTGTCACCCTGGAGCGCCGAGATCGGGATGACCTCGAGGTCCGGGATGTTGAGCTTGGTCGCGAACGCGGTGAACTCGGCCGAGATCTTGTTGTAGACCTCCTGGGAGTAGTCCACGAGGTCCATCTTGTTGATGCACAGCACCAGGTGCGGCACGCGCAGCAAGGACAAGAGCACCGCGTGCCGGCGCGACTGCTCGGTCAGACCGTGACGAGCGTCGACGAGCACCAGGCCGAGGTCGGCGGTGGAGGCACCGGTGACCATGTTGCGCGTGTACTGCACGTGGCCCGGGGTGTCGGCGATGATGAACTTGCGGTTGGGCGTCGCGAAGTAGCGGTAGGCCACGTCGATGGTGATGCCCTGCTCACGCTCGGACCGCAGTCCGTCCGTGAGCAGCGACAGGTCGACGTAGCCGTGGCCCTTGTCCTGCGAGGTCTTCTCGACCGACTCGAGCTGGTCGGTGAAGATCGACTTCGAGTCGAACAGCAGCCGCCCGATGAGGGTGGACTTGCCGTCGTCGACCGAACCGGCGGTGGCGAACCGCAGAAGGTCCATGGCCATCAGAAGTAACCTTCCTTCTTGCGGTCCTCCATGGCAGCCTCGGAGAACCGGTCGTCACCGCGGGTCGCGCCTCGCTCGGTGACCCGGGCGGCGGCGACCTCCTCGATGATCTCGGGGATCGTGGATGCGGTCGACTCGACGCAGCCGGTCAGCGTCATGTCGCCGCAGGTGCGGTAGCGGACCGTACGCTCGGTGGCGACCTCGCCCTCACGCAGCGGGTTGAGCGGGGTCTCGGTCAGCAGCATGCCGTCGCGCTCGAAGACGCGACGCTGGTGGGCGAAGTAGACCTGCGGGATCTCGATGCCTTCGCGGCCGATGTAGTCCCAGATGTCGAGCTCGGTCCAGTTGGAGATCGGGAAGATCCGCATGTGCTCGCCCTCGTGCAGGCGGCCGTTGTAGAGCGACCAGAGCTCGGGGCGCTGCATCTTGGGGTCCCACTGGCCGAACTCGTCGCGGTGGGAGTAGACGCGCTCCTTGGCGCGGGCCTTCTCCTCGTCGCGGCGACCGCCACCGAAGGCGGCGGTGAAGCCGTTCTCCTCGATCGCGTTCAGCAGGGTGGGGGTCTGGAGCCGGTTGCGCGAGGTCTTGCCGTCGTCGACGACGATGCCGCGCGCGATGGCGTCATCGATGCTCGCGATCACCAGGCGTACGCCCAGACGGCTGACCCAGCGGTCACGGGTCTCGGCGACCTCGGGGAAGTCGAGGCCGTTGTCGATCTGGAGGACCGGGAACGGGATCTTGGCAGGGAAGAAGGCCTTCTCCGCAAGTCGCAGCATCACGATGCTGTCCTTGCCTCCCGAGAACATCAGGACAGGCTTCTCGAACTCGGCCGCGGCCTCGCGGAAGATGTGGATCGACTCGGCTTCCAGCTGGTCGAGCTGGCTGAGCCGGTAGTCGGCGTGTGTTGCAGTCATTACGGAACCAGAGGACCTCTCCGTCAGGTTGAGGCGCCCATGCTAGTGGCGGCTTCCACGGCACGGCGAAATGTCCCATCCCCGCGTGGGCAGGAATCCGAGTGTACGCAGGCGACGGGCCAGGTCCGGAAGCGCCACTCGCACGGTGAGATGGCCGGCGTGACGTGGTCAGCGCCGCGGTGCCACGGCGACCCGGTCCCCGGCCAGCAGGAAGGCGATCTTGTCGACGTCATCGCCCGGAGACGGCGTCAGGTCGAGGCTCCGGAACAGGTCGCGTACGCCGCCGGGGTCGATGTCCTCGCCCGGCCGAAGAGCCAGCGCCTGCCGGATCGTCCCGGCGTGGATGCGCCGGCCGCCGAGCCGGTCCCAGCGCTCCGCGACGAGCGCCGCCTGCGCGCCGAAGGTGACCAGCTCCGTGCGGGTGGCGGGGATCCCGCCGGAGCGGGCCCGGCCCAGGTCGGCGATCCTCGCGGAGGCCTCCTCGGGTGTCGTCGGCCGCAGGATGTGCGTCGAAGGATGCTCGTACGTCGGCCAGAACCACTTCCCCGAGGCCCGCCGCAGCGCGAACTTCCCCTGGTGACCGCCGAGGGAGAACCGGGGCCTGGCCCGCTGGTCGAGCCACGAGGTGGGCTGGTTGCGCAGCGCCGCGAGCCGGGTCGTGATCTCGGGCAGCGGCGCCTCGACGGGGTGCGGCGCCCGGCGCCAGGGCAGGTCCGGGTCGGCCGAGAGCGAGACCGCGCCGGGGAGATCGTCGCCGTAGGAGGCGAGCAGCGTCATCGGCTCGGTGTCGGGCAGCCCTCGCTCGCGCGCCCATCGGCGGCGTACGTCCTCGCGGGTGGGGAGCAGGTTGTCCAGCCAGGCGCGCGCGGCTCCCGGGACCAGCGCCGGGCCGGTGCGGGGGAGGGAGAGGGAGATCGGTGTCGGGCCGGCGGTCTCTGCGTAGGTGAAGTCGACCCGGTCGCCGACCTGACGGAAGGTGCCCATCCGGCGGCGGCCGGCGAAGGCGTACAGCTCTCGCATCAGGTGGCGCTCAGGCAGTGGGCCAGGACGGCGTCGAGGTCGACGTCCTCCAGGGGTGGGGCGATCGGGGAGAGCTGCGTGGGGGCGAGGTAGACGTCGAGGACCTCCAGCAGCGCGAGGGCCTTGCCGAGCTCGGCGCGCGGGTGGCCGGACTCGACGTCGACCACGAACCGCCGGCCCACCCCGGCCCGGTGGGCCAGGTCGCTCTGGGTGAGGCCGGCACGGCGCCGGGCGGAGCGCACGGCCGACCCGAAGGCGGCCGGTGAGGTCAGGTACGGCGACGGCACGATGAACACTTTACCTCGATGTTCCCGTACGGGAACATCGCTGGTTCATATGCTGTGACCGGTCTCGAACCGCTGCTTACAGTGCCGAACATGAAGATCACCGTTGTCGGCGTGGGCTACGTCGGGATGTCGCTCGCCGTCCTGCTCGCCCAGAAGCACGACGTCGTCGTGCTGGACATCTCCCAGGAGCGGGTCGACCTGGTCAACGCTGCCAGGACCCCGATCGAGGACGCCGAGATCACCAGCTTCCTGGCCACCAAGGAGCTCGGCCTGCGTGCGACCCTCGACAAGGAGGACGCCTACGCGGGCGCCGCGTACGTCATCGTCGCCACCCCGACGAACTACGACGAGGCCTCGAACTACTTCGACACCTCCAGCGTCGACGGCGTGATCGCCGACGCGGCGAGCTACGCGCCCGATGCGGCGATCGTGGTGAAGTCGACCATCCCGGTCGGCTACATCGCGGCCAGGCGCCACCAGCACCCGGAGGCGACGCTCTTCTTCAGCCCCGAGTTCCTCCGCGAGGGCAAGGCGCTCCACGACAACCTGCACCCCTCCCGCATCGTCGTCGGCGACGACTCCCCGGCCGCGAAGGGCTTCGCCGAGCTGCTGCTCGAGGGCTCGCTCGAGCCCGACGTACCGGTGCTGATGACAGGGGCCACCGAGGCCGAGGCGATCAAGCTGTTCGCCAACACCTACCTGGCGCTGCGGGTCGCCTACTTCAACGAGCTGGACACCTACGCCGCGACCCACGGACTCAACACGACCCAGATCATCGAGGGCGTCGGCCTGGACCCGCGGATCGGGACGCACTACAACAACCCGAGCTTCGGCTACGGCGGCTACTGTCTGCCCAAGGACACCAGGCAGCTGCAGGCCAACTACCAGGAGGTCCCGCAGAACCTCATCTCGGCGATCGTCGAGGCCAACACCACGCGCAAGGACTTCGTCGCCACCGACATCCTGCGGCGTGAGCCGAAGGTGGTCGGCGTCTACCGGCTGATCATGAAGTCCGGCTCGGACAACTTCCGCGAGTCCTCGGTCCAGGGCGTGATGAAGCGGATCAAGGCAAAGGGCGTCGAGGTGGTCATCTACGAGCCCGAGCTCGACGAGCCGGAGTTCTTCCGCTCCGAGATCATCAAGGACCTCGACGAGTTCAAGCAGCGGGCCGACGTGATCATCGCCAACCGGCGCACCGACGTGCTCGCCGATGTCGCCGACAAGGTCTACACGCGCGACATCTACGGGCGCGACTGAGGCCCTCCGGCCGAAGAGTTCTGCCCCCGTGGGCGACCTGCGGGTAACGGACCGGTGAACATCGGTTCGCAATGAACCGTGCGCGGATGCGTACAGTTATGGTCGCGTCTTCTGCTCAGTGTCTAGGAATGAGGCAACATCATGGCTGGTGACTCCGAGACCCGCCCCTGGGGTTCGTGGCACGTCATCGACATCGGTCCGGGCTACAAGGTCAAGCGGATCGAGGTGCTGCCCAACAGCCGCCTCTCCTACCAGACCCACACCCACCGATCCGAGCACTGGGTGGTCATCTACGGCAAGGCCACCTGCATCATCGACGGTGTGACCACCATCGCTGGCCCCGGCGAGTCCGTCGACGTCGCCGTCGGCCAGGCCCACCGGATCTGCAACGAGACCGCCGAGCCGCTCTCGATCATCGAGGTCCAGCGCGGTGGCTACACGGGCGAGGACGACATCGTCCGCCTGGAGGACGACTTCGGCCGCGCCGAGCAGACGGCCGCGGTCGCGGCTGAGGCCTGATTCGGCCTAGGTCAGCAGCCCGAGCAGGTACTTCCCGTAGCCGCTCTTCAGCAGCGGCTGGGCGAGCTCGGAGAGCTCCTCGTCGGAGAGCCAGCCCTGGCGCCAGGCGACCTCCTCGGGGGCGCCGATCTTGGTGCCCTGGCGGTGCTCGATGGCGCGGATGAAGTTGGCGGCCTCGTTGAGGTCCTCGAGGGTGCCGGTGTCGAGCCAGGCGGTGCCGCGCGGCAGCACCTCGACCGAGAGGGTGCCGGCCTCGAGGTAGATCCGGTTGAGGTCGGTGATCTCGAGCTCTCCGCGAGCGGACGGCTGGAGGTTGCGGGCGTGCCCGATGACCGAGCTGTCGTAGAAGTAGAGGCCGGGGACGGCGTACGGGCTCTTGGGCTTCTCCGGCTTCTCCTCCAAGGAGACGGCCTTGCGATTCTCGTCGAACTCCACGACGCCGTACGCGCGCGGGTCGGCGACGCGGTAGCCGAAGACGGCGCCGCCGGTGATCGTCTTGAAGCGGGCCAGCTGGGTGCCGAGGCCGGGGCCGTAGAAGATGTTGTCGCCCAGGACGAGGCCGACACAGTTGTCGTCCTCGCTTGCGCTCGCATCGAGGAAGCCGACGTCGGCGCCGATCGTGAACGCCTGGGCGAGGCCGTCGGGCGAGGGCTGCTCGGCGTAGCTGATGTTGACGCCGAGATGGCTGCCGTCACCGAGGAGCCGGTGGAAGCCGGAGGCCTCGTGGGGCGTCGTGATCACCAGGATGTCCCGGATTCCGGCCAGCATCAGCGTGGTCAGCGGGTAGTAGATCATCGGCTTGTCGTAGATCGGCATCAGCTGCTTGCTGATCGCGAGAGTGATCGGGTGCAGACGTGAGCCGGTGCCTCCGGCGAGGATGATCCCCTTCATGGTCAGTTGATCCTACGGATGTTCACCCCACGTTCTAGGGAACCCACCGGGGCGAGGCGACCACCGGGTGGTTAATTCTGCCTACGATGAACCGGTGAGACGGATTCTTGTGACAGGCGGGGCCGGGTTCATCGGCTCCAACTTCGTGCACCACCTCGTGGCCAACACCGATGCGTACGTGACGGTGCTCGACAAGCTGACCTATGCCTCCTCGGAGGCATCGTTGGCGGGGCTCCCGGAGGATCGGGTGAAGCTGGTGGTCGGCGACATCGCGGACGCCGCGGTCGTCGAACCGCTGGTGGCGGAGTCGGATGCCGTGGTGCACTACGCGGCCGAGTCGCACAACGACAACTCCCTCTCGGACCCGGCTCCGTTCGTCCAGACCAACATCGTCGGCACCTTCGTGCTGCTCGAGGCGGTCCGTCGCCATGACGTACGTTTCCACCACGTCTCCACCGACGAGGTCTACGGCGATCTCGACCTTGACGACCCGAAGCGGTTCACCGAGGACACCCCCTACCAGCCGTCCTCGCCCTACTCGGCCTCCAAGGCCGGCTCCGACCACCTCGTCCGCGCCTGGGTGCGCTCCTTCGGCGTACGCGCGACGATCTCCAACTGCTCCAACAACTACGGCCCCTGGCAGCACGTCGAGAAGTTCATCCCGCGCCAGATCACCGAGGTGATCGAGGGGCGCCGGCCGCGCGTCTACGGCGACGGGCTCAATGTGCGCGACTGGATCCACACCGACGACCACTCCTCGGCGGTCTGGACGATCCTGGAGAAGGGCCGGATCGGGGAGACGTACCTGATCGGTGCCGACGGCGAGAAGTCCAACGTCGACGTCGTCCGCGCGATCCTGCGTCACTTCGGGCGTCCCGATGACGACATCGAGTGGGTCACCGACCGCGCCGGCCACGACCGCCGCTACGCCATCGAGTCGGGCAAGCTGCGCAGCGAGCTCGACTGGGAGCCGAAGTACCAGGACTTCGACAAGGGCCTGGCCGCGACGATCGCCTGGTATCAGGAGAACGAGGCCTGGTGGTCGCCGCTGAAGCACGAGACCGAAGCCAAGTACGCCGTGAAGGGGCAGTGATCTCGTGCCGGATCTGACCATCGAGCAGACCCCGATCCCGGGTCTGCTGGTTGCCCATCTGCCCGTGCACGGTGACGCCCGCGGCTGGTTCAAGGAGAACTGGCAGCGCGAGAAGATGGTGGAGCTGGGGCTCCCCGACTTCGGGCCGGTGCAGAACAACATGTCCTTCAACGCCGCCCGTGGCGCGACCCGGGGCATCCACACCGAGCCGTGGGACAAGTTCGTCTCCGTCGCGTGCGGGCGGGTGTTCGCGGCGTGGGTCGACATGCGTGAAGGGTCGTCCTTCGGGACGACCTTCTCGATCGAGATCGGCCCGGAGACCGCGGTCTTCGTGCCGCGCGGGGTCGGCAACTCCTACCAGGCGCTGGAGGACCGCACCGTCTACTCCTACCTGGTCAACGACCACTGGCGTCCCGGGTTCGCCTACCCGGCGCTCAACCTCGCCGACGAGACCGCCGCGATCGCCTGGCCGATCCCACTGGACTCCGCCGAGATCTCGGAGAAGGACAGGGCCAACCCGCGCCTGGCCGAGATCACCCCGATGAAGCCGAAGAAGACGCTGATCA
The DNA here is from genome assembly GCF_042719275.1 of Nocardioides sp. NPDC058538. NCBI lineage: Bacteria > Bacillati > Actinomycetota > Actinomycetes > Propionibacteriales > Nocardioidaceae > Nocardioides > Nocardioides sp. NPDC058538. The sequence goes on along the minus strand of NZ_JBHXNY010000008.1, from coordinate 52,087 downwards.
TCGGCGCCAACGGCCAGCTCGGCCGGGCCCTCGTGGCGGTCTTCCCGGACGCGGACGCGGTCGACCTCGACGAGCTCGACATCTCCGACGAGAAGGCGGTCGCGGCCTGGCCATGGCCCGACTACCAGCTCATCCTCAACGCCGCCGCCTACACCGCCGTCGACGTCGCCGAGACCGCCGACGGCCGGCGCACCGCCTGGGCCGCCAACGCGACCGCCCCGGCGCTGCTCGCCCGGGTCGCGACCGAGCACCGGCTGACCCTGGTGCACTACTCCACCGAGTACGTCTTCGACGGCACCGCCACCGAGCACACCGAGGACGAGCCGGTCTCGCCCCTCGGCGTCTACGCCCAGTCCAAGGCCGCCGGCGACATCGCGGTCGCCGGCGCCGCTCGTCACTACATCCTGCGCACCTCCTGGGTCGTCGGCGACGGCAAGAACTTCGTACGCACCATGGCGGCCCTCGCCGAGAAGGGCGTCTCGCCCACCGTGGTCGACGACCAGATCGGCCGGCTCACCTTCACCGACACGCTCGCCGCGGCCACCGCTCACCTGCTGCGGTCCGGGGCTGCGTACGGGGTCTACAACTGCACCAACGCCGGTGACCCGTGCTCGTGGCGCGACGTCGCCGCCGAGGTGTTCTCGCTGTCGGGGCGAGACGCGGGCGACGTCGGCGCCACCTCCACCGAGGCCTACTTCGCGGGCAAGGAGAGCGTCGCGCCGCGACCGCTCAACTCGGTGATGTCCCTCGACAAGCTCACCGCCACCGGCTTCGAGCCCGAGGACCACCTCGACGCGCTACGCCGCTACCTGAAGGCCTGACGCCCCGCTGGTCGAGCCGCCGGAGCGACACGCTCGGCCGCAGGCGGCCTCGCGGCTCGACCAGCGGGGCGTACTACTTCTCAGAGCGCTCCGGCAGCCGCCAGGCGGCGGCGTTGTTGTCGAAGGCCTCCAGGCCGCGCGACTGGCGGATGAAGCCCCACAGGAGTGGGCCGAGGAGCAGCATCGCGCCGCCGAGGAGCAGCAGGAAGGTGGCGTCGGCGCCGAGCATCTTGGCGCCCGAGAGGGTCAGCATGATGACGATGCCGCGCCGGATGACCGACTGCGAGACCCAGCGCGCCATCCGGGAGCCGAGGAACGTGCCCGGGGTGCCGCCGAGGATGAGCGGGATCAGCACCGCCCAGTCGACGCCGTGGTTGAGCACCTGGCCGATCGCGGCGGCCAGGACGAGCGGCACCGCCTGGAGCAGGTCGGTGCCGACCAGCTTCACCGCGGAGAGGGTCGGGTAGACCAGCAGCAGCGCGATCATGATGACCGAGCCGGAGCCGACCGAGGTGATGCCGACCAGCAGACCGCCGAGGGCGCCGATGACGATGGTGAGCAGCGGCTTCAGGCGCGGGTCTTCCTCGGGAGCCTCGTTGCCGCCGGTGACCAGGCGCAGCTGCAGGTACATCCGGAACATGTAGGACGCCGCCGCGAACAGCAGGGCCCCACCGAGGACGAGCTTGAGGAAGTGGTCGGTGTCGCCCGGCGCCAGCTTGTGGACGAAGGTGCCCAGGAACGCGCACGGCACCGAGCCGATGATCAGGTACGTCGCCAGCTTGATGTTGGGCGAGCCGTGGCGCCAGTGCACCGCGGCGCCGACCGACTTGTTGACCGAGGCGGCGACGAGGTCGTTGGCGACCGCGGTCGTCGGGGGCACCCCGAGGAAGATCAGCGCCGGCGTCATCAGGGCGCCACCGCCCATGCCGGTCAGCCCGACGACGATGCCGATGCCGAAGCTGACCACGAGCACGCTGAGCGCTTCTTGGGTGAGGAGGTCGGCGAACACGGGGCAACTCTCACATAGTCTCGCCCCCATGCCAGCACCTGTGCCGTTCGCCGAGATCATCCGCTCCGACTTCGTCGAGGGACACCACTACGGATCCGCCGTCTCCCTGGCGCCCGACGGCACCGTGAGCTGGTCGCTCGGGGACGTCGACTCGCCGATCCTGCCGCGCTCCTCGAACAAGCCGGTCCAGGCCCTCGCGATGGTGATCCTCGGCCTCGACCTGCCGCCCGACCTGCTCGCCCTCGCCTGCGCCTCCCACTCGGGCGAGGCGTTCCACAAGGAAGGCGTACGCCGCATCCTCGCCACCGTTGGCCTGGACGAGTCCGCGCTCGGCAACATCGAGGACTACCCGTTCGGCGTCGAGGCGCGGGAGGAGGCGCTCCGTCGCGGCGAGCCGAAGACCCGGCTGGCGATGAACTGCTCCGGCAAGCACGCCGCGATGCTCGCCACCTGCGTCGCGGCCGGCTGGTCGCTGGAGGGCTATCTGGACCCGAAGCACCCGCTCCAGGTGGGGATCCAGGAGGTGCTCGAGGCGTGCACCGGCGAGGCGGCGTACGCCACTGTCGACGGCTGCGGGGCACCGGCCCTGTCCGCCTCGCTGACCGGGCTGGCGCGAGCGTTCTCGACGATCGGCTCGGCGATCGACGGTCCGGGCGCGCGGGTCGCCGAGGCGATCCGGTCCCACCCCGAGTACGTCTCGGGCACGACCCGCGACGAGGTCGCGCTGCACCGGGCCGTACCCGGGCTGATCGGCAAGCTGGGTGCAGAGGCCGTCTATGCCGTCGCGCTACCCGACGGCCGTGCGTGGGCGCTGAAGGCCGACGACGGCGGTGACCGGGCGCGGGCGGCGGTGATGGCCGCCGCGCTGCTGCGGGACGGGGTCGGGGACTTGGACGGGGTCGACGCCGACGCGTTGCGTGCGACCGGGGACGCGCCGATCCTCGGCGGTGGGCGCCGGGTGGGGGAGATCCGCGCGCTTCTGTGATTTGCTAGCGGAATGCTAGCGAGGCGCGAGTGCCGTGGCGCCGGGTGTTTTCGCCGGTTGATGAGGTAATTAGTGGGTGATGTGTGTCACTTCGGTTGCCCAGGGCTTGTGTTTGCTAGCAATTGTTAGCACACTGGAGTCATGGTCAAGAGCAAGGTCACGAGTGCGGTCGGCACGCTCGGCGAGTATCTGAAGGAACAGAGGATCTCGGCTGAGATGTCACTGCGTCAGCTCGCCGACCAAGCAGGTGTGTCCAACCCCTACCTCAGTCAGATCGAGCGCGGTCTGCGCAAGCCATCGGCCGAGGTCCTCCAGCAGATCGCCAAGGCGCTGCGTATCTCGGCGGAGCAGGTCTATGTCCGTGCCGGGATCCTCAGCCCCGACTCCAACGTCGGGGGATCCGTGGAGCTCGCGGTGCTCGCCGACCCGAACCTGACCGAGCGGCAGAAGCACTCGCTGCTCGACGTCTATCACTCGTTCCTTGCTCTCAACAGTCGTGTCACCGACGATGCGCCGGCCGCCGATGAAACCGCTGAACCCCATCACGAGGAGAACCCAGATGCCCACGCTGCCCAAGATTGAGACCACCAAGCCCCTCAACGCCGTCGCCGGCGTTGCCGACCTCGCCTACGAGACCGTCAAGAGCTACGCCACCGACCTGCAGAAGAAGGTCGACGACTACCGCTCCGAGGCGACCACCAAGCTGACCGACGCCCGCTCCAAGGCGACCGAGAAGGCCACCGAGTACCGGACCCAGGCGACCGAGAAGGCGACCGCTGCCAAGACCACCGTGACCGGCTTCGACCCGAAGACGCTCCCGGCCCTGGCCAAGGAGCAGTACGCCGTGCTCCCCGAGAAGGTCAAGACCACCGTCAAGGCCAAGCTCGACGAGACCACCGGCTCCGCCACCGGCACCTACGACAAGCTCGCCACCCGCGGTGAGACCTTCGTCGCGAAGTTCAAGAAGGCCGAGACCGCTGACGCCCCGGCCGAGGCCCCCAAGGCTGAGGCCCCGAAGACCGAGGCTCCCAAGGCCGAGGCTGCTCCGGCCGCGAAGCCGGCTCCCGCCAAGAAGGCCCCGGCCAAGAAGACGGCTGCCAAGAAGGCCTGATCCTGGCCCTGTACGCCCGACGGCTCACCGAGGTAACTCGGTGAGCCGTCGCTGGTTTCGTGGAGTTCCACCAGGGAAGCGAGCGCAGACCGAGTTGCCTCGGTGAACATCCCGCCCGAGGCGATGTCCTGAGCCTGTCGAAGGGTCAGCTCGGGTAGTCGGCCCCGGCAGCCTGGCGGGCCTCCCAGGCGGTGGCGACCATGGAACGCAGGTCGTGGCGCATCTCCCAGTCGAGGTCGCGCCGGGCGAGCTCGCCGGTGGCGACGATGCGGGCGGGGTCGCCGGGACGACGCGGCTTGATGATCGGCTCGAAGTCGATGCCGGTCACCTCGCGGATGGCGTCCATGATCTGACGTACGGAGGAGCCGTCGCCCGAGCCGAGGTTGTAGACCGGCTCGAGGTCCTTGCCCTCGGCGAGCCGCTTGGCGGCGACGACGTGGGAGTGGGCGAGGTCGGCGACGTGCACGTAGTCGCGTACGCAGGTGCCGTCGGGGGTCGGGTAGTCGTCGCCGTTGATCTGCGGCGTCTTGCCCTTGGCCAGCGCGTCGAAGACGAGCGGGAAGAGGTTGTGGGGGCTGGTGTCGTAGAGGTCCTTGCTACCGGACCCGACGACGTTGAAGTAGCGCAGGCTGGTGTGCGAGAGCCCCTCGGAGCGCGCCACGTCGGCGATCAGCCACTCGCCGATCAGCTTCGACTCGCCGTAGGGGCTCTCCGGGTTGGTCGGCGTGGTCTCGGTGACCAGGTCGACGTCGGGGGTGCCGAAGGTCGCGGCGGAGGAGGAGAAGACCAGCGCGTCGACACCGGTGGCCGTCATCGCCTCGAGCAGGTTGGCGGTGCCGGTCACGTTCTGTGCGTACGTGTGCAGCGGCCGTTGCACCGACACGCCTGCGTACTTGAAACCGGCGAGGTGGATGACTCCCTCGACGCCGTGGTTGGAGATCGCCTGCTCGATCGCGGACTTGTCCAGCAGCGTCGCCTCGACGAACGTGACGTTGTCGGGCACGAACTTCGCGAACCCCGAGGACAGGTCGTCGATGACGACCGGCTCCATGCCCGCGTCGAGCAGTGCCTGCACGACGTGCGATCCGATGTAGCCCGCGCCTCCGGTAACCAACCAACTCATGCGATGAAGATAGCGGGGTGTCCTGAGCGGTTAGGTTTGCGGGGTGAGGCTCCTGCACGGTGACGGCGACCCGACGACCCCCGAAGGCCTGCGCGCCATCTACGCGCCGCCCCGCCTGCGGTGGTTGCGGGCCAACATGGTCAGCTCGCTGGACGGTGCGGCGACCGGCTCCGACGGCCGCTCCGGCACGGTCAACAACGCCGTCGACGTCGACGTCTTCCACGTCCTGCGCGACCTCGCCGACGCCGTTCTGGTCGGCGCCGGGACCGCCATCGCCGAGACGTACGAAGCCAAGGGCGCGCCGATCGTCGTCGTCTCCCGCCGCGGCCGGATCCCCGACGATCTCCGTGGCTGCGAGCCCGGCGCGGTCCGGCTCGCCACGGTGGCCGAAGCGCCCGGCCTGGCCGCCGCGCGCGACGAGATCGGCGAGGAGAACGTCTACGTCGCCGGCACCTCCGAGGTCGACCTTTCGGCGCTCGTCGACCGGCTGCACGAGGAGGGCATGCAGCACGTGCTGTGCGAGGGCGGGCCGACCCTTCTCGGCTCGCTGCTCGAGGCCGGCTTGGTCGACGAGCTCTGCCACACGATCACGCCCAAGCTCCTCGCGGGCGACGGCCGACGGATCGTGACCGGGCCGCCCAGGGACGTACCGGTGTCGTTGGGTTCCCTCATCGAGCACGACGGCACGTTGCTCGGGCGGTGGCTCGTAGCACGATGACGTTCACGGTCAGTTTCCGGTAACGAAATCTCGAGACCAAGAGTTTTACTCTTGACGGGGTCCGGCCCAGCCGCTTGACTCACCGATCGTGCCAGGTATGACGGCCGTCACGACCAAGCGACCACGTCAGGCACTCTCGGGAAGACGCTTACGGGAGTGGCTGATCTTCGTCGCGTTCGTTGCGCCCAACGTCGCTCTGATCGCGGTCTTCACCTATCGACCGCTCTTCCAGAACATCTACTACTCCACGCTCAACTGGACGCTCGGGTCGAAGTTCGCGACCCCGGTCGGGCTGGGCAACTACCGCGACTTCTTCACCTCCGGCGAGGCGAGCAAGGTGCTCACCACGACGGCGATCTTCACCGTCGCGACCGTCGGTCTCACTCTCGCCCTGGGCCTGGGTGTCGCGCTGGCGCTCAACCGCAAGCTGCCGGGTGCCGGCTTCGCGCAGGCGACGGTCTTCGCGCCCTACATCCTGTCCGGCTACGGCGTCGGGCTCGCCTGGCTCTACATCTTCGACCCCAACATCGGCGCGCTCTCGGCGGTCCTGCGCGACGTCGGCCTGAACAGCCCGGAGTGGATCAACTCGCCTCCCTGGACGCTGACGATGGTGATCATCGTCTACGTCTGGAAGAACCTCGGTTACGCCGCGGTCATCTACCTCGCCGGCCTGCAGGCGGTGCCGGGCGACGTGCTGGAGGCGGCCGATCTCGACGGCGCCGGCCCGGTGAGGCGGTTCTTCACGGTGACCCTCCCGCTGCTCTCGCCGACCACGTTCTTCCTGATGGTCACCACGATCCTCAACAGCCTGCAGGCGTTCGACCTGCTGATCGCGATGGACAAGCTCGGCCGCGGCGCCCGCACCCTGATCTTCGACGCCTACCTGACCGGCTTCAAGGAGCAGAGCCAGGCGGGCTACTCCGCGATGCTGTCCACGGTGCTCTTCGCGATCCTCGTGGTGATCACGCTCGTCCAGCTGATCGTCGTGGAGAGGCGGGTCCACTACCGATGAGCACGACTGCTCCCTCACGCAAGGTGCGGCTGAAGCGAAGCCCGAAGCAGTTCAGGTCCCTGACGCCGCTGACCGTACGCGACTACCTGGTGCTCCTGCTCGCGGTGCTCGTCGTCGTGCTGCCGCTCGGCTACATGCTCCTGGCCTCCTTCAAGGGCCCCGGCGACCTGGCGACCACCGACCTGGTCGTCTTTCCCGAGGTCTGGCAGCCGGAGAACTACTCCGAGGCCGCGCAGAAGGTCCCCTTCGGACGGCTCTTCCTCAACTCCACCATCGTCACGGTCGTGGGTGCCGGGCTGAAGGTGCTGCTGGCGATCCTGACGGCGTACGGCCTGGTCTTCTGCGAGTTCCCCGGCAGGAAGTACATCTTCTGGGGTGTGCTCGCCACGATGATGGTGCCGCCGCAGGTCACCGCGCTGCCCAACTACGTCTTCATCAGCAGCCTCGGCGGCGAGAACACCTACTGGGGCCTCATCCTGCCGGGCCTCGGCACCGGCTTCGGTACGTTCCTGCTGCGCCAGGCCTTCATGCAGCTGCCCTACGAGGTGATCGAGGCGGCTCACCTCGACGGCGCCGGCCACTGGCGGAGGCTGTGGCACTGCGTGGTGCCGATGTCGCTGCCGTCGATCGCGACCGTGGCCCTGGTCAACGTGGTCTACGAGTGGAACGACTACCTGTGGCCGCTGATCATCATCACCGATCCGGAGATGATGACGCTGCCGCGCGGTCTGACGCTGCTGCAGAACAGCGAGTCCGCGGCCAGCTCGTTCGGCGTCCTGATGGCCGGCACGGTGATGGTGCTGCTGCCGATCCTCGTCCTCTTCGCGTTCCTGCAGCGTCACATCGTCAACGGCTTCACCCAAGGCGGCGTCAAAGGCTGACGTCCTCAGCCCACAGTTGGCACAACAGGGAAAGGATGCTTCATGAACACCTCGTCCAACCTGCATCGCTCGGGTCTGATCCTGGACCGACGACGATTCCTCGGCCTCAGCGCCCTGGGCATCTCCGCGGCGGCGCTCTCCGCCTGCGGTGGGGGCCCGTCGACCAGCGGTGGTGGCGGCGGCGCCAGCGCAGTCGAGCAGATCGACTTCAGTGGCGTGAAGCCGGCCAAGGAGATCACCTTCTGGACCTCCAACCCGGGTGACTCGATCAAGGTCAGCACCGAGATCGTCAACGCCTTCAACGCCTCCCAGTCCGACATCACCGTCAAGCTCGTCACGGCCGGGGCGGACTACGAGGAGATCGCGCAGAAGTTCCAGACCGCGCAGACCGGCGGCGACCTGCCCGACATCATCAACCTGTCGGACGTGTGGTGGTTCCGCTACATGATGAACGACCAGATCATCCCGCTCGACTCCCTCTTCGAGGCGCTCGAGTTCGACACCGGCGACTACGTCGACTCGCTGCTCGGTGACTACCTCTACGACGACGCCCACTGGGCGGTTCCGTGGGCCCGCTCGACGCCGCTCTTCTACTACAACAAGGACCACTGGAAGAAGGCCGGCCTCTCCGACCAGGGCCCGCAGACCTGGGAGGAGTTCGGCGAGTGGAAGACCGAGCTCGCCGCGACCAGCGGCGCGAAGTTCGCCTTCCAGTTCCCGGCCCTGGCGGGCTACGCCGGCTGGACCCTGCAGAACAACCTCTGGGGCTGGGGCGGCGGGTGGTCGAAGGAGGAGTCCTTCGACATCACCTGCAACTCGGCCACGTCGGTCGAGGCGCTCTCCTTCCTCAAGGACTGGGTCTACAAGGACAAGGTCGCCGGGGTCGCCGGCGTCGACCAGATCCAGGACTTCGCCGCGGGCGTGGCCAGTGCGACCGTGGGCTCGACCGGTGACCTGATCAACGCGATCACCTCGGCGAAGTTCGACGTCGGTGTCGCGCCGCTGCCGGCCGGGCCGGCGGAGGCCGAGCGGATCTGCCCGACCGGCGGCTCCGGTGTCGGCATCCCGAAGGACATCAGCCCCGAGCGGCAGCTCGCTGCCGGCACCTTCATCAAGTTCCTCACCGAGCCCGAGCAGGCGATCAAGTTCTCGGAGGCGACCGGCTACGTGCCGATCCGCAAGTCCGCCGACCCCGCCGCGATCCTGAAGAAGACCCCGCAGGCCCAGGTCGCGATCGACCAGCTCCCCAACACCCGCTCGCAGGACTACGCCCGGGTCTTCCTGCCCGGTGGCGACCTGGAGATGGCCAACCACATGGCCTCGATCCTCACCGAGAACAAGGACGTCCAGACGGAGATGGACAGCCTGAAGGCGGCGCTGGAGAAGATCTACACCGACCAGGTGAAGCCGCACATCTGATCCTGCCCCGGCAGGTGACGGGCAGCGCCCGGTGCTCCGAGCAATGGGTCACCGGGCGCTGCCGGGTCGCGCTCGGTCGGCGGGTCATCGGAAAGCTGGTTTCTCCTTGGCGAGGAAGGCACGGACGCCCTCTTTGAAGTCCTCACCCGTGTAGACCTCCCGGAGAAGATCTTCGTCGCCGTCAGGAGCGGCCTCGACGCGTGCGGAGTAGCCCGCCAGCTGCGACTTGGTGGCCGCGAGAGTGACCGAGGAGAGCCCGAGCACGGAGTCGACGAGCGCGTTCACCTCCTGCTCGAGGGTTTCGGTGACGGCAGTGATCGCGCCGACGGAGTAGGCGCGCTCGGCTCCCACGAGGCGGGCCCCGAGGAGCATCTCCCGGGTGAGCGGCTCTCCGAAAACCGCTGCGCACCGGTAGACGATCGGTGCCGCGAGCGCGTTGCCGAGCGTCTTGGCGATGGGGTAGCCGAAGCGCGAGTGCGGCGTCGCGACTCGCAGGTCGCAGTGCGTGGCAACAGCGAGGCCGCCACCGACGCAGACGCCGTCGACGGCGGCGATGGTGACCTGCGGCAGTGAGTACAGCTTGCCGAGAAGCTCTCGAATCCAATCCTCGTACGCCACGGCGTCCTGCTTCAGGAAGTCGGAGATCTCGTTGCCGGCAGCGAAGGCGCGGCCGCCGGCCCCTTGCAGGACCAAGACCTTCACCGACGTGTCCGAGGCCAGCTCATCGCAGAGATCGTGCAGCCCGGCGTACATCGCCTGGGTGAACGCATTGTGCCGTTCGGGCCGCTCGAAGGTCACGTGGACGACACCGGGGTGCCGCTCGATGCGCAGATTCTCAGTCACGCCGCAGCAGCATAGTCGCGGCTCGTCTCACCCCGCCGCGACGTCCATCGGGGCACCGACGGTCATCCGCGTCATGATGACGTACCTGGTGGCGAGGTCGGCGGGGGAGAGCTCGCCACGGGGCCGATACCACTGGGCGACGCCCGTGCACATCGTAACGACCGCGCGGCTCACGTCGCGGGGATACGGGGTGCTGAACACGCCCTGCTCGGTTCCGGTGACGACGACGTCGTCCATCAGACGCTGCTGGCGGTCGCGGGCGGCGATGTGCGTCTCGCGGGCGTCGGCCTGCAGGCTGCGGAGCTCGTTGGCCGCGATGAACGCGAGCTCGGGACGGTGGGCGTGGAAGAGGACCAGGCACTCGGTCAGCAGGTCCAGGCGGCGTACGACATCGTCTCCTGCTTGGGCGAGCGCGGATCGACTCCGCTCCCACAGGTCCGCCATCGCGGTCTCGCAGATGGCCACGAGAAGCCCCTGCTTCGACGCGTGGTGGTGGTAGAGGCCGGGTACGGAGAGTCCTGCTGCGGCGGCGAGCTGGCGGATGGTCGTGCCGTGGTAGCCGTGCCCGATGAACGTCATCAGCGCGGCGTCGAGGATCGGCGGCAGCGGTGGGTGGGAGAAATCCCGCCAGTCGCTGCCAGCCTCGCTGGTCTCGTCCACGGTCCCGCTCAGGCTCATCTGCGTGCCCCTTTCCCGATTGCGAACCATATCCCTCTTGACACCGTGCGTGACGCACACCACAGTAGCACCCGACCGAGCGATCGATCGGTCGGGAAGGAGGGATCCGTGCAGACCGAGAAAGCCCGCCCCGAGTCGAGGCCCGAGTCGTTGGTCGCCGCCTGGCGTGAGCGCGTCGCTGGCCGCCCGAACGGAGTGGCGCTCACCTACTTCGACGGTCGCCTCACCGCGGCCGAGCTGGAGGAGGAGTCCGACGCGCTGGCCGTGGCCTTCGCGGGTCTCGGGACCGGGCGCGGTGACCGGGTGGGTGTCTACCTGCAGAACATCCCGCAGTACGCCGTCGTGCTGCTCGCTCTGTGGAAGCTCGGTGCGACGGCGCTGGTCCTGAACCCGATGTACCGGCGCCAGGAGCTGCGCCGACTGGTCGATGACGCCGAGGCGACAGGGTTCGTCTGTGCAGGCGAGGACGTCGCCGAGACGCTCGCGACGCTGGCCGGCAGCAGCGTGAGCTGGACGGTGAGCACCTCGCCGGCGGACTATCAGACCCGTAACGACCCCAGAGTCCTGCCCTCCGTCGAGCGCGCTCCAGCTGCCCCCGACGGTGATCTGGTCGCACTGGTCGAGGAGTGCCGTGGCCTACGGCCCGCCGCGATCGACCTGACCCGCGACGACATCGCGCTGCTGACGTACACCTCCGGGACGACCGGTCCACCCAAGGGCGCGATGAACACGCACGGCAACCTTCTTGCCGTCACCTCGACGTACGCCCGTTGGACCGGCATCGAGCCGGGGGATGTCGTGTTCGGGATGGCGCCGCTGTTCCACATCACGGGCGCGGTCGTGAACGCCGCCGTCGCGCTGCTCTCGGACGCGACGTTGGCACTGGCCGGCCGGTTCCACCCCGAGGTCGCCCTCGAGACATTCGCCGAGCAGGGCGTCACCTCCACGATCGGGTCGATCACGGCGTACAACGCCATCGCGGCGCTGCCGCAGGCGAGCGCCGAGCACTTCGCGACCGCCAAGCGGCTCTACTCTGGGGGAGCGCCCATCCCGCCGGCCACGGTGGAGCGATTCGAGGAGCGCTTCGGGCACTACATCCACAACGGGTACGGCATGACCGAGACCTCCTCGGCCGTGATCGCCGTGCCGCCCGGAGTGCGCGCTCCTGTGCACGGGCCGAGCGGCACCCTGCCCATCGGTGTGCCGCTGCCGGGGATGCAGGCCCGGGTGGTCGACGCCGACGGGAACCCGCTGGCGCCCGGCGGGCAGGGTGAGCTCGAGCTGGCCGGCCCACAGGTGGTGCCCGGCTACTGGCGCCGGCCGGAGGCCACCGAGCATGCGATGCCGCAGGGCCGGCTGCGTACCGGCGACGTCGCCATCATCGACGAGGACGGCTGGGTCTATCTGGTCGACCGGCTCAAGGACCAGATCAACGTCTCCGGCTACAAGGTCTGGCCGCGCGAGGTCGAGGACGCGCTCTACGAGCACGACTCGGTCCGCGAGGCAGCGGTCGTAGGTGAGCCTGACGAGTACCGCGGCGAGAGCGTGGTCGCCTACGTCTCGCTGGTGGCGGGCGCGCAGGTGACGCCCGAGGAGTTGATCGCGTTCGCCCGCGAGCGCCTGGCGGCGTACAAGGCGCCCCGCCGGGTGGTCGTCATCGACGAGCTGCCCAAGACCCAGACCGGGAAGATCCGTCGCAATGTCCTGCGTGACCAGGGAGGAAACCCATGAACGACGCCGCAGCTCTGCCCGCCGAGGTGGAGGACCTGCGCGTACGCACCCGCGCCTTCATCCGCGAGATCGTGATCCCGCGCGAGCCGGCGCCGGGCGAGCGGATGCCGCAAGACGTCCGCGACGAGCTGATGGCCGCGGCCCGCGAGGCCGCGGTGTTCGCGCCGCACGTCCCTGTCGAGTTCGGGGGCCAGGGTGTGCCGCTGCGGCACTGGTCGCCGATCTTCCAGGAGGCCGGCTACTCGCCGATCGGCCCGAGCGTCCTGAACTGTATGGCACCCGACGAGGGCAACGTGCACATGCTGGAGCTGATCGCGACCGAGGAGCAGAAGCGGCGCTACCTCGCTCCGTTGGCCGCCGGCGAGGTGCGGTCGTGCTTCGGCATGACCGAGCCGCACCCGGGGGCCGGGTCCGACCCGGCTGCGCTGCAGACCACCGTGGTTCGCCGCGGCGACCGCTGGGTGATCAACGGCCACAAGCGATTCATCTCCGGTGCGATCGGTGCCGCGTTCTGCATCGTCATGGCCCGCAACGAGGACGGTGGCGCGACCATGCTGCTGGTCGACATGGACAACCCGGGCATCCGTGTCGGGGAGCCCATCCACACGGTCGACCGCTACATCGACGGGGGACACCCGCACGTCTACCTCGAGGACTGCGAGGTCGGCGACGACGCAGTGCTCGGCGAGGTCGGGGAGGGCTTCCGTCACGCCCAGGTGCGGCTCGGGCCCGCGCGGCTCACGCACTGCATGCGATGGCTGGGACTCGCCCGGCGCTCGCTCGACATCGCCCTCGACCGGGCGGAGACGCGCGAGGTCTTCGGGTCGCGGCTCAACGAGCTCGGGATCTCCCAGAACCTGATCGCCGAGTCGGTCATCGACCTCGAGACGTCCGACGCGATCATCACCAAGACCGCCGGCCTGCTGGAGAGCGATCCGCGGGCAGGGTCCGCGCTGTCCTCGATCGCCAAGGTGCACTGTTCCGAGGCGATCTACCGGGTCATTGACCGTGCCGTGCAGCTGACCGGCGGCGACGGGGTTTCCGACGGGCTGCCGCTCGCGCAGTACCTCAACGAGGTCCGCCCCTTCCGCATCTACGACGGCACCAACGAGACCCACAAGTGGGCGATCTCCCGTCGTGCCTCCGGGCACCGGCGCAAGGAGATCGCGGCGGGGGAACCCTTCCGTGGCGAAGCGACCGTGCATGCCGAGGAGCCGACGTGAGCGCCGTCATCGCGACGTGTGCCGAACCCGACGGCGTCGAGGTAGTGCAGCGCCACGAGGACGCCGTGTCGCTGCCGCACCCGCCGCTGCTGGTCCTCGACTCCGTGGCCGCGTTCCTGGACACGCACGACCTCGGTGAGGGACCGGTCGAGTGGCAGCGGATCGGCGACGGGCAGTCGAATGTGACGTACCTGCTCCGCCGTGGGGGCATCGAGATGGTCCTTCGGCGCGGGCCGCGGCCGCCGCTCCCGCGCTCGGCTCACGACATGGTCCGCGAGGCGCGGATCCAGCAGCTGCTCCGCCCCGAGGGTGTTCCGGTGCCGGAGATCCTCGCGGTCTGCGAGGACGAGTCCGTGCTCGGTGTGCCGTTCTACCTCATGGAGGCGCTGGACGGTGAGGTGCTCACCGACCGCGTGCCCGACGCGCTGAACGCCTCGGTCGAGCGGGCCGCCACCTGCCGCGCGCTGGTCGACACCCTCCTCCGGCTGCACGCCATCGACGTCGCCGGCGGCGAGCTGGCGAGACTCGGCCGCCCCGAGGGCTACCTCGAGCGCCAGGTACGCCGCTTCGCCGGTCTGTGGGAGGTCAACTCCCGGCGCAGTCTCCCCGAGGTCGGCGCCCTCGCGGGCTGGCTGGGGTCCAGGGTGCCGCGCACTCAGGGCACCGCGCTCGTCCACGGTGACTACCGGCTCGGCAACCTCATGCTGCACCGGAACGCACCCGCTCGGGTGCTGGCCGTCCTGGACTGGGAGATGGCGACGCTGGGCGACCCCCTCGCTGACCTCGGCTATCTCACCGCCTCGTGGTCGGAACCGGGCGTCGCGGCCACGCCGCTCCACCTGACGCCGGTGACCGCCGGCCGCGGCTACGTCGCCTCGGCCGAGCTCGCCGAGCGGTACGCCGCAGGCACCGGCCTCGACCTGACCCCGTTGCCCTGGTACCAGGCGCTCGCCTTGTGGAAGGCCGCCATCTTCTGCGAGGCCATGTACACCCGTTGGCTCGCCGGCGAACGCCCCGGCGACGACTACGCCGCCGGTCTCGGGTCCGGCGTGCCGTTGCTGCTCGAGCGGGCCCAGGCGTACGCGGACCTGGCCAGCCGATGACGTTCCGCGCTGTTCGCAGCGCCGCCCCCAACCCCATCCCGAGGAGAGAACGGTGACCCACCACACCGCCGGCACGACGCCGGCCCACGCGACGAGCGGTACGCTCCGGTCCAAGCGCAAGTCCATGCTCGCCAGCAGCGTCGGCAACGTCATGGAGTGGTACGAGTGGAGCGCGTACGCCGTGTTCGCGCCGTTCATCGCCGCTGCCATGTTCAACAACGCCGACCCGGTCTCGGCACTGCTCTCGACGTTCGCCGTGTTCGCGGTCGGCTTCCTGATGCGGCCGCTCGGCGGCCTCGTGTTCGGCCGGATCGCGGACCGCAAGGGCCGCAAGTTCGTCCTGGTCACGACCATGCTCACCATGGCGACGGGCAGCCTGGTCATCGGGCTGATGCCGACGTACTCCTCGATTGGGGTCGGCGCCTCCGCGATCCTGCTGCTCGCTCGCGTCGCACAGGGGTTTGCCCATGGTGGTGAGTCGGCGACGGCGAACACCTACATCGCCGAGATCGCGCCGTCTGAGCGACGCGGTCTGTGGGGCAGCATCGTCTTCGCCGCGATCTTCGGCGGCTCGGTCGTGGCCTACACCGTCGGCGGTGTCGTCACCACCGTTCTCTCCGAGAGCGCCGTCGCCGCGTGGGGCTGGCGGATCCCCTTCCTGCTCGGTGCGCTGCTCGCGCTCGCGGCGCTGTGGCTGCGGCGCACGATGGACGAGAGCGATGTCTTCGAGTCCAGTGACAAGGCGGACGCTGAGGTGGCGCCGTTGCCCCGTGGTCGGGTCGTCCGGGCGATCCTCCTCGTCGTCGCCATGACGTCCGGTATCACCGCCGCGCACTACACCTGGACCTCGTACGTCTCGACCTATGCCATCGGGCAGGGCATGGCTCCCAACACCGCCTACTGGGTGACCGTCGGTGCACAGCTCCTCGGGCTGGCAGCGCTGCCGTTCTGGGGCAGGCTCTCTGACCGGATCGGGCGTCGGCCGGTCATGATCGGCTTCGCGGTCATCATGACGGTGCTGCAGCTTCCGCTCACCGCGCTGATCGGGCCTGCCGGATGGACGCTGCTCGTCGCGTCGGGCATCGCCCTCGTCGTGATCGCCGCGCCCGGGTCGATCCTGTCCTCGATCATGTCCGAGGCGTTTCCCACTCGGATCCGCACACAGGGGATCGGCTTCGCCTACTCGGTCTCCGTCGCCGTCTTCGGCGGGACCGCGCCCTACCTCAACCAGCTGTTCAACAACCTCGAGATCGGCTGGATGTCGAGCGGTTACATCATGATCCTCTGCGTGTGCACCGGCATCGCCGTGTTCCTCATGCGGGAGACCAAGGGCATCCGGTTGGAGGACGCCCACTGCTGAGCGCTGCCCGAATCCCGTTGACCTGCTGCTCGACAGGGCAGAGACTCGCCCCATGGTTGAGGAACAGGTCGACGGGATCGAGCACATCGAGTCGGACCGGTTCCGCGACGCGCTGATCCGGCAGAGCGATCTCAGTGGCCTGGAGATCCGGGACTGCTGGTTCGAGGAGCGGGTGAAGATCGTCGACTGCTGGGGCCCCGAGGTCTATCTCGCCGGGGACATCGGGCGGATCGTGGTCAACGACGTCGACGTGACAGCGTACGTCCGGGCCGAGCTCGATCGGGTCGAGCCCAACCGGGTCCTGGCCCGCGAGGCGCGGACCGCCGACGAGATCCGTGCGGCGTGGACGGCGATCGAGGAGACCTGGACCGCGACGGTGTCCCGGGTGCGGGAGATGCCCGAGGAGCTGCACCGCCGGCGGGTCGACGACGAGTGGTCGTTCGTCGAGACCTTGCGGCACCTGCTCTACGCCAGCGACAAGTGGCTCGGCAACCCCGTCCTCGAGGAGGATGCGCCCTACCATCCGCTCGGCTTCGGTCCCGGCGGCGAGCCTGACGGAGTTCAGGGACTCACCGTCGACGCCGACCCGTCCCTCGACGAGATCCTCGAGCCCCGCCTCGCCCGGATGGACACCATGCGGGCCTACGTCGCGACGGTCACTGATGCGGACCTCGACCGGCTCTGCACCCGCAAGCCGATCGGCAACGACCCCGAGGCCGACTACACCGTGCGCCGCTGTCTGAAGGTCGTACTCGCGGAGGAGGCCGAGCACCACCGCTATGCCGCGCGTGACCTGGCCGTTCTCGCGGCGGGCTGAGGCCGAGGATGAAGGTGTTCGGATGGTCCGTGCTGACTCTGGTGTTCCTCGACGAGCTGCTGGCGATGGCTGCCTTCGGGGTATGGGGCTGGCAGCACGATCCGCGCTGGCTGCTGGTCTGGCTGCTGCCCCTGGTGGCGATGTTCGTCTGGTGGGCCTTCGCCTCGCCGAAGGCGCCTCGCGGTGGTCCCGTCGTCCGGCCGGTCGCCAAGGTGATCGTCTTCGTGCTCGCCTCGCTGGCGCTCCTCGACGCCGGTCACCCGGGATGGGCGCTCGCCCTGCTGGTCTTCTCGGTCGTGGTCAACGGCCTGGCTCAGGTGCCCGCGATCAGCCGGCTGCCCACCGATGCGCTTCGAGGAGGCTCGGCCCGTACCAGGTGATCAGCCGGCCGCTGACCAGCTCGGTCGGCGGCCGTGTGAAGGCTTCCGGGCCGTCCTCGGCGGTGAAGACGTACGGCTCGTCAGGGAGCAGCACGACATCGGCACCAGCACCGTCGATCTCGACCAGGTCGACGTGCGGATAGCGGTCCGCGTGCTCGCCGAAGACGTTCTCCCAGCCCAGCCGCCGCAGCAGGTCTCCGGTGAACGTCCGTGAGCCGACCACCATCCAGGGGTCCCGCCAGATCGGCACCACGACCCGGCGAGTGACCCGGGGGAGCGGCTCGCACCAGAGCCGGCGGGCCTCCAGCAGCCAGTCCGGGCGGTCCCAGCCGAGAAGGTCGTCGAAGAGCCGCTCGTAGGTCGCGACGGCCGCCGGGACGTTCTCGATCTCGGTGACCTCGACCCGGATGCCGGCCTCGCGCATCCGGCGGACGTCGAGCTCCCGGTTCTCCTCCTTGTTGGCGATCACCAGGTCCGGCTCGAGCTCGCGGATGAGACCGAGATTCGGGTTCTTGGTGCCGCGAACCCGGGTCACCTCGAGGTCGGCAGGACGGGTGCACCAGTCCGTGGCTCCGACCAGTGCGTCCGGGTGTACCGATGCCAGCGCCTCGGTGATCGAGGGGACCAGACTGACGATCCGCACGTCAGGTGTGCCGAGCCGTGTCGCGCTCGGCGAGGGCTCGCTCGAGGATGTCGGCCGTGTGCTGATAGTGCTGGGTGAGCGCGCGTACGGCCCGGTCGGCATCCCGGGCGAGGGTCGCCTCCAGGATCTCGCGGTGCTCGCCGGCGACGTCTCGCCCCGGCTCATGGACCTGCGACCATCGCCGGTAGAACTCGCCGGCATCACGCAGCGTGGTGGCGATGCCGAGCAGCCACGGGTTCGGGGCGCCGTCGAGCAGCGCGCCGTGGAAGCAGCTGTGGGCCACCTCCCAGTCGTCGGAGACGCGGGGCGGAGCGTCGGCGGTGAGCATCGGCGTACGTTCCATCCGGTGGTGGGCTGCCACCACCTCGGACTCCCAGTTCATGTCGCCCTGCTCGATCGCGTAGCGCAGCGTGAGCGTCTCGATGTCGATGCGGGCGCTGGTCAGGTGGCGCAGATCATCGACGCTCACCTGCCGGACGCGGAAGCCGATCCGGGGCTCGGACTCCACGAGCCCCTGCTCGGTGAGCCTCGAGAGGGTCTCGCGAATGACGCTGACGCTGGCCCCGTATGCCTCGCACAGCGGCGTGGACTTCAGCCGCTCGCCGGGAGCGTAGACGCCGCCGAGGACATCCGCGCGAAGACGGGCGTAGACCTCCTCGGTGCTTGCGCGTGGTCGAGTCGCCATGCGAGCACCCTAGCATGATGCGAATATTTAGAGATTTTCGAATATCTCTTGTTTCTTCGATTATCTGTGGTCAGACTGTGATGACAGTCACCTGTGCCGAAAGGGGTTTGGACATGACTGAGGCAATGACGGACGAGGCGCGCAAGGCCCTCGCCCTGGAGTACCTGAAGCGGCTCGACCGCGGTGAAGACTTCTTCGAGCTCTTCGACGAGCACATCCAGGTCTACTTCCCGAAGATCGGGATCGCTGACGGGATCGACGCCGTCCGAGAGGCCTTCGCCAAGGTCGGCTCGCTGCTCGGTGGGATCAAGCACGACTACGCGTACTTCAACTACGTCGTCGCCGGCGACACCGTGGTGGTCGAGGGCACCTCGGCCGGCACCACCTCCGACGGCACCGAGTTCCGTGCCGGCGTGACGCACGCGGGTCGCTGGTGCGACGTGATGGAGATCCGCGACGGCCGGATCCAGCGGCTGTTCGTCTACCTCGACCCGGACTACGCCGGCGCCGACACGGAGCGTTACCCCTGGCTGGTCGAGGCGGAGCCCGAGCCGATGGGATCGGCGGCGTCATGACGGACGACATCACGACCGACGTCCTGGTCGTCGGCGCCGGACCCGCGGGCCTGAGCATGGCGGCCCTGCTGGCGGCGTACGGCGTCGATGCGATCACGGTGACGAAGTACGCCGGCACCGCGCACTCTCCTCGTGCCCACATCACCAACCAGCGCACCATGGAGGTCTTCCGTGACCTCGGCCTCGAGGAGGCGGTTCGCGAGGTCGCGACGCCCAACGAGATGATGGGGAACAACGTCTGGGCGACCAGCTTCGCCGACCCGGAGATCGCTCGCCTGCTCACCTGGGGGAGTGGACCGGAGCGTCGCACCGACTACGACCTGGCCAGCCCGAGCGCGATGTGCAACGTCCCTCAGCACGTCCTCGAGCCGGTGCTGCGGACCGGTGCCGAGCGGCTCGGCGCCGACCTGCGCTTCTCCACCGAGCTGGTCGAGGTGAGCCAGGACGACGAGGGTGTCACCGCCCTCGTTCGTCACCGCGAGAGCGGCCGTACCGAGACCATCCGGGCCAAGTACGTCGTCGGCGCCGACGGCGGCCGCTCGACCGTCGCCGAGAAGCTCGGCTTCGCGATGGACGGCGAGCTGGGCCTGGGCGCTGCGGCCAACGTCTGGCTCGAGGCCGACCTCACCGACCACACCGCCTACCGTCCCGGCACCCTCTACTGGATGTGCCAGCCCGGCAACGACTACTGGGTCGGGTCGGGCACCTGGATCTGTGTGAAGCCCTGGACCGAGTGGGTCCTGCTCTTCATGTACGACCCCACCGAAGGTGAGCCCGACCTCTCCGAGGGAGCCGTCATCGCCCGCGCCCGCGCCACGATCGGAGACCCCGACGTGGACATCAGGATCAAGGCGACCAGCCTGTGGCAGATCAACCACATGGTCGCCGAGCGCTACCAGATCGGTCGCGCCTTCCTCGCCGGCGACGCCGCGCACCGTCACCCGCCCGCGAACGGGCTGGGCACCAACACCTCGGTGCAGGACGCGTACAACCTGGCGTGGAAGCTCGCCATGGTGCTCCGCGGCGACGCCGGCGAGGAGCTTCTCGCCAGCTATCACGACGAGCGTCAGCCGGTCGGGCGGCAGGTGGTCGACCGGGCGCTCAAGAGCGTGCAGGACATGCTGCCGATCTCGCAGGCGCTCGGCTTCGAGCCGGGGCAGAGCGCCGAGGACGGACAGCGGGCGCTCGACGGCCTGCACGCCCCCGGCCCGGAGGGGGAGCGGCGGCGCCGGCAGCTCGCCGAGGCCGTACGCCTGCAGAACTACCAGTTCAACGCGCACGGCGTCGAGCTCGACCAGCGCTACGTCTCCGGCGCCGTTCTCGGCGACGGGACGCCGTGGCCCGAGCCCGAGCGAGACCCGGAGCTCTACCACCACCCGACCACCCATCCCGGAGCTCGGCTGCCGCACGCCTGGGTCGAGAAGGACCGCGTCCGGCGCTCGACCCTCGATCTCGCCGGTCACGGCGAGTTCGCCCTGCTCACCGGTGTCGGCGGCGAACCCTGGGCCGACGCCGCCGGCAAGGTGGCAGCTGACCTGGGCGTACGCATCAGCGTCAAGGCGATCGGTCCCGGATGTGACCACACCGACCCGACCGGCGACTGGGCGGCTCGACGTGAGGTCGGCGACGCCGGCGCCATCCTCGTCCGTCCCGACCAGCACGTGGCCTGGCGGGCCCACGACATCACCGACGACCCCGCCGAGGATCTCGAGCGCGCTCTCCGCGCCGTCCTCGACCGACCCTGATCGACCCTGACCGATCCACGAAGGAATCATCATGAAGCTCGGCAACCTGGACGGACGCGCCGTCCTGATCACCACCGACAACCCCGACGAGCCGCGAGCCGTCGATGTCCACAAGGCCAGCGACGGCCGGTTCGGACCGGATCCGGCCAGCCTGTTCGCGGACTGGTCGGCCTTCTTCGACTGGGCGCTGAGCGTCAGGGTCGACGACCCGGGGAACGCGCTCGGGTTCGAGGTGGCGAAGCTTGGTGCCCCGTCCCCGGCGCCGCGCCAGATCTTCGCGATCGGGCTCAATTACACCGCGCACGCCGCCGAGTCCGGCTTCGAGGCGCCCACCGGCCTGCCGCCGGTCTTCCCGAAGTTCGTCAGCAGCCTGACCGGGCCGGTCACCGAGGTGGTGCTTCCCGAGGGTGGCAACACCGACTGGGAGGTGGAGTTGGTGGCGGTGATCGGGCGCACCGCCAGCCACGTCGCCGAGGCCGATGCCTGGGATCATGTAGCCGGCGTCACCGTCGGTCAGGACATCTCCGAGCGGGTCACCCAGCTCAGCGGCCCGGCGCCGCAGTTCGGCCTCGGGAAGTCCTTCCCCGGCTTCTCGCCGACCGGTCCCTGGCTCGTCACTGCCGACGAGCTGCCCGACCGTGACGACCTCGAGCTGCGCTGCGACCTGGACGGCGAGAACGTCCAGCTCGGCCGCACCAGCAACCTGATCGCACCGGTTCCCCGGCTGATCGCCGAGCTGTCGAAAGTCGTCACCCTGTATCCGGGTGACCTGATCTTCACCGGTACGCCCGACGGCGTCGGCCTCGGCCGTGACCCGCAACGTTTCATCGAAGCCGGCCAGACCCTGGTGAGTACGATCGAAGGGATCGGCGATCTGCGACAGACCTTCGTGGCTACGCCGACCGGGAGTGAACCGCGATGAGTCTGCACCGTCTCAGTCATGTCACCATCGGCGTCCCCGACGTCGCCGCGACCACGGACTACTACACCGACTTCGGGCTCCGGCCGAGCGGCGAGGCGACGTTGGCGACCCGGGACGGCGGGGACCAGCTCCAGCTCACGCGAGCACCCTTCCGCCGGCTCGTCGAGCTGGGTGTCGCGGCCGACGACCCCGACGACCTCGCCCGGATCGCCGCGTCCCTGCAGCGTCTCGGGCATCCGGCATCCCTGGACGGGGACACGCTGCTGACCACCGAACCGGTCAGCGGCTTCACGGTTCGGGTACGCGTCCTGCCTCGGTTGCGGCAGGATCCGCAGCCGGCCACGCCCTACAACGGACCCGGCCGGATCGAGCGGTCGGGGCGTGCGCCCGGGGTGCTGCGTACGGAACGGGTCCGGCCCCGGCGGTTGGGGCACGCGGTGGCCGGCACCACCGACTTGGCCACGACGATGCGGTTCTTCGTCGACGGGCTGGGCTTCAAGGTCTCCGACCACATCGGTGACAAGGGTGCGTTCATGCGCTGCTCCACGGACCACCACAACTTCCTGGCGCTGCAGTCTCCGGTCAACTACCTGCACCACACCAGCTGGCAGGTCGACGACATCGACGACGTCGGCCGCGGGGCGCACGCCATGCTCGAGGGCGCTCCCGAGCGCCACGTGTGGGGGCTCGGCCGCCACCACGCCGGCTCGAACTTCTTCTGGTATCTCAAGGACCCGGCCGGCAACTTCTCGGAGTACTTCTCCGACATGGACTGCATCCCCGAGGACGAGATCTGGACGCCGGAGGTCCTCGAGGGCGCCAATGGTCTGTTCAGCTGGGGACCACCGCCCCCGCCGTCGTTCCTCGAGCCCGAGGACCTCGCTGCGCTGATGACCGGGGCCCACAGCAAGAGGTGACGTACGGCGGGGGTGCACCTGCGTAGATCTCGACACGGCGGTCACGCCCGGTCGCAAGCTCCCGGGCGTGCGCCTGCTCGATCTCTTCGCCGACGCGACTGCCCTCCTTCGTCGGGCAGTCGCTGGCTCAGACGTTGCGCCGGTACTGCCCACCGACCTCGAAGAACGCCTCGGTGACCTGGCCCAGCGAGCAGACGCGAGCGGCGTCCATGAGCGCGGCGAAGACGTTCTCGTCGGAGGTGGCGGCCTGCTTGAGGCGTACGATCGCGGCTTCCGCCTCGGCCGAGTGGGCGGCCTGGAAGGTGTGGACTCGGTCGAGCTGGGACTTCTTCTCGGTCTCGGTCGCACGGGCGAGCTCCACGGGGCCGGCGGGGGCGCCGTTGGTGTCACGTACGAACGTGTTGACGCCGACGATCGGCAGCGTGCCGTCGTGCTTCTGGTGCTCGTAGAGCATCGACTCGTCCTGGATCTTGCCGCGCTGGTAGCCGGTCTCCATCGCGCCGAGGACGCCGCCGCGCTCGGAGATCCGGTCGAACTCCTTGAGCACGGCCTCCTCGACGAGGTCGGTGAGCTCGTCGATGATGAAGGAGCCCTGGAGCGGGTTCTCGTTGAACGCCAGGCCCCACTCGCGGTTGATGATCAGCTGGATCGCCAGCGCGCGCCGCACCGACTCCTCGGACGGGGTCGTCACGGCCTCGTCGAAGGCGTTGGTGTGCAGCGACTGGGCGTTGTCGTAGATCGCGATCAGTGCCTGCAGCGTGGTGCGGATGTCGTTGAAGTCCATCTCCTGCGCGTGCAGGGACCGGCCCGAGGTCTGGATGTGGTACTTCAGCTTCTGCGAGCGCTCCGAGGCGCCGTAGCGCTCCCGCATCGCGACCGCCCAGATCCGGCGGGCGACGCGGCCGATGACCGAGTACTCCGGGTCCATCCCGTTGGAGAAGAAGAAGGACAGATTCGGGGCGAAGTCGTCGATCGACATGCCGCGGGCCAGGTAGGACTCCACGTAGGTGAAGCCGTTGGCGAGCGTGAAGGCGAGCTGGGAGATGGGGTTCGCCCCGGCCTCGGCGATGTGATAGCCGGAGATGCTCACCGAGTAGAAGTTGCGCACCCCGTTCTCGATGAACCACTCCTGGATGTCGGCCATGCAGCGCAGCGAGAACTCCGTGGAGAACAGGCAGGTGTTCTGGCCCTGGTCCTCCTTGAGAATGTCGGCCTGCACCGTGCCGCGGACCGTCTGCAGCGCCTTCGCCGGGTCGATCCCGCGCTCGCGCGCCTGGTCGATCACGGTGTTGAGGAAGAACGCCAGGATCGTCGGCGCCGGTCCGTTGATCGTCATCGAGACCGAGGTCGTCGCGGCCAGCAGGTCGAAGCCGTCGTAGAGCGCCTTCATGTCGTCCAGCGTCGCCACCGAGACGCCGGAGGTGCCGACCTTGCCGTAGATGTCGGGGCGTACGTCGGGGTCACGGCCATACAAAGTGACCGAGTCGAACGCGGTCGAGAGCCGGGTCGCGGGCTGGCCCTCGGAGAGCAGCTTGAAGCGGCGGTTGGTGCGGAACGGGTCGCCCTCGCCGGCGAACATCCGCGCCGGGTCCTCGTTGGCCCGCTTGTAGGGGAAGACGCCCGCGGTGTACGGGAAGAACCCGGGCAGGTTCTCGTTGCGCAGGAACCGGGTCAGCTCGCCGCGGTCGGTGTAGCGGGGGGTCGCCACCCGCGGGATGTAGTTGCCGGCCAGCGACGTGCGGCCGCTCTCGTCGGCGGCGTACGTCTCCTGGGTCTCCTCCCACGAGGCGAGCTGGTTCCGCAGGTCATCGGGGATCTCGCTGGCGGGAGCCTCGAGCTCAGGGTGGTCCTCGGCCACGATCTCGTAGGCCTGCGCCTTCCGCGCCGCGGCGACGAGCTCGACGGTGCGGGCGTGGTAGTCGCGTACGTCGCCCGCGATGTCGGCCAGGTAGCGGACCCGCCTCTCGGGGATGATCGGGTGCAGGCCCGTCGAGTGGCGGGTCGAGACGCGGGGCAGGACGCCCTCGCTGACCGCGAGGCCCGCCTCGGCGAGGAGGCCGCGCAGGTGCTGGTAGAGCGCGGTGACGCCGTCGTCGTCGAAGGCCGCGGCCGAGGTGCCGAAGACGGGCATGTCGTCGGGGGAGGAGGTGAACGCCTGGCGGTTGCGGACGAGCTGGCGGGACACGTCGCGCAGCGCGTCCTCGGCCCCGCGACGCTCGAACTTGTTGATCGCCACGACGTCGGCGAAGTCGAGCATGTCGATCTTCTCCAGCTGCGAGGCGGCGCCGAACTCGGGCGTCATCACGTAGAGCGAGACGTCGACGAAGTCGCTGATCCCGGTGTCGCCCTGGCCGATGCCGGGCGTCTCGACGATGACGAGGTCGACGGCGGACTTCATCACCGCGAGCACGTCGGCGAAGTGCTCGGGCACCTCGTGACCGCCGCGGGTGGCCAGGGAGCGATAGTAGGTCGTCGAGCCGCCGTCCTTGATCGCTGCCAGCGAGTTCATCCGGATCCGGTCGCCCAGCAGTGCGCCGCCACCGCGTCGCCGGGTCGGGTCGATGGCGAGGACGCCGATGCGGATCTTGTCCTCCTGGTCGACGCGCAGGCGCCGGACCAGCTCGTCGGTGAGCGAGGACTTGCCGGAGCCACCCGTGCCGGTGATGCCGAGCACGATCGCCTGGTCGGCCTGGCGCAGAGGATCCGCGATCTCGGCAGGGAGCCGCCCCTGCTCAGCGGCGGTGATGGACCGCGACAGCGAGAGGGGGCAGCCGGCCAGCACGTCCTGGGCCGCGAACTCGAAGGTCGGCCACAGGTCCCGGTCGACGTCGCGCACGACCGTGTTGATCATCCCCGGCAGGCCCAGTCGCTGACCGTCCTCGGGGGAGAAGATCTTGACGCCG
This sequence comes from Nocardioides sp. NPDC058538, assembly GCF_042719275.1. Lineage (NCBI taxonomy): Bacteria > Bacillati > Actinomycetota > Actinomycetes > Propionibacteriales > Nocardioidaceae > Nocardioides > Nocardioides sp. NPDC058538. The sequence goes on along the minus strand of NZ_JBHXNY010000008.1, from coordinate 26,483 downwards.
GAGTTGGCCAGCCGCTCGATCTCGTAGGGAACGATGACGCCGCCGCCACCGCCCACGACCTTGACGTGCCCGGCGCCCCGGTCCTTGAGCGCGGTGACCAGGTACTCGAAGAACTCGACGTGGCCGCCCTGGTAGGAGGAGACCGCCACGCAGTGGGCGTCCTCCTGGACGGCGGCGTCGGCGATCTCGGTCACCGAGCGGTTGTGGCCGAGGTGGATCACCTCGCATCCCTGGGCCTGGAAGATCCGACGCATGATGTTGATCGCCGCGTCGTGCCCGTCGAACAGGCTGCTCGCGGTCACGATCCGTACGTGGTTCTGGGGGATGTGGAGGTCGGACATGGGCGGGGCTCCCAGGGAATAGTTGGACGTCCAAGTAATTCCAGCATAGGTCGTCCCTGGCGTACTTGCCAGTACGCGACGTCGGCGTCTCAGCCGACGGCATCCCCCGAGGCCGCGCGGAGCTGGGTGAGCAGCGCGGTCAGACCGGGTACGTCCTCGATGTCAGGCTTCTCGAAGACCTCGCTGTTGAGCGAGATCGTGGCCGCCTCGACCGCCTCGCGACCGGCGTCGGTGATGGCGGCGAGGACCACGCGCCCGTCGTCGGCGGTGCGGCTGCGGCGTACGAAGCCCTGCTTCTCCAGGCGGGCGACGGCGCTGGTCACCGAGGCGGGGTGGACCTGGAGGCGGGAGCCGAGCTTGGCCATCGGGAGCTGGCCGTCCTGGGTGAAGGAGAGGAGGCGGAGCACCTCGTAGCGGGCGAAGGAGAGGTCGTGGGGGCGCAGCGCGGCGTCGACGCGCTCCATGACGAGCTGGTGCACGCGCACGAGCGAGGTCACCAGTGCCATCCCGTCGGCGGCATCGGCCCAGCCGTGCGCGATCCACTGCCGTTTCGCCTCGCCGATCGGATCCATGCGGGCCAGCATCACACAAAGTGTTTGCGAGGTGTTTACGAAGGCGCGCCGAACGTCCCGAGCAGGTTGAGAATCACCGCGACGCCGATCACGGTCGCGATCACCGAGAGCGTCACGACCAGGCCGACGGCGACGGAGAAGCCCGCCCCCTCGTGCCGCGCGCCGCGCTGCTGCAGCGCGTAGAGCCGGGCGACGCTGGTGATCAGCGTGCGCCCCTCCTCGGCGTCGTAACGGTACTGGTCCGTGTCGGGGACGGCCTCAGGGTCGTGCACGGTCCACACGCCCTGGTCAGTCTGCTCGTCATCGGCCTCGATGCGGCGTACGCCGGTCCTCTGTGTGTGGGGCACGTCGCCGAACCAGACGAGGCTGCGGGTGTCCTCGATGATCGCGTACGAGCTCCGGGTCGGCATCGAGACGTGGTAGGTGAAGACCCAGTGCAGCTTGGCGGCCATCAGGGTGTCGTGCCAGCGCTCGTCGGCCAGGTCGAGCTCCACGTCGAAGCCGCGCGCCGTCTCGGTCGCCTTGTAGGGAGTTCCGTCGCACACGCGCGCGACATGGTCGAAGAAGGGCCTCGCATGAGGGGACACGATTCAACAGGCTATCTGCTCAGAGGACTCTGTGGGCTCACTCCGTGGCGTTGGGCGGCACGTCGATCTGGAAGTGGACCCGGCCGCCGTCGACGTCGTCGACGGTGATGATCGCGTCGTACTTCTCGCCCTCGGAGGTGAGGACGCAGGTCATCTCGGTGCCGACCTTGCCCTCGAGATCACCGGGGCAGTCGAGGCCCTCGGGGGTGACGCCGATGGCGTTGGTGAGCTGCTCGGTCGCGATCCGCTCGACCGTCTTCTCCTGCACGTAGTCCTTGCTCGAACCGCAGGCGGTCAGGGCCAGGGACAGGAGGAGCAGTGCCGCGCCGGTCATGGCGCCCGAGAAGGCGCGGGTGCGTGTCATGGGCTCAGCCTAGGGGTAGGCAAAGACCAGGCAGACGTACGCCGCACCAGCTCGGGCGCCGCAGGGCGGTCAGCCCACCGGGGTGAAGTCGCGCGCCCCGATGAACGCGGGCCGCGGCCTCGGGGCCGAGAACGGCTCGACCGCGGTGTTCTCCACGCTGTTGAACACCAGGAAGACGTTCGAGCGCGGGTACGGCGTGATGTTCCCGTTGGAGCCGTGCATGCAGTTGCAGTCGAACATGACCGCGCTGCCGGCGGCGCCGGCGAGCACGTCGATCCCGTAGGCGTCGGCCATCTTCGTGATGGTCCCCTGGTCCGGGGTTCCGGCGCCCTGCATCACCAGCGAGGACTTGTAGTTGTCCTCAGGGGTGGCGCCACCACACGAGACATACGTCCTGTGCGTGCCGGGCATGATCATCAGCGGCCCGTTGAAGGAGTGGTTGTCGGTGAGCGAGATGGAGATGCTGGCGGTCCGCATCCGGGGCAGGCCGTCCTCGGCGTGCCAGGTCTCGAAGTCGGAGTGCCAGTAGAAGTCACCGCCCCCGAAGCCGGGTTTGAAGTTGATCCGGCTCTGGTGGATGTAGACGTCCGAGCCCAGGACCTGCCGGGCCCGGCCGACCACGCGCGGGTCGGCCGCCAGCCGGGCGATGAGGTCGCTGGTCCTGTGCACCTCGAAGATCGAGCGCACCTCCTGCGAGGCGGGTTCGATGATGGTGCGCTCATCGGCCCGCGTCTCGGGGTCGTTGCTGAGGCGGTGCAGCTCGGCGCGCAGCTCGGCGACCTCGTCGGGCGTGACGAGGTCGGGGACGGTCAGGTAGCCGCGCTCGTCGTAGGAGTCGAGCGTCTGCTGGTCCATCGGCCCGTCGGCCGCGGTGCCCCAGACGACCTCGTCCTGGCGGGGGAGCGTGCTGAAGCCCTCCGCGAGACGGGTGGGGTACACGTCCTCGACGTGTTCGATTGCAGCGGTCATGCAGTTACCTCCTCGGTCGGGTTGCTGGCGTCGGGTTCGGTGAGGAGCGGGTAGACGCCGTTCTCGTCGTGCACCTCCCGGCCGGTGACCGGCGGGTTGAAGGTGCAGATCAGACGCAGGTCGGTCTTGGCGGTGACGGTGTGCCTGTCGTTCTGGTCGAGCAGGTAGCACATCCCGTCACGGATCTCGTACGTCTCCCCGGTCTCGCGGTCGAGGAGCTCGCCCTCACCGCCGACGCAGTAGACGCACTCGATGTGGTTGGCGTACCAGAACTCGTTCGTCGTCCCGGCGGGGATGTTGGTCTCGTGGAAGGAGAAGCCGACGCCCTCGCGGGCCAGCACGATCCGGCGGCTGCGCCAGGTGCCGTGCTCGGACTCGACGCGTACGTCTCGGTCGGTCTCGGTGAGGTCTTCCAGGTAGGTGACGCGCATGTTCTCTCGTTTCGGGTCGGGGGAGGTCAGGCGGGGACACCGTCACCGAGGACGGCCGCGGTGGCCTCCTCGAGGACGGCAAGACCGCGGGCGAGCTCCGCGGAGGTGATGGTCAGCGGGGGCATCGTCTTGAGCACCTCGTCCTCGGGCCCGGAGGTCTCGACCAGCAGGCCCCGCTCGTACGCCGCCGCCGCGATCTTCCCGGCCGCGCTGGCATCCGGGAAGGCGATGCCGGTCAGGAGGCCGCGACCGCGGACGGCCGCACCCTCGTACCGGTCGGCGATCTGCGTCAGCCCCGCGCGCAGGTCGGCGGCCTTCGCTTGGACCTCCTTCTGGAAGGAGTCGTCGGCCCAGTACCGCTCCAGCGCTGCCCGGCCGGTGACGAAGGCGAGGTTGTGACCGCGGAAGGTGCCGTTGTGCTCACCGGGCTCGAACTGGTCCAGCTCGGGCCGGATCAGGGTCAGCGCCATCGGTAGGCCGAAGCCGGAGATCGACTTCGACAGGCAGACGATGTCGGGGGAGAACCCGGCCTCCTCGAAGCTGAAGAACGTGCCGGTACGCCCGCAGCCGGCCTGCACGTCGTCGACGATCAGGATGATGTCGTACTCGCGGCACAGGTCCGAGAGCGCCTTGAGCCACTCCAGGCGGGCGGCGTTGAGGCCACCCTCACCCTGGACGGACTCCACGATGATCGCGGCCGGCTTGTCGACGCCGGAGCCACTGTCCTGGAGCACCCGCTCCAGCCACATGAAGTCGTCGACGGCACCGTTGAAGTAGTCGTCGTACGGGATCTTCGAGCTGTTGGTCAGCGGGATGCCTGCGCCCTTGCGCTTCATCGAGTTGCCGGTCACGGCCAGCGAGCCGAGCGTCATCCCGTGGAACGCGTTGGTGAACGAGAGCACGTGCTGGCGGCCGGTCACCTTGCGGGCCAGCTTGAGCGCGGCCTCGACGGAGTTGGTCCCGGTCGGGCCGGGGAACATCACCTTGTAGTCGAGGTCGCGCGGCTCGAGGATCAGGTCGGAGAAGGTCTGCAGGAAGTCCCGCTTCGCGCTGGTGTGCATGTCCAGCGAGTGCAGGATGCGGCCCTCGCGCAGGTAGTCGAGCAGCGGGTCCAGCAGCGCGGGGTTGTTGTGCCCGTAGTTGAGCGCGCCGGCGCCGGCGAAGAAGTCCAGGAACTCACGTCCGTCCTCGCTGGTGAGGGTGGAGCCCTGGGAGTGGGTCATCACGGCTGGCCAGCTGCGGCAGTAGCTGCGGACCTGCGACTCCAGTGAGTCGAAGATCGCGGTGCCGGCGACGGCCTGAGGCGTGTCGGTAGGGGCGGGTTCGGTGGTCGTCGTCATGGACATGACACCTCCGTGTGTCGTCGATCCCGGTACGCGGGCGCGCACAGCGCCCGGCGGACCGGGGTGCGGTTCGGTCGGATCGTGCGGACAGATCGTGCGGACAGATCGTGCGGACGGATCGTTCGGTCAGAACGGGCCGATGCGGAACAGCAGCTCCGCGTCGTGCCCGTCGGGGAACATCGCGGCCTCGAAGAGCGGCGTGCGCTCGATCGGGGCGTTGCGTGCGCTCGCGAACGAGGTGAACAGCGCGATCGAGGCGCTGTTGTCGGCCGTGATGGTCGTCTCCAGGTGGCGTACGCCGTGGTCTACGGCCAAGCGGTCGACGAGCGCGTCGAGCATGCGGCGGGCCAGGCCCTGGCCGCGGTGCGCCTCGTCGACGGCGACCTGCCAGATCATCAGCGTCTCCGGATCGTCCGGACGCCGGTAGCCGGTGACGAATCCTCCTGGATCGTCATCGATGGTCGCGATGAGCGACGTCTTCGCGAAGTCGCGCGCCCACAGCAGGTAGGCGTAGGAGGCATTGACGTCGAGTACCCGAGATTTCGTTGCCATCCGCCACAGGTGCTGACCGTCCTCGAGGGCCGGTGAGCGGAAGTCGACTCGGGAAGCCGACTCCGGGCGGGGCACGCTGCCAGTCGAATTGCGATGTGGCATCGCGTCAGGACGCTAACAGCCTTGCGGTAGGCATGCCCGGATCGCGTCCGCACTCCGATATGCGGGCGGACGAGCGGCGCGTCAGGTCAGGCAGACGTACGCCGCACCAGCTCGGGCGCGAAGACGACGCGCCGCGGGATGGTGGTGGTGCCGTCGAGCTGGGCGAGGAGGAGCCGGGCAGCCTCCTCGGCCATGTCGCCTATCGGGTTCTTGACCGTGGTGAGCGGGGGAGTGGTGCGCTCGGCGATGCCGAGGTCGTCGTAGCCGACGACCGCGACGTCGTCGGGGACACGGCGGCCCGCCCGGCCGAGGGCGCGGAGCGCGCCCGCGGCCATCAGGTCGGAGGCGACCATGAGGCCGTCGATGTCCGGATGGCTGCCCAGCAGGATCTCGCAGGCGGCCTCGCCGCCGTCCTCGGTGAAGTCGCCCTCGACGGCCGCGTCGGCGGCGAGCCCGGCAGCGTCCAGGGCGGCCCGCCAGCCGGCGACCCGGTCGGCGCCCGCGCTCATGTCGGCGGGGCCGGTGATGGTGCCGATCCGGCGGCAGCCGCGGTCGATGAGCACCTGGGTGACCTCGCGGGCGCCGGCGAAGTTGTCGGTGTCGGCGTAGGAGACCCGGTGGGCGCCGGTCCACGGGCGGCCGACGAAGGCCGCCGGTATGCCGAGGTCGGCGACGTGGTCGGCGAGCAGGTCGCTGCGGTGCGAGGAGACGACGATGGCGCCGTCGATGTGACCACCACGCAGGTAGCGCAGCATCCGGTCCTCCTCCTCGCCCGGCCGCGCGATCAGGAGGACCACCTGCAGGTCGCGGGAGGAGAGGGCCCGGGTGACGATGCGCAGCGTACGGGCGAAGAACGGGTCGGCGAAGACCCGCTCGTCGGCCTCGGGGATGACCATGGCGACCGAGTCGGTACGCCGGGTCACCAGCGAACGCGCCGCCGGGTTGGGGGTGTAGCCGAGGGTGGCGACGGCCTCGGCGACGGCCTCGGCGGCCTTCGCGGAGACGCGCGAGCCGCCGTTGATCGCGCGCGACGCCGTCGCCCGGCTGACACCAGCCAGCCGGGCGACCTCGTCGAGCGTGGGCATGTTCACGCGCGCGCCGGCACCCGGTTGCTGGCGGCGACATCGGCGAACCAGAGTCCGCTGTCCTTCGGCGTACGCACCTGGGTCTCGAAGTCGACGTGCACGATCCCGAACCGGTGCGCGTAGCCGTAGCTCCACTCGAAGTTGTCGAGCATGGACCAGGCGAAGTAGCCGCGTACGTCCGCCCCCTGCTCCATCGCATCGAGGGTCGCGCGCAGGTGCGTGTCGATGTAGTCGAGGCGGGCGGTGTCGTGCACGGCGCCATCCTCCACCACGTCATCGTAGTAAGCCCCGTTCTCGGTGATGTAGATGGGCGGGGCACCGTACTCACCGCTGAGCCGGGTCAGCAGCCGGGTCAGCCAGACCGGGTCGATCTCCCAGTCCCGGGCGGTCGTGGCGCGGCCCGTGCGCGGGGTGACGAACTCGGCGCCGGGGTAGGGGTTCCCCCGCGGCAGGTCGGAGTGCACGAGCCGACTGCCCAGCACCTGGTCGGGGTCGATCTCGAACGGCTCCGCCGCGATGGCGTTGCCGAAGTAGAAGTTGACCCCGAGCACGTCGAGCGGCGCGGAGATGACCTCCAGGTCGCCCTCGAGAACCCAGTCCTGCCACTGACGGCCCTGGAAGGTCAGACCCTCGGTGTCCGCGGCCAGGTCGTCGGCGTACTTGCCCCGGAACAGCGGGTCGAGGAACACCCGGTTGTGCAGACCGTCGATCCGCCGGGTCATGTCGACGTCCTCGGGACGGTCGGCGTCGTAGGGGTCGACGACCGTCGGGTTGAGGGTGATGCCGAGGGACTTCCCGTTCTCCGGCGTCGCACCGCGGCTACGCAGCTCGTTGACCACGAGGCCGTGCCCGAGCATGAGGTGGTGGGCCGCGACGATGCCGGCCACACCCTCTTGGCGACCCGGCGCGTGCTGGCCACCGGAGTAGCCGAGGAACGCCGAGCACCAGGGCTCGTTCAGCGTCGTCCAGTTGTCGACGCGGTCGGAGAGTGCGTCGTAGACGGTCGTGGAGTACTCCACGAACCGGTAGGCGGTGTCACGGCTGGTCCAGCCGCCCTGGTCCTCCAGCGCCTGCGGCAGGTCCCAGTGGTAGAGCGTGATCCACGGCGCTATCTCGGCCTCGAGCAGCTCGTCGACGAGACGGCTGTAGAAGTCGAGCCCCGCCTGGTTGACCTTCCCGCCGTCGGGACGGATCCGCGGCCACGCCGTCGAGAACCGGTACGAAGCCAGGTTGAGGCGCTTCATCAGCGCGACGTCCTCGGGAACCCGGTGGTAGTGGTCGCAGGCCACCTCGCCGGTGTCGCCGTTGAGGATCGCCCCCGGAACCTTGGTGAAGGTGTCCCAGTTGCTGGGCGTACGTCCGTCTTCGTCGATGGCTCCCTCGATCTGGTAGGAAGCCGTCGCCGCACCCCAGAGGAAGTCCTGGGGAAACGTACGCTCGGCGCGGGCTGGGTTTGTCGAGAGATTCATCCCTTGACGGCTCCTTGCATGATGCCGGACACCAGGTGGCGGCCGGTGGCGATGAACAACAGAAGTAGGGGCACGGTCGCGAGGATCGTTCCGGCCTGGACCAGCGCCATGTCGGCGTGCCCCTGTCCGGGCGCGACCTTGAGCGCGTCCAGTGCGGTCTGCAGGGTCTGGACGTCGGAGCCCTGCAGCACGATCAGCGGCCACATGAAGTCGGTCCACACCTGCATGAAGGTGAACAGGCCGAGGATCGCCATCGCGGGTCTGGCTGCCGGGATGGCGACGGTCCAGAACGTACGGATCATGGACGCGCCGTCGACGCGGGCAGCGTCGATGAGCTCGTCGGGGATCGCGTCGACGAGGTATTGCCTCATGAAGAAGACACCGAACGCGGTCACCACCCACGGCAGGATCACGGCGGCGTGGGTGCCGGTCAGGCCGAGGTTGGAGAACTGCTTGAGCATCGGCACCAGGGCCAGCTGCGTCGGCACCGCCAGGGTGGCGACGACGAAGATCATCCCCGCGTTGGAGCCGCGGAAGCGGAGCTTGGCGAAGGAGTAGCCGGCCAGGGTCGAGAAGAGCACGACCGAGGCTGCCGAGATCCCGGAGATGATGATCGAGTTGAGCAGCGCCGACCAGAAGTCGATCTGGTCGAAGACCCGGGCGGCGTTCTCGAAGAAGTGCCCTCCCGGGACCAGCGGCGGAGGCGACTGGATCGCCCGGTGCCGGGTGACCGAGCCGATGACGAACGACCAGTACAGCGGGAACGCCGAGCCCAGCAGGAATGCCGTGAGCAGGCCGTAAACGAGGAATCCGGGACGCCTGCTCATGCCACCGCCTCCGTGGCGCAAGCGCCAGAATACGGACGCGGTGTCCTGAGGTTGATTGTCGCTCGCTGACGCTCGCTCATCTGAGGTTCCTCCGTTGTACGGCCCGGGTGACCAGGAAGTTGACCAGGGCGATCCCCACGATGATCAGGAACAGCACCCAGGCGGCGGCGGCCGCACGTGGGTAGGGGTTGGTCGTGGTCTGGGCGGTGTTGAAGACGTACATCGTCAAGGTCGTGTACTGGAAGTCGGATCCACCCTGGAAGCGCAGGTTGGTGTCGAAGATCCGGGGCTCGGTGAAGATCTGCAGGCCACCGATGGTCGAGGTGACGATGACGAAGATCATCGTCGGCCGGATCGAGGGCAGCGTGACGTGGAAGAACTGCTTCACCTTGGAGGCGCCGTCGATCTCGGCCGCCTCGTAGAGATCCCGCGGGATCGCCTGCATGGCGGCGAGGATGATCAGCGCGTTGTAGCCCGTCCAGCGCCAGTTGACCATGGTCGCGATCGCGGTCCAGCTCGCGAACCGGTCGGCGTGCCACGGCACCTTGTCGAAGCCGAAGCCGTCGAGCGTCTGGTTGATCAGGCCGGTGCCGTCGGCGAAGATCGCGCCGAAGATCATCGCCGACGCCGCAGGAGCGACCACGAAGGGCAGCAGGATGCTCATCCGCCACAGGGTGCGGCCCCGGAGCCGGGTGTCGAGCAGGGCGGCGAGGATCGTCGCCACCATGATCTGCGGCACCGAGGAGAGCAGGAAGATCCCGATGGTGTTCCAGAAGGCCTTGCGGAAGACAGAGTCACCGAGAACGTGGGCGTAGTTGTCCCAGCCGACCCACGGGCCGACCTCGGAGCCGTAGGCGGGCCAGGAGAAGAAGGACAGGTAGCCGGTGTAGAGCATCGGGTAGAGCCCGATGATCAGGAACACCAGGAAGAACGGCGCGACGTACAGGTAGGGCGAGAACTTGAAGTCCCACCGGGAGAGCCGGTTACGCCACGCCTGGCGGCGGGGTGCTGCCCCGGTCGAGGGCGCCGGGGTGGCGTTCTCGACCGGGGCAGAGGTGGTGGTCGGCATGGATCAGGACATTCCTTCGACGCCCTCGACGAAGGTCGCCCACGACTTCTCGGGGTCGGTGCCCTCGTCGACACGTCGGATCGCCTGCTGGAAGAGACCCAGGATGTCGGAGTACTTGTCACCCTTGAACGGGACACCCGCCGGCACAGCCTCCGCGCGGCTGGCGAGGATCTGCGAGGTGGGGGCGTTGTTGAAGTAGGGGTCGGTGGCGTTCTCGTCGGCCAGGACCGTCTGCGCCTCCAGGTTGGCCGGGAAGTTGCCGGCCACCTTCGACGCGGCCACCTGGGACTCGGCGGTGGTCAGGTAGTTGGCGAACTCCTTGGCCTCGTCCTGGTGCTCCGACTGCGCCGGGACGGCGAGGTAGGAGCCACCCCAGTTGCCGCCGCCGCCGGGGAAGGCGTCGACGATGTCCCAGCCCTTCACCTCGGGCGCGGAGTCCTTGATGTTGGCGAACATCCAGCCCGGGCACGGGATGGTGGCGAAGCCGTCGTTGGTGAAGTTGGCCGTCCAGTCCTCGCCCCACTGCTCGACCTTCGTCGACTGGGTGGAGGCGTACTGCGAGACCGTGTCGTAGACCTCCCGGAGCTCCGGGTTGTCGACGTCGATCTTCTGGTCCTTGGTCTGGAAGGGGTACTCGACCTGGTTGAGCATCGCCTGGGCGATCGCGCCGCTGGAGTCGTACCAGGCCGTCTTCGGCATCTTCTTCTTGAACTGCTCGCCGGTGGCGAAGTAGGTGTCCCAGTCCTTGAAGAGCTCCTTCACGGCCTCGCGGTCGCTCGGGAGGCCGGCCTTCTCGAAGAGGTCGGCGCGGTAGCAGAACGCCTCCGGGCCGGCGTCGGTCGGATAGCCGATCTGCTTGCCGTCGGCCGTCTGGCCCTCGAGGTACTTCGACTCCATCCAGCGGCTGTCGAGCTCCTTGTCGGTGAGGTCGACGAACTGCTCGGAGGCGCCCTCGGCGACGAGCGCGGGCATCATGTCGCCCTCGATGCCGACGATGTCGGTGAGACCCTCGCCCGACTGCAGGCCGGTGGTGAGGCTCTGCTTCCAGGTGTCCCACTCGGCAACGACGGTCTGCTTGACCTTGAAGGGGCGATCAGGGTCGGCGTTCCACTGCTCGATGAGGTCGCCGTAGCCGAACTCGCTGAAGGTCGTGATGGTCAGGGTGTCGTCCTTGCCGAGCTTGGCCTGCTCGCCGGTGTCGTCGCTGCCGCCGCAGGCCCCGACGAGGCCAGCGACGAGAGTAGCGACCGCGCCGGCGGCTAGGCCGCGGCGCCAGGACTTGGAGATCTTGGACACGGGGTGCTCCTGCACGTCTGTGTGGGGAGTGAGAGCGCTTCCACTCTCGGGATTACGGAGAGTGTGAGTGTGCTCACATAGCTGTGTCAAGAGGCGCGCTGGTAACGATTTCGTGTGTGTGGGAGCGCTTCCACCAAAATGGGGAAACCGGAGGCGTCGCTCAGCTCGAGATGACGGTGAGCAACCGGGCGGCCTCGGCGGCCATCGCGTCGCGGCCGGCACCGAGGTAGCGGCGCTGGTCGACCAGGGCCGGGTCGGCTTCGAGGGTCTCGCGGACCGCGGCCGTGAAGGCCTTGTTGAGCTGGGTGGCGACGTTGATCTTCGTCATCCCGGCGGCGATGGCGGCCCGGAGCCCGTCGTCGCTCACGCCGGAGGAGCCGTGCAGGACCAGCGGGACGTCGACGGCGCGGCGGATCGCTGCGATCAGCGACTCGTCCAGGGCTGCGTCGCGGGTGGTCATCTTGTGGCTCGAGCCGACCGCGACGGCGAGGGCGTCGACGCCGGTGCTGGCGACGAACGTGGCCGCCTCGGCCGGGTCGGTGCGTACGCCGGGAGCGTGGACGCCGTTCTTCCCGCCGACCTCGCCGAGCTCGGCCTCGAGGTGGGCGCCGCGGTCATGGCAGCGGCGGGCGACGGCGGCGGTGCGGGTGAGGTTGTCCTCGTAGGGAAGCTGGGAGGCGTCGTACATCACCGAGGAGAAGCCGAGGTCGACCGCGATCCCGACCAGACGCTCGTCGGTCGCGTGGTCCAGATGGAGCGAGACCGGCATCGTCGAGCCGGACGCGACCGCGATCGCGGCATGGGCCAGGGGAGCCAGGCCGCCGTGGTAGCGCACCGCGTTCTCGCTGATCTGAAAGATGACCGGCCGGTTCGCGCTCTCGGCTCCGGTGGCGATCGCCTCGACGGTCTCCAGGTTGATCGCGTTGAAGGCGGCGACGCCGCGGCCTTCCGCATAGGCCGAGCTGATCAGCGAGGCGGTGGTCGTGAGGGTCATGGTCGAAGTGTCGCAGGCAGCCGACGACGAGAACGGCCGCCGACCCTCGAGGGTCGGCGGCCGTCACACAAGCCGGTCAGGACTTGTTGGCCTTGCGCGCTCGGCTCGCGATCTTCCCGCGGTCGTTGGCGTCGAGGACGACCTTGCGGATGCGGACCATGTCGGGGGTGACCTCGACGCACTCGTCCTCGCGGCAGAACTCCAGGCACTGCTCGAGCGAGAGCTTCTTCGGCGGGATGAGCTTCTCGAAGTTGTCGGAGGTGGCGGAGCGGACGTTGGTCTGCTGCTTCTCCTTGGTGATGTTGACGTCCATGTCGTCGGCGCGGGAGTTCTCGCCGACGATCATGCCCTCGTAGACCTCGGTGGCCGGGTCGACGAACATGACGCCGCGCTCCTGCAGCGAGGTCATCGCGTACGCCGTGGCCGCACCGGACCGGTCGGCGACGAGCGAGCCGTTGTTGCGCGAGCGGATCTCGCCGGCCCAGCGGTCGTAGCCCTCGGAGATGTGGTGGGCGATGCCGGTGCCGCGGGTCTCGGTGAGGAACTCGGTGCGGAAGCCGATCAGGCCACGCGCCGGGACGATGAACTCCATGCGCACCCAGCCGGTGCCGTGGTTGGTCATGCCCTCCATGCGGCCCTTGCGGTTCGCGAGCAGCTCGGTGATGGGGCCGAGGTATTCCTCGGGCGCGTCGATGGTCAGGCGCTCGTACGGCTCGTGGATCTTGCCGTCGACCTCCTTGGTGACCACCTGCGGCTTGCCGACGGTCAGCTCATAGCCCTCGCGTCGCATCTGCTCGACCAGGATCGCCAGCGCCAGCTCGCCACGGCCCTGGACCTCCCAGGCGTCGGGACGCTCGGTGTTGAGGATCTTCAGCGACACGTTGCCGATGAGCTCGGAGTCGAGGCGATCCTTGACCAGACGCGCGGTCACCTTCGAGCCCTTGACCTTGCCGACCAGCGGCGAGGTGTTGGTGCCGATGGTCATCGAGATGGCCGGCTCGTCGACGTGGATGAGCGGCAGCGCGACCGGGTTCTCCGGGTCGGCGAGGGTCTCGCCGATGGTGATCTCCGGGATGCCGGCGATGGCGACGATGTCACCGGGGCCGGCGACCTCGCCCGGCTTGCGCTCGAGGCCCTCGGTGATGAGCAGCTCGGTGATGCGTACGTTCTTGACCTCGCCGTCACGGCGCATCCAGGCGACGTTCTGGCCCTTCTTCAGGGTGCCCTGGTGGATGCGGACCAGCGCGAGGCGGCCGAGGAACGGGCTCGCGTCGAGGTTGGTGACGTGGGCCTGGAGGGGCGCGCCCTCGACGTACGTCGGAGCCGGGATGGTGTCCATGATCGTCTGGAACAGCGGCTCCAGGTCCTTGGAGTCGGGCAGCTCGCCGTTGCCGGGCTGCTCGAGCGACGCGACGCCGGCCTTGCCCGAGGCGTAGATCACCGGGAAGTCGAGCGCGTCCTGGCTGTGGGAGTCGTCGAGCAGGTCCATGAAGAGCTCGTACGTCTCGTCGACGACCTCCTCGATGCGCGCGTCGGGGCGGTCGACCTTGTTGACCACCAGCACGACCGGCATGTCGGCGTTGAGCGCCTTGCGCAGCACGAACCGGGTCTGGGGGAGCGGGCCCTCGGAGGCGTCCACCAGCAGCACGATCCCGTCGACCATCGACAGGCCGCGCTCGACCTCACCACCGAAGTCGGCGTGGCCGGGGGTGTCGATGATGTTGATCGTCATCCCCTCGGGCGCGCTCGGCCCGGAGTAGTGGATGGCGGTGTTCTTCGCGAGGATGGTGATGCCCTTCTCGCGCTCGAGCTCACCGGAGTCCATGACCCGGTCGGCGACCGACTCGGCCTCGTGCTCGGTGAAGGTGCCTGCCTGACGCAGCATGGCGTCGACCAGCGTGGTCTTGCCGTGGTCGACGTGCGCAACGATGGCGACGTTGCGGAGATTGGCCTTGAGGATCTCGGACATGTGCGAAGCGGCTCGATTTCTGGCGCGGGACGGGACGTCTGATCTTATCCGCCGTGACCTCCTTGACCTGCATCCGGAGATGACGGTTGGCTGAGGCCCATGACTTCTCGGAAACACGTCTGCCAGATCGTGCCCCCGTATCTCATGCAGCGGCTCGACGCCGGCCGCCTCGACCAGGACAACGCGTTTCGAGCCGCTCGGACCGAGCACCTGACCAGGGTTCTCGCCCAGCGTCCCGCCCCCGAAGCCGGCGAGACCACCGCCGAGGCCGGGGACTGGACCGTCTACACCGCGAACAACGGCACCGACCTGCCGGGGGAGAAGGTCCGCGCCGCGGGGGACCCGGATTCTGGCGACGAGAGCGTCGACGAGGCGGCGACCGGCATCACCGGCTCGCTGGCGCTCTTCGAGGAGGTCTACGGCCGCGACTCCTACGACGGCCAGGGCATCGAGGTCGTGATGACCGTCCATTACGACCGCGACTACGCCAACGCCTTCTGGGACGGCACCCAGCTGGTCTTCGGCGACGGTGACGGCGAGATCTTCCAGCGGTTCACCAAGGCCGTCGACGTGATCGGTCACGAGCTCTCCCACGCGGTCACCGAGCACACCGCCGGGCTCGTCTACCAGGGCCAGCCCGGCGCGCTCAACGAGTCGATGTCAGACGTGTTCGGCTCGTGCCTCAAGCAGCGTCTCCTCGGCCAGAGCGCCGACGACGCCGACTGGATCATCGGCGAGGGCCTCTTCACCGAGACGGTCCAGGGCGTCGGGCTGCGGCACATGCTCGAGCCCGGGACCGCCTACGACGACCCGACCCTGGGCAAGGACCCGCAGCCGGCCCACATGGACGACATCTACGACGGCACCGACGACAACGGCGGCGTCCACATCAACTCCGGCATCCCCAACCGCGCCTTCGCCCTCGCCGCCAAGGCGATCGGCGGCAACTCCTGGGACGGTGCCGGCAAGATCTGGTACGCCGCGCTGACCAGCGGCGCCGTCACGACCGAGACCGACTTCGCGGGGTTCGCCGCGGCCACCATCGCCGAGGCCGGCGAGCAGGCCGAGGCGGTCACCACCGCCTGGTCCGAGGTCGGGGTCACCCCGGCCTCCGGGACGTCCGCGCCTGACGGTGAGCAGCCGACCGTGGTGAAGGTACGCCGCAGCGGCGGTTTCCTGGGACGTACCAAGGAGGGGGCCGCGGAGCTGGCGCCGTCGGCCGCCCACGTGGCCGCCCTGCGCAACCTGGTCGCCGGTGGCGCCGCTCCTTCGAAGCCGAAGGGCGCCGACCGCTACATCTACGAGTTCGAGGTCGACGGCCGGACCGTCGTCGTGCACGAGGGCGACATGAGCCCCGAGCTGCGCGCCGTCGCCAACGAGCTGCTCGAGAGCTAGCTGACCGGCCTCAGGGGAGGGCGCGGTCGAGCGCGGCCTCGACGTGCACGGTGATGGCGTCGAGGATCGGTACGTCGACGTCGCTGGGCCGCACCAGGAGGCTGAGCTCGGAGGCACCGAGGATCACACCGTCGGAGCCCGCGTCCCACAGCTCGTGGACGACCTCGAGGACCCGCTTGCGCGAGCCCGGCACGACGTTGCGGTGGACGAGCTCCTCGTAGAGGATCGAGTCGAGCATCTCCACGTGGAGGGTGTCGGGCAGGTTCACGTCGACGCCGTGGTCCGAGATCCGCTGGGCGAAGAAGTCGTTCTCCACGGTGTAGCGGGAGGCGAGGAACCCGGCCTTGGTGATGCCGAGCTCCTTGGCCTTCGCGGCGAGCTCGTCGGCCAGGTGCAGCACGGGTACGTCGACGGCGGCCGCCACCTCGTCGTAGACCTTGTGGAAGGTGGTGGTGCACAGCAGGATGAAGTCGGCGCCGCCGGCCACCACGCTGCGGGCCGCGGCGATCAGGATCTCGGCGATCTGGTCCCAGGACTCCTTCTCCTGCAGTGCCGTCAGCTCGGCCAGGTCGACGGAGGCCAGCACGATCTTGGCGGAGTGGAGACCGCCCAGCCGCTCCTGGACACCCTTGTTGAGTCCCTCGTAGTAAGCGGCGGTGCTTTCCCAGCTCATGCCGCCGATGAGTCCGATCGTCTGCACTGTTCGAGTGTGACACCGTCGGCTGTCGCGTACTGAATCCTCGGCGTCATCCTCGGCGTCGGTCCGACCTGGACTAGACCAGGTCAGAGGCCGGATCGTGGCGGTCAGCCCTCTCGGTGCACCTTGTGCGGGGCGGCCTGGGCGCGTGGCTTGATGACCAGCTCGTCGATGTTGACGTGAGCCGGACGGGTCGCCATCCACACGATGGCGTCGGCGACGTCCTCGGCCACCAGCGGCTCGGCGACGCCCTGGTAGACGGCGTCGGCCTTCGCCTGGTCGCCCCCGAGACGTACGAGCGAGAACTCCTCGGTCTGGACCATGCCCGGGGCGATCTCCATGATCCGCACCGGCTTGTCGACGATCTCCAGGCGCAGTGCTTCGGTGACCGCGCGGGTGCCGAACTTAGCCGCGTTGTAGCCCGCGCCGCCTTCATAGGCGCGCCGGCCGGCGATCGAGCCGACGTTGATGATCGCGCCTGCTCCCGAGGCGACCAGCGCAGGCAGCAGCGCCTTGGTCACCCGGGTCAGGCCGAGCACGTTGACCTCGAACATCGCCTGCCACTTGGTCAGGTCCGCCTCGGCCACCTTGTCCACACCGAAGGCGCCGCCGGCGTTGTTGACCAGCAGGTCGAGACGGTCGCCGACCGCCTCGACGAGCGCGGCGACGGAGTCGTCGGAGGTGACGTCGGTCGCGATCGCGGTGCCGCCGATCTCCTCGGCCAGGGCCTCGATCCGATCGGCCCGGCGAGCGGCGAGGAAGACGTGGTAGCCCTCCTTGGCGAGCCGGCGGGCGGTGGCGGCGCCGATCCCGCTCGAGGCGCCGGTGACGACAGCATTCTTGGACGACATGGCGCCATTCTCTCGTCGCTCGCTCGACTTTGCCCACCGGGTCCCACGATCGAAGACGGTTCAAGCGGGTTCACGCGGCCGGGAATGATGAGCGAGATCCGATTGTTGAGAGACGGGACCACAGGCGTATACACAAAGGGGCAGGAATGATCCACCGCGTAGCGATGGTCAGTCTGCACACCTCTCCGCTCGACCAGCCCGGCACCGGCGACGCCGGCGGCATGAACGTCTACGTGCTCGAGCTCTCCCGGCGGCTGGCCACCCAGGGCATCGCGGTCGACATCTTCACGCGCGCGACCTCCTCGCGCCTGCCGCAGGTCGTGGAGGCGTACGACGGGGTAGCTGTCCACCACGTCCACGCCGGGCCGTTCGAGGGGCTGGCCAAGGGAGATCTTCCCGGGCAGCTGTGCACGTTCGCGCGTGAGGTGCTCCGCGCGGAGGCGTCCAACCCGCCGGGCTACTTCGACGCCGTGCACTCCCACTACTGGCTCTCGGGCCAGGTCGGGGCGCTCTCCCGCGACCGCTGGGGCGTGCCGCTGGTCCACTCGATGCACACGATGGCCAAGGTCAAGAACGAGGCGCTCGCCGAGGGCGACTGTCCCGAGCCCGAGGCCCGGGTGATCGGGGAGGAGCAGGTCGTCGATGCCGCCGACATGCTGATCGCCAACACCGATCTCGAGGCCAAGCAGCTGATCAACATGTACGACGCGGAGCCAGGCCGTGTCGCCGTCGTGCATCCCGGGGTCGACCTGCGGGTCTTCCGTCCGCGCGGGCGGGCCGCGGCGCGTGCCGCGCTCGGGCTCCCGGCCCGGGCTCACGTGCTCCTCTTCGCCGGTCGCATCCAGCCGCTCAAGGCTCCCGACGTACTCCTGCGGGCGGCCGCGGTCATGCTCGCGCGTGACCCGTCGCTGCGCCGCAACCTCGTCGTCCCGATCGTCGGCGGTCCCTCCGGCTCCGGTCTGGAGCACCCGACCGTGCTGGTCGATCTCGCCGCTGAGCTGGGGATATCCGATGTGGTCCGGTTCGTCCCGCCGGTGCGCCAGGACCAGCTCGCGCTCTGGTACTCCGCCGCCTCCGTCGTCGCCGTCCCCTCCTACAACGAGTCGTTCGGGCTGGTCGCCGTCGAGGCCCAGGCCTGTGGCACGCCCGTCGTCGCGGCCGCGGTCGGCGGCCTGACCACCGCCGTGCGCCACGGCCGCAGCGGTCTCCTGGTCGACGGGCACGACCCGGCGCGGTGGGCCGACGCGCTCACCAACGCCATCGCCTCCCACTCGCGCTGGTCCGCCCTGGCCGACGGAGCCCGCGAACACGCCCAGGACTTCTCCTGGGATCTCACCGCACGCAATACCCTCGAGGTCTATGAAGACGCCAAGATGTCGATGCGTGAGGAGCTGACGGCATGAGTGAGCGCCAGCGGATGACTGCGGATTCGCGGGAGGACCTGGAAGAGGTCGTACGCGGCTGGCTGAAGTCCAACGACCTGACCTGGGAGGAGACGTCGCAGCCGTCGGGCGACCTGATCTTCTCGTTCTCGCTCCCGGGCGAGCGGAAGCTGCAGACGCCGGTCCGGCTCGACCTGGGACAGCATGCGTTGGGCGTGCACGCCTTCGTCTGCCGCCGGCCCGACGAGAACTTCGAGACCGTCTACCGCTGGCTGCTCGAGCGCAACCTGCGGCTCTACGGGGTCGCGTTCGGGCTGGACCGGCTCGGCGACATCTACCTCGACGGCCGGCTGCCGCTGGCGATGGTCGCCGAGGACGAGCTCGATCGCCTGCTCGGCTCGGTCCTGACGTACGCGGACGAGTCCTTCAACACCATCCTCGAGCTCGGCTTCGCCTCCTCGATCCGCAAGGAATGGGAGTGGCGCAAGCTGCGCGGTGAATCCACCGCCAACCTCGAGGCGTTCCGGGGCTGGCTGGAGCGTGAGGAAGACCCGAAGGACTAGCGCGGCTGGCGGCGGGTGATCAGTACACCCGCGATGCACATCGCGCCACCGATGAAGGCGAGCGCCGGCGGCACCTCGTCGAGCACCAGCCACGCCATCAACGCGGTGATGAACGGCACCAGGAACGTCGACTGCGCGAACTTGCCGGCATCTGAGTGGGACAGGGCGTAAGCCCAGGTCACGAAGGCCAGAGCGCTCGGGAAGAGGCCGAGGTAGACGATCCAGCCGATGTCGCCGACGCTGATGTCGGGGATCGTGGTGGCCAGCTCGAACGACCAGGGCAGGCAGATGACGAGGCCGGCGATGGCGTACCAGAACGTCAGCAGCAGCGCGCTCATCGTCGGCAGCAGCTTCTTCTGGGTGAGGACACCGACCGCGAAGGTGAGTGCCGCGACGACCGAGAGGGCGACGCCGATCCAGTCGCCGGTGTCACCGTTGGCCGAGGCGCGGCCGATGACGACGACTCCTGCGAAGCCGACGCCGGTGCCGATCAGGATCCATCTGTGGATCGTCTCCTTGAGCACGAGGCCCGCCAGCAGGGCCACCACGATCGGGCCGACCTGCACGATCAGCGCCGCCGTCGCCGCGTCGATCCGGCGCTCGGACTCGTTGAGCGCCAGGTTGTAGACGCCCAGCCACGACGCACCGCCCAGCGCGATCAGAGGCCACTCCTTCCGGGTCGGCAGCCGGAACCCGCCCTTGATCGCGAGGTAGATGCCCAGGGCCGCCACCATCACCACCAGCCGCCCCAATGACAGGCTTCCCGGGGGCACCGTGTCGCCCAGGTGCCGGATCCCCACGAAGGCCGATGCCCACAGGACCAGCGTGATCCCGCAAGCGACGAGTGGCTTCCAGAGCGGCGTGGTCGCAGCGGGCGCGGGGCTAATCGTCGTCGTCACGATAAAAGCGTAAAGATCCACGCCCTGGCGCGCGAGCGGATAACGGTCATCGATGTTCGACATCCCGCCATCTCGTCCTCGCCGAGGCGTCAGCCCCGTCGGTCGAAAAGTCACGGGCGTCGGCCGAGACGTCGCTCGCGTCGGCCGAGAGGTCACGTCGGTGCCATCTCGGCCGACGGGGGTGACGCTTCGGCTCAGCCGCGGAAGGTGCGGCGGTACGCGGTGGGGGTGACGCCGAGGGCGGCGTGGAAGTGGAGGCGGAGGGACTGGGCGGTGTTGAGGCCGCAGCGGGCGGCCACCTGCTCCATCGAGAGGTCGGTGGTCTCCAGCAGGTTGCGGGCGAGCTCGATGCGCTGACGCTGGAGCCAGCGGCCGGGGGAGTCGCCGGTCTCGTCGCGGAAACGCCGGGTGAAGGTGCGTACGGACATCGAGACCTGGGCGGCCATCGACTCCAGGCTGAGCGGCTGGTCGAGGTGAGCGAGGGTCCAGGCGGTCGCCGCCGAGATGCCGGTGCCGCCGGGGGCAGGTGCGTGGTGCCGGATGAACTGGGCCTGGCCGCCGTCGCGGTGGGGAGGTACGACCGTCACCCGGGCGACGCGGTTCGCGATCGCGGCGCCGTGGTCGCTGCGTACGACATGCAGGCAGAGGTCCACGCCGGAGGCCACGCCGGCGGAGGTGAGGATGTCGCCGTCGTCGACGAAGAGTACGTCTGGGTCCAGCTTGACCTGCGGAAACAAGGCGCGGAAGTCGTCGGTGTGCGCCCAGTGGGTGGTGGCCGGACGACCATCGAGGAGACCCGCGGCGGCGAGCGCGAAGGCGCCGGTGCAGATCGACATGATCCGGGTCCCGGGGCGGATCATGTCGAGCGCCTCCTTCAACGGCGCCGACAACACTCCGTCCGAGACCGTCGGGTAGTCGCGGCCGAACTTCGGGATCACGACGGTGTCCGCGTTCGCCAGCACCTCGGGCCCGTGCGGCGCGAGGACGACGACGTCCGAGTCCGACTGCACCGGTCCGGGGCCGCCGGTGGTGCAGGTGACGACCTCGTAGAGCAGTCGGTCCTCGCTGTCGCGGGCCTTGCCGAAGATCCGGTGCGGGATGCCGATCTCGAACGGGATGAACCCGTCCTGGATCAGCACCGCGACCCGATGCGGAGAAGCCACCCGTACGTCGCTCATGGCTGGATCTTAGCGATAGATGTCAATCAGGCCACTGTCTGGAGCGGTGTCGATCCGGAAGGATCATCCCCATGAACCTTCGACAGGCTCAGGACGCCGCCCAGACGACGACCCCGCCGCCTGCCGGCAGCGCAGCCGCGCGCCGCCCCCGCATCCACCCGGCCTGGTGGGTGGCCGCCGTCGCCTTCGTGACCATCGTGGGTGCCGCCGCCTTCACCGCGGCACCGGGCCTCCTGGTCGATCCGCTGAACGAGGACTTCGGCTGGTCGCGAGGAACGATCGGGATCGGGATCACGCTCCAGCTCGCGCTCTACGGTCTGACCGCGCCGTTCGCCGCCGCCCTGATGGACCGCTTCGGGATCCGTCCGGTGGTGGCCGTCGCGCTCACCATGATCACCCTCGGCTCGCTCAGCACTGTCTGGATGAGCCAGTCGTGGCAGTTCGTCCTCGGCTGGGGCGTCCTCGTCGGCGGCGGCAGCGGCTGCATGGCGCTCGCCTTCGGCGCGACGATCACCACCCGCTGGTTCGAGAAACGACAGGGCCTGGTCAGCGGTCTGCTGACCGCCGGCGGCGCCTCGGGACAGCTGATCTTCCTGCCGGTGCTGGCAATCCTGATCGGGGAGTACGGCTGGCGGGCCGCCTCGGTCACGATCGCCCTGGTCGCTGCCGCAGTGATCCCGTTCGTGTTGCTGCTGCTCCGCGACTACCCGGCGGACATCGGCATGGCGCCCTACGGCGCCTCGAAGATCGTGCCGCGGCCCGCGTCCGCGACCGGCGCCGCGCTACGGACCGTGCGCGTGCTCGGGATGGCGATGCGTACCAAGGCCTTCTGGCTCCTCGCCGGTGCCTTCGCGATCTGCGG
Source organism: Nocardioides sp. NPDC058538 (assembly GCF_042719275.1). Classification (NCBI taxonomy): domain Bacteria; kingdom Bacillati; phylum Actinomycetota; class Actinomycetes; order Propionibacteriales; family Nocardioidaceae; genus Nocardioides; species Nocardioides sp. NPDC058538. The sequence continues at coordinate 4,686 of NZ_JBHXNY010000008.1, read as the reverse complement.
GATCACCACGAACGGCCTGATCAGGACCCACTTCGTGCCCGCCGCGCACGACCATGGGATGGCCACGGTCGCGGCCGCCTCGCTGCTCGCCGTGATCGGGATCTTCGACGTCGCCGGGACGATCTTCTCCGGCTGGCTCACCGACCGCTTCAACCCCGTGGTGCTGCTCGGCGTCTACTACTCGCTGCGCGGGATCTCGCTGATCTTCCTGCCGATGCTGCTCTCGTCCGAGGTACACCTGCCGATGGTGTTCTTCATCGTCTTCTACGGCCTCGACTGGGTCGCCACCGTGCCGCCCACGCTCGCGCTGTGCCGCGAGATCTGGCCCGAGGACGCCCCGATCGTCTTCGGCTGGGTCCTCGCCTCCCACCAGGTCGGAGCCGGTCTGGTCGCGTGGGTCGGCGGCGTCGTACGCGATGTCACCGGGTCCTACGACCTGGTCTGGTACGCAGCCGGCGCCCTGTGCGCCGCCGCCGCGTTGATGTCGCTCGTCATGCCGCGCGCCCCTGCGGTCCAGTCATAACGCATTCAGCCGCCGGGGCACTCGTCGCTGTCGCCGCCGGAGTAGCAGACATGTGCGCCGGGTGGCGGCTCGGGATCGACCCGCTCGGAGGTGGGCCGCTCTGGGGCAGGCCGCTGCCAGTCGATCGCGGGCACAGCGAACAGAACCGCGCTCACCGCGACGATCAAGGCGACGACCAGGTGTGAGACCACGCCGGCCACCGAGCGTCGCAGGACCGCCAGCCCGAGGGCTCCCAGCGATGCCAGCGCCATCAGGACGAGGACGACTCGGTAGGTAATCACGTTCTCGGCCGGCGGTGGTCCGCAGGACCCCGCTCCGGCGAAGCAGAAGTAGGAGTCGAAGACGTTGGCCAGGGCGACGAGGACGAGCACCAGCGAGAGCCCGACGAGCGCGATCTCGATCCAGCGGGACCGAGGGCTGAGGCGTACCGGCTCGTCGTCCGTCTGCACCTGCGGCTCCTCGACGGCGTCCGGCGAAAGCGCCTGCGCACCCGCCCGGCGGTCGAGGACCCGCCGTACGACGACGACCACGAGTGCGATCACGACCGACCACCCGAGCAGAGACGGCTGGTGCGCGCCGGGTGTCATGAAGATGTCGGATGCGTAGGCGAGGAACTCGCCGAACAAGACATCGGGGTGCTCCTCGATGCCGTACCCGGGACGGATCATCGGCCCGATCGCGGTGAGGGCGATGATGACGGTCTGGACCGTCCACACTCCTGCGAGCACGACCGGCCAGGTCAGGAGCGCGAGCAGCCCGCGTGGTCCACGGTCGACGCTCAGCACGAGGACACCGGCCAGCACCGGAACCATCAGCCATACCCACCAGTGCGACGTCGTGGGCGGCACGGCTTGACCGAACCAGCTGTACGCAGCACCGACCAACGGAGCGAGAGCGAGACTGCGCAGCCAGGTCGGTCCGAGCGAGGCCACGAGACCCAGCGCGACGGTCACGACCGTGACGAGCACCGTGAGCAGCTGCAGCCCGCGGAGAACGAGCTCGATGTACAGCCCACGTTCTCCCAGCACGTGGATGGTGGCGAGAGCGACCAGAGCGACCCCACCGCTCGCCGCAGCGATCGCCGCCGCCGGCCAGTCGCGCCGGACCGCGGCCGCAGCGCCGCCGAGCGTGCCGGCGACGATGGCGAGAGCGACCAGCTCGCCCATGGCCGCGGCGTCGAACGGCGACGCGTCAGGAAGCAGCCCGGGCAGGAATCCGACGAGCCAGGCAAGCGCGGCGAGCAGGACGATCGCGATCACCGGGATCGGGGGCCGCCGGGTGTGGGAGAGAGTCACCCCCGAATCCTGCAGGAACACCGTCGTGCAGCACATGAGTTCGGACACTCAACCGGGCAGGCGTGAATAGATCGTGGGAGTCGTGAGGTCAGCCTGTGACCTCACGACTCCCACGTCGGGAACGACTTCCTACAGGTCGAGCTTGTAGCCCAGGCCTCGAACCGTCACCAGGAACTTCGGCTCGGACGGGTCCGGCTCGAGCTTGGCGCGCAGGCGCTTGACGTGTACGTCGAGGGTCTTGGTGTCGCCGACGTAGTCGGAGCCCCAGACGCGGTCGATGAGCTGGCCGCGGGTGAGGACACGGCCGGGGTTGCGCAGGAACATCTCCAGGAGCTCGAACTCCTTGAGCGGCAGGCGCTGCTCGTTGCCGTCCACGGTCACGACGTGGCGCTCCACGTCCATCCGGACGGGTCCGGCCTCGAGGGTGGCCGGGGCCGCGTCGGGCTCGGTGCCTCGGCGGAGGACGGCTCGGATCCGGGCGACGAGCTCGCGCGGGGAGTAGGGCTTGGTGACGTAGTCGTCGGCGCCGAGCTCGAGGCCGACGACCTTGTCGACCTCGTCGTCCTTGGCGGTCACCATGATGACCGGGACCGACGAGGTGGCCCGGATCTGCCGGCACACCTCGGTGCCGGAGAGGCCGGGAAGCATCAGATCGAGCAGCACGATGTCTGCCCCGTTGCGGTCGAACTCCTTCAGAGCGTCGGTGCCGTCCTCGGCGACAGCGACCTCGAAGCCCTCCTTGCGGAGCATGTAGGACAGTGCCTCGCTGTAGCTGGCTTCATCTTCGACGACGAGTACCCGGGTCATGCGGGGTCCCCGGGAAGTTGTTCGCCGGAGGAGCGAAGCGGGGGAGGCGAAGAACTTGCTGGGGTGCTCAAGGGCGTTCCTCCTTGCTTGTGCCGGACTTCCCGGCAGTTGGTAGGTGCTGGGGCAGGGTGAGGGTGAAGGTGGAACCCTGACCCTCCTGCGACCAGACCTTGACCTCGCCACCATGCGTAGCGGCGACGTGCTTGACGATCGACAGGCCGAGCCCGGTGCCGCCGGTGGAGCGGTGCCGCGCCGGGTCGACGCGATAGAAGCGCTCGAAGATCCGATCGATCTCCGTGGACGGGATCCCGATGCCCTGGTCGACCACGGAGATCTCGACGGAGCCGTCGGTCGCGCGGGTCGAGACGGTCACGGTCGAGCCCGGTTCGGAGTAGGCGACCGCGTTGGAGACCAGGTTGGTGACCGCGGTCGAGACCTGCTCGTCGTTGCCGAAGACGTGCAGCCCGGCCGTGCCGGCGCTGACCACGTTGATGCCCTTGGCATCGGCGTCGACCGTCGAGGCGTCGACAGCGGCCGCGATGACCTTGTCGACGTCGACCGCGATGGGTGCCTCCAGGGGCTCGTCGCCCTGGAGCCGGGAGAGCTCGATGATCTGCTGAACGAGCGCGGTCAGGCGCTCGGACTCGGTGATCATCCGGTTGGAGAAGCGGCGTACGGCCTCGGGGTCGTCGGAGGCCTCGGTGACCGCGTCGGCGAGCACTCGTATCGCGCCGACGGGCGTCTTGAGCTCGTGGCTGACGTTGGCGACGAAGTCGCGGCGTACGGCCTCGACGCGGCGCTCGCGGGTGCGGTCCTCGACCAGGGCGAGCGCCAGGCGGGTGCCGAGCGGAGCGACCCGGGCGGTGACGTGCCGCGAGGCTCCGTTGGCGCGGGAGATCACCAGCTCGGTCTCCCGGATCTGGCCGTCACGGCGCACACCGTGGACGAGCTCGGAGAGCTCGGGCGAGACCAGCGAGGTGCCGCGCACCAGACCCAGGGCGTACGCCGGAGCGCTGGCCTTGAGCACCGTGTCGTGCTCGTCGACGACGACCGCGCTGCTGCGCAGCACCGAGAGGACCGCAGCCACCTCGGAGGGAACCTTCGGCGGCTCGACCTCGGGGATCCGGCGGCGGGAACGTTCGCTCATCGCCCACGCAAGCACCGCCGCTCCGGCGACGACAGCGCCGAGGAGCGCAGCAAGAAAGGCCTGCGTCGTCGAGTCCACACGATCAGGGTAAGCCCATCAAACACCCAAACTTCGCCTCTGGACGTCTCCGCGCCGAACGTTCACCGTCGGTTCACTCGGGATGAAGACCAGTACATCTCGTGTGTCTAGGATCGGCCCATGCGCGCTGCTTTCCATGAGGACCTCGATGCCATCTTCACCGATCTCACCAGTGTTTGTGAGCTGGTGTCGGTGGCCGTACGCGACGCCACCACCTCTCTCCTCGAGGCCCGCAACGACCTCGCCGAGCAGGTGATCGACAAGGACGTCGAGATCGACGACGCCCGCGAGCGCATCGAGGAGAACGCCCTCGAGCTGCTCGGCCTCCAGTCGCCGGTCGCCGGCGACCTGCGCGTGGTCGTCGCCGCGCTGCGGATGATCTCCGACCTCGAGCGGATGGGCGACCTCTCCGTCCACGTCGCCAAGATCGCCAGGCTGCGTACGCCGAACAAGGCCGTCCCCGAGCTGGCTCAGCCGACCATCGCCAAGATGGCCGAGATCGCCCAGCAGATGGTCGAGCGCACCTGCGAGATCCTCCGCACCCGCGATGTCTCCGCTGCTCAGGACCTGGTCGCCGACGACGACGAGATGGACCAGCTGCGACGCAAGTCCTTCGCCGAGCTGCTGGGCCAGGACTGGACCCACGGCGTCGAGCCCGCCGTCGACGTGGCTCTCCTGGGCCGCTACTACGAGCGCATCGCCGACCACGCCGTCACGGTGGCCAACCGGGTCGTCTTCGTCGTGACCGGCGAGACCCCCGCGGACTCCTGACCCGCCGAGTCGGCTCGTACTGACCGAAGATCCCGCCGGGTCGGCTCGTCAGGACGAGCCGACCC
>NZ_JBHXNY010000007.1:0-211052 GCF_042719275.1 Nocardioides sp. NPDC058538 | reverse complement strand
CGCGTCGGCCGAGTGGGCAGCCCTGTACCAACTCGGCCGACGGGAGTGACGCCTCGGCTGAGTGACCCTCTGTCGAGAGGTCGCTCCCGTCGGCCGAGATGGCATTGCCCTGCCGCCTCGGCCGACGTACGCGACTTCTCGGCCGACCGGGGTGACGTCTCGGCGCGGGGGTTGACTAGCCGTGGTGGGATGTGATCCCCTTCACTGGCGTAACGTACTAGTTCGTACATTAAGGACCGTCTGGATGAAGTCTTCGTTTCTTGTCGGCCTGATCGGCGCGGGCGTCGGACCCTCGCTGAGTCCGGCGCTGCACATGCGCGAAGGGTTCGAGCACGGGTTGTCGTACGTCTACAAGACGCTCGACATCACGGACCTGGGCGTCCCGGCCGAAGGTGTGGGCGACCTGATGCGCGAGGCTCGACGGCTCGGCTTCGACGCCCTCAACATCACCCACCCGTGCAAGGAGCTCGTGATCGAGCACCTCGACCGGCTCGACGAGACCGCGGCCCGCCTCGGTGCGGTCAACACCGTGGTCTTCACCGACGAGGGTGCGGTCGGTTACAACACCGACACGACCGGGTTCGGCCACGCGCTGCGCACCGGGATGCCGGGTGCCCCGCTCGGCACCGTCGTGCAGCTCGGCGCGGGAGGGGCGGGCTCGGCCGTCGCCCACGCGCTGGTGACGCAGGGGACCGACCGGCTGGTCATCGCCGATATGGACCTCGACCGCGCCCAGGCGCGCGTGGAGGAGATCCGGCGTCACCACCCGGAGAGCTCCGTCGAGGCGAGCCACGTCGACAAGCTGCCGGCGCTCCTCCCTGACGCCGACGGACTGGTCAACTGCACCCCGGTCGGCATGGCCGACCACCCCGGTACGCCGTTGGAGACGAGCCTCCTCCGCCCCGAGCTGTGGGTGGCGGACATCGTCTACCGGCCTCTGGACACCGCACTGCTGCAGGCGGCGCGTGAGGTCGGCTGCCGGACTCTCCACGGAGGCCACATGGCGGTCTACCAGGCCGTCGACGCCTTCCGGCTGATCACCGGCATCGACCCCGATGCCGAGCGGATGCTCGCCCACCTGCGCGAGCTGGCCGCGGCCGGCTGACCAAAGCTTCAGACAAACTCCACCCCCCACCCGTCCGCGGTCAGGAACCGCGGGCCTACCCGAGGAGGACCCGATGGCGGGACCTGACACCGAGAACCAAGAAGGCAAGACCCCGGTACGGGCCGCGCTGGCCAGCTTCATGGGCAGCGCCGTCGAGTACTACGACTTCTTCATCTTCGGCTCTGCCGCGGCGCTGATCTTTCCGCACGTCTTCTTCCCCACAGCCGGGGACGCCGCCCTGGTGATGTCGTTCGCGACCTTCGCCTTCGCGTACGTCGCCCGGCCGGTCGGCGCGGTCTTCGTCGGTCACTTCGGTGACCGGATCGGCCGTCGGAAGGTGCTGCTGTTCACCCTTCTGCTGATGGGTGGTGGCACGTTCCTGATCGGCTGTCTGCCGTCGTACGACCAGGCCGGCTGGATCGCGCCCGCGCTGCTGGTGTTCTGCCGTCTGCTCCAGGGGCTCTCGGCCGCCGGGGAGCAGGCCGGTGCCAGCTCGCTCACGCTCGAGCACGCCCCCGACGACCAGCGCTCCTTCTACACGTCCTGGACGCTGACCGGCACCCAGGGCGGCCAGATCCTGGCCGCGCTCGTCTTCATCCCGGTCGTCGCCCTGCCCGACGACATCAAGTACAGCATCGGCTGGCGGATCCCGTTCTGGCTCTCCGCGATCGTGGTCATCGTGGCGTTCTTCATCCGCAGCCGCCTCAACGAGACCCCGGAGTTCGAGGAGGCCAAGGCCAACAACGAGGTCGCCAAGCTGCCCCTCGCGGTGCTGCTGCGCGACCACTGGGTCGACGTGCTGCGGGTCATCTGCTGCGCCTTCATCGCGGCCGTCTCCACGGTCTTCGGCAACCTGGCCATCGCCTACGGCGTCGCGGTCGGCATGGTCGACTCGATCACGCTGTGGCTGGTCGTCGCGGCGAACGTCGTCGCGCTGTTCACCCAGCCGATGTTCGGCCGGCTCGCCGACCGGATCGGTCGCAAGCCCGTCTTCATCTACGGTGCCGTGGCCAGCGCGGTGATGATGCCGTTCTACCTGCTCTCGATGAGCCAGGGCAGCGAGCTGCTCGTCTTCGCGCTCGCGATCCTGACCTTCTCCTTCGGCTACGCGGCCGCGAACGCGACCTGGCCGTCGTTCTACGGCGAGATGTTCTCGACCCCGGTGCGCTTCTCCGGTGTCGCGATCGGCACCCAGATCGGATTCCTGCTGGCTGGGTTCACGCCGTCGATCGTCACCGCTCTGGGTGGCGTGCAGGAGGGTGGCTGGGTCGTCACCGCTGGCTACACCGCGGTCGTCTGCCTCGTCGCGTCGATCGCCGCCCTGACCGCCCGCGAGACCAAGGACGTACGCACCGCCGACCTCGGTATGCGGCGGGCCCCGGACCCGCAGGGCGCCGCCGCCTGACCACACCAGCGACGTCACTGTCCGCGGCGGTGGCGGTTGCGGCGGCGTACGACGTCCTTCAGATCGGCGACCGGGCCAAGGTGGCCCAGCTTCTCGGGGTTGGTGACCGAGCGGATCCGCTGGATCCGGCCGTCGAGGATGTCGAGGGTCCAGGTGCCGAGGATGGCACCGTCGGCGTCGCGCAGGATGGCTCCCGGCTCGCCGTTGAGCTCGCGCTGCTCCAGGCGGGCACCGATGGCGAGCAGCGGGGGCACCGCCGCGATCAGGATGCGAGCGGCCTTCTCCGCGCCGAACCGGCCGCCGACGCCACCGGCCACCCCACCGCCGTCGTTGACGGTCTCCACATCGGCCGCCAGCAGTGCCTGGAGCTGGTCCAGATCGCCGTCACGCAGCGCCTCGAAGAACCGGCTGGAGAGCTCTTCGCGCTTGCGCCGGTCGGCCTCGAACCGCGGCTTGCCCTCGTCCATGTGTCGCCGCGCCCGGGAGGCGAGCTGACGGCAGGCGGCCTCGGAACGGTCGACCGCCGCGGCGATGTCGGCGAAGCCGAAGTGGAAGACCTCGCGCAGCACGAAGACCGCCCGCTCCAGCGGGCTGAGCCGCTCGAGCAGCAGCAGCGCCGCCATCGACACCGAGTCGGCCAGCTCCGTCGCGCGCTCCGGGCTGGCGTAGAGACCCGCATGGTCATCGACGTGGGTGTCGGTCGGCAGCGGCTCGGGGAACCATGGCCCGACGTACGTCTCCCGCCGCACGCGCGCGGAGCGCAGCACATCGAGGGAGATCCGGGTGACGACGGTCGACAGGTAGGCCTTGAGCGAGTCGGGCTCGGTCGAGGTCGACTCCAGCCGGATCCAGGTCTCCTGCACCGCGTCCTCGGCCTCGCTCACGCTGCCGAGGATCCGGTAGGCGATCGAGAACAGCAGCGGTCGCAGCTCCTCGAACTCGATCTCGGTCTCAGGTGTCACGGTCGTCCTCCCTCAGGTCCACATCTTCCACCCTTGGGACGAGACGGCGCCCGGGACTGTGACATGGCGCCCGGGCACGGCGCCCCGCCGAGCCGTACGTCTGCCGAAAAATGTTCGACGAGTGGCAGGGTGGGTTGGGACGATGGCGCCATGACCGTCGAGAAGGGTGAGGTGTTGGCTTCCTTCACGGTGCGCCGAGTGCATGCCGATGAGTGGCAGAGCATCCGGGAGTTGCGTCTCGAAGCGCTGCGCGACCCGATCGCCCACCTTGCCTACCTCGAGCGGCTCGAAGACGCCCTCCAGCGACCCGACAGCTATTGGCGGGACCAGGCGCAGACGGCCGCGGCCGGCACCGCCGTGGGGAAGTTCGTCGCGGTCGACGATCACGGCGAGCTCGCCGGGACGGTGACGGCACTCGTGACAGCGCCGGGCGAACCCGACTACATCGGCGAGACGAGTCCACACCTGCGCGGAGCCCTCGTGGGCGTCTACGTGCGGCCGGCCCAGCGCGGTGGCGGCGTCCTCCAAGCGCTTGTCTCGGAGACGGAGGCATGGCTGCAGGAGATCGGTGTGCAGCAGGTGCGCCTCCACGTCAACGAGCACAACGTTCGCGCGCAGGGTGCCTATCGCAAGTGCGGCTACGTCGACACCGGCATGCGGGTCGAGATGATCGACGGGGTCAATCACGAGATGGTTCGCGCTTTCGCCGACGACGCGACGGCGTGACCCACCACCAGGCTGCTCTCGCGGCCGGCAGCAACGAGCATGGTCAGTGCGACGTCGCCGGATGGCCGCCGATCCGGCGGTGAGCTCCCCGCCATCGGTTCGCGGTCAGGCTCTGTCGGTCAGGAAGGCGTCGAGCAGCGGACGCTCGTGCTCGTAGTCGTTGTGGGCGTGCGCCTGCGCGTGCGGCGTACCGAGCTCGGCGGGGGGCCGCGCGGCGTCGGTCGTGCCCGCCGTGGCGGCAGTGGGGGAGAGGAATGCCGCCGCGGCGAGCACCGCGGTCAGCGACCGGACGAAGGTACGCATCGGGATCTCTTTCGGTGAGGGAGGCCCTCAACCTGGCCGGACCGCGTGATCCCGTGGCAAGCGCTGTACGTCGCCTGCCTGAACTCCTCCCGAAGGCTCAGCCGAGGCAGACGAAGAGGGCCAGCCCGGCGTACGCGAGGTTGACGATGCCCCTGGTCACGACGCCGCCGGTGGTGTCGCTGAGGCGGGAGGCACCGGCGACCGCGAGACTCACAGGCTGGGCTCCCGGCCCAGCGGCCTGACCGCTGCCGCCTGGGCGCGTCCGGCGCGCGACCTGTCCTTGAGGCCGATCGCGGAGCCCGGGTGGCGCGCCTCCATGCCCAGGGCCCAGATCGTGCTGCGGCAGACCAGCTCCTTCACCTTCGCCGCGGGCACGCCGCGGAGGCGGGCGCCCACGGCCGAGTCGTCGCGGCGGGCGAAGTTCACCAGGCCGAACCCGCGGCCGATGCTGATGCACTGTCCCACGAAGCCGATGCTGATCGGTTCCGGCGCGGCGCCGGCGAGCCGGCTCAGCACCGTCTCCGCGGCCAGCGGCCCGAGCTGGTTGGCAGCCTGGCAGCTCATCCGGTACGCCAACCCCGACGGTGCAGCGGCGTCGCCGGTCGCGATGATCCGGTCGTCGTCGACGCTGGTCAGGGTTTCGTCGGTGACCAGCCGGCCGACCTCGTCGGTGGAGAGCCCGCTGCGGCGCGCCAGGTCCGGGGTGGTGAACCCTGCGGTCCAGATCGTCACCGCGCTCGGCAGCTCGCGGCCGTTGTCGAGGCGTACGCGGCCGTCCAGCACCTCTGTCACCCGGGCGCCCTCGACGATGCCGACGCCGAGTCGCCGCAGGGCGCGCTCTGCATCGGCGCGGCCCTTCTCGTGCAGCCACGGGCCGAGCCTGTCTCCGCAGATCAGAGCCACGTTCCGGCCTGCCTCGGCGAGCTCGGAGGAGACCTCGATCCCGGTTGGTCCGCCGCCGACGACGACCACCGGCGCGTCGGCCGACGTCGTCTCCAGCGCCGCCCGCAGGCGGATCGCCTCCTCGTAGGTCGACACGCCGAAGGCATGCTCGTGCGCTCCCGCCACCTGCGTCTCGCCGGTGCTGCCGACGGCGTAGACCAGATAGTCGTACGCCACCTCCTCCCCGTCCTCGAATGCGACCGTCCGCGCGTCGGCATCGATGGCGCTCACCGTGCCGACGTGCAGACGGACCCGGGGACTGAGGATGTCGGCGTAGGCCACCACGGCCTCGGACGTGCCCCCTACCAGCTGGTGCAGCCGGATCCGCTCGACGAAGTGGTCGCGTGGATTGACCAGGGTGATCGCGATGTCGTCGCGTTTGGCGAGCCGGTTGGCGGCCATCACACCGGCATATCCGCCGCCGACGACCACTACCGGGCTCCTGCTGAAGGTTCCTTGATTGCTCATACCCCAAGGACACCGGCCCGGCGAGGTCTGTGACATCGAGAGGTTGTGAAGCCGAGAGTGAGCCATAGGTCACTCTCGGCTTCACAACCTCCACTCGGTCAGGAAACCGTGATGGTGAACCTCGCCCTCGAGCCGTCGGAGGCTGTGATCGTGCCGCGATACGTCCCCGGGGAGTCGTACGTATGAGCAGCCGTCACCGCATAGACCCCGGCAGCGTGGAGTGAATCCCGGGGTTCAGACGCGGTGAACCGTGCGGGGACCGGAGCCGACCCGTCCCCGAAGTCGACCGTCGCCGTGAGCGGTGCGGTCAGCGACGAGCCACCGGTGCTGTCCGCGTCGTCGACCTCGTCTACGGTGACCGCGGTCCCGTCCGTCTTGGTCCCGGGGGCGGCGAGCAGTCCGACCGACACCGATCCGGCCGATCCGACCGATCCGGCCGATCCGACCGATCCGGCCGATCCGGCCGATCCGACCGATCCGGCCGATCCGACCGACAGCGCAGCATCGGTTCCGGCCAACTCGGTCGACCAGGCGATCTGCGGCCCGTCGTAGAAGTTGGTGCCGGCGGCGGCCAGTCGCGGACCGACCGAAGCGAGCCGCGCCGCGAAGTCCGACGGCGAGCGCAGCGACTCGGCGGTCCAGCCGGTCTCCCCATGCGCGAGGATGCGCGGGAAGATCATGAACTCGGCCTGGTCGACGCCCCGGATCGTCTCGGACCACAGCGGCGCCTCGGTGCCGAGGATGTGCTCGTCCCCGACGCCCGCGATGACCTCCTGCGGGCTCCAGTCGTAGTAGTGCGCGACGTCGCAGTCGCCCGAGCACGCCCAGGAGAGCCCGATCGGCGTCTTCGGGTGATACTTCATGTCGAGGTAGGACATGTTGCCCGGCGAGACGAGCAGCTTGGCGCCGTCCTCGATGACGGCGCGCTTCGCGTGCTCGGTCGTGCCGGCCCAGTACTGAACACCATCACCCGCGGCGAGCCCGGATTCGGCGTACTCGTTCCAGCCGATCGTCTTCTTGCTGAGTCCGTGGACGATCGCGAGCGCCCGCTCGACGAACGCCACGTAGCCGTCGTGGCCATAGCGCTGCGTCATCGCATGCGACTCGTCGCCGCCGACGTGAAGGAACTCGGACGGCGTGAGCGCAGCGAGCTGCGAGAAGACGTGCTCGATGAAGGTGTAGGTCACCTCGGAGGTCGGATCGAGGTAGGAGTAGCCGACGTCGATGGTCCCGTTGTGTGGCGCAACCGGCTCGTCCTCGGTCGCCGGGTGGCTCGACCCGGCGGTGTTGAGCTGCGGGATCGCGGCCAGGGCGGCATTCGTGTGGCCGGGGATGTCGATCTCGGGGATGATCTCGATCTCGCGCTCGGCGGCATACCGCACCAGCGAGCGGTAGTCGTCCTGGGTGTAGAACCCGGTGTGACCGTCGGCGCTCTGATACGGGTTGCCGAGCACCGCGGTCGCTCCCGAGACCCGGGTCAGCGCCGTGTAGTCGATGTCGTCACCGGCCGCCCGACCGGAGTTGGTGATGTCGATCCGCCATCCCTGGTCGTCGGCCAGGTGCATGTGCAGCACCGAGATCTTGGCCGCCGCCGCGGCGTCGATGACCTGCTTGACCTCGTCGACCTCGAGGAACGAGCGGGCGACGTCGAGCATGAGGCCGCGATAGCTGAATCGCGGCGCGTCCAGGATCGAGACCGCTGGCACCGTCCACGTGGTGTTGACGCGCGAGGGAGACGCTGCGAACGCCGGCAGCAGCTGCCGAAGCGTCTGGGTGCCGTTGAACAGGCCGTGGCGACTCGCCCCGGTGACCCTGACCCCTTTGGCCGTCGAGGCGATCTTGTACGCCTCCGGGTTGCCCTCGACCTCGTCGAACTCGGCCTCGGGGTCGATGGTCAGGACGACATCGCGAGGGGTCGGCCTGCCGGAGACGACCGGGAGGTCGAAGCCGGTCGCCGGGCGCAGTTCGGCGGCCATGAGGGCACCGACCTCGTCGGCGTCAGTGCCGCGGGCGACGATCCGCGACTGCTTGGTCAGGACGAAACCGGGCCCGCCCTTCGCGCTCACCTGGAGCGGCTTCGGCACCAGGCCGGGCAATGGGGTCTCGGCCTTGCCCAGGTGTTCGGCCCGGGGTTGAGCTGTGGCGGATGACGTCGTCGAAGTGGCGATGAGCATCGTGGCGACGCCGACTGCCAACGCCGTTGTCAGAATTTGGATAGAGCCCGAACGAATCATGCGCATGCCTCCATCGACTGCCAACTCGGTCAACCATCGAGGGTAACGGCGTCGGCGCCGCAGCGTCGCGAAATCAAGCGATCGGGGTTCGATCTCTATCCGGGACCCGGCGGCGTGACATCGACCGGAGCGATCCGCGTCGCGGGCGCGTGGATCAGGCCAGAGCGGCGACGGCGTCCGCCAGATCGTCGACGGACTGGGCGCGCTCTGGGAGGCTGCCGTCGCGACCCAGGCTGAGCTGGAAGCCCATGAAGGCGGCGTCGATGACGTGGGCTGCCCGCTCGGCGACGGTGGGATCCACGCCGGACTTGTCCAGATGCGCGATGAGACCGGCCATCCACAGTGTGTTGGCTTCCTGGACCGCAGACACGTACGGCTCCCTGCCGAAGAGACCGAGCGCGGCCGCCTCCACATAGATCCGGCTGCACCGGTCGCCCTCCATCACCGCCCAGAGGTCATAGACGGCGGAACGCAGGTCCTCGGAGGGCTCGAGCGCGGCGACCTCGGCGACCGATCGCTCGTTGGACGTGCGGAGCACGTCGGCGACCAGCCGGTCCTTGGTGCCGAAGTGGTAGAGCAGGACCCGGTTGCTGGTGCCCAGCTCTGCCGCCAGCGGACGCAGGCTCAGGCCGATCAGGCCGTGCTCGTGGACGTAGTCGGTGGCCAGCTCGGCCCAGGCAGCGCGGCGCTGTGGATCTTTCGCGGGCGCGGCACCAGCGGTCGTCATGCGGCGACTGTAACAACTGGCGCAGCGTTTTGTACCAGCTGCAACAAATTTGTACCACTTGCAACAACTTTGTTCTCCCAGCCCTTGACCTGGCCCTTCAGTCGGCGCAGGATCATTTGTAATTCACCCGCGGTTGCCTGTTGCGCGACCCGACGTCGGAGGTTGCATGAGCCAGATCTACATCGACGGGCACTGGTTGCCCGCGCAGTCGGGCGAGCAGCGAGAGATCCGCTGTCCCGCCGACGGCGCGGTCGTCGGAACCGTTGCGGAGGCTGGAGCGGAGGACACCCGGGCCGCGATCGCCGCGGCGCGGAATGCCTTCGACAGTGGCGAGTGGCCGGCGACGCCCGCGCGGGAGCGGGGCGACCTGCTGCTGAGGGTTGCCGACCTGCTGGAGCGGGACACCGCGATCATCGCCCGCGCGGAGGCGCTCGACACCGGGAAGCGGCTGGTCGAAGGAGAGTACGACGTCGCCGACGTGGTCTCCGTCTTCCGCCACTTCGGTCACATCGCCACCGAGGACGCCGGCCGGGTCGTCGACACCGGATCCAGCACGGTCAAGAGCCGGATCGTGCACGAGCCGATCGGGGTCTGCGGGCTGATCACGCCGTGGAACTACCCGCTGCTGCAGGTCGCCTGGAAGGTCGCGCCGTGCCTGGCCGCGGGCAACACGTTCGTGCTGAAGCCCAGCGAGATCACGCCGCACAGTGCCATCCATCTGATGAAGGTGCTCGAGGAGGCCGGCTTGCCGGCTGGTGTCGCCAACCTGGTTCTCGGCGAGGGACCGACCGCCGGTGCGCCGCTGTCCGAGGACCCCCGCATCGACCTGGTCTCCTTCACCGGTGGTCTGGCCACCGGGAAGCGGCTGATGGCCAACGCCGCGGCGACGGTGAAGAAGGTGGCCCTCGAGCTCGGTGGCAAGAACCCCAACATCGTCTTCGCCGACTCCGACCGCGAGACCGCGCTCGACTTCGCGCTGACCGCCGTCTTCCTGCACTCCGGCCAGGTCTGCTCTGCCGGCGCGCGGCTGATCATCGAGGAGTCGATCAAGGACAGCTTCGTCGACGAGCTGGTCGCCCGGGCCGAGCAGATCCGTCTCGGCGGACCCTTCGACGAGGAGGCCGAGACCGGCCCGCTGACCAGCAGCGCCCACCGCGACAAGGTGGAGGCGTACGTCGCGAAGGGCCTCGCCGAGGGCGCCACCCTCCGCACCGGTGGCAAGCGCCCCGACGATCCCGCGCTCGCCGACGGCTTCTACTACCTGCCGACCATCCTCGACGACTGCACGACCGAGATGAGCGTGACTCAGGACGAGTCCTTCGGGCCGGTTCTGACCGTGGAGACCTTCACCGACGAGGACGACGCCGTCCGCATCGCCAACGACTCCATCTACGGCCTCGCCGGCGCGGTGTGGACCTCCGACGCCGGCCGCGCCGAGCGGGTCGCCGCCAGGCTCCGGATGGGCACGGTCTGGATCAACGACTACCACCCCTACGTGGCCCAGGCCGAGTGGGGCGGCTACAAGCAGTCCGGGATCGGGCGCGAGCTCGGCCAGGCCGGGCTGGAGGAGTACCGCGAGACCAAGCACATCTGGCACAACATCGACCCGAGCCCCCAGCACTGGTTCGCCCCGACCTCCCCCAGAACAAGCACCGCCGAGGAGAAGTGAAGACGATGACCCAGACCTACGACTACGTGATCGTCGGCGGTGGCTCGGCCGGCTCCGCGCTCGCCAACCGGCTCAGCGCCGACCCGTCCACGAAGGTTCTGGTCCTCGAGGCCGGCCACAGCGACTTCAAGATCGACCCGTTCATCCACATGCCCGCGGCGCTGCCGTTCCCGATCGGCTCGAAGTTCTACGACTGGGCCTACGAGACCGACCCCGAGCCGCACCTGGGTGGCCGCAAGGTCTACCACGCTCGCGGCAAGGTGCTCGGCGGCTCGAGCTCGATCAACGGCATGATCTTCCAGCGCGGCAACCCGATGGACTACGAGCGCTGGGCCGCCGACCCCGGCATGGAGACCTGGGACTACCGGCACTGCCTGCCCTACTTCAAGCGCATGGAGAGCCGCTTCCTCGAGGACGGCACCTCCGGCGCCGACCAGTGGCGCGGTGGCTCCGGCCCGCTCCACCTCGAGCGCGGCCCCGCCTCCAACCCGCTCTTCTCGGCGTTCTTCGAGGCCGCCCAGGAGGCCGGCTACCCGCTCACCGACGACGTCAACGGCTACCGCCAGGAGGGGTTCGCCCCCTTCGACCGCAACGTGAAGGACGGCCGCCGCTGGTCGGCCGCCCGTGCCTACCTGCACCCGGTGATGAGCCGCCCCAACCTCGACGTCGAGACCTTCGCGTACGCCACCAAGATCCGTTTCGACACCTCTGGTGACGTCCCGCGGGCGACCGGTGTGGACTACGTACGCGGTGTCGGCCGGGCGAGCCGGGAGCACACCGTCAGTGCCGGCGAGGTGATCTGCTGCGGCGGCGCGATCAACACGCCCCAGCTTCTCCAGCTCTCGGGCGTGGGGGAGGAGTCGCTGCTGCGGCAGCACGGGATCGATGTCGTGCACAACCTCCCCGGCGTGGGGGAGAACCTCCAGGACCACCTCGAGGTCTACATCCAGTACGCCTCCAAGCAGCCGGTCTCGATCGCGCCCGGCCTGGTGTGGCACCAGCGGCCCAAGATCGCCTGGCAGTGGCTCTTCCAGAAGAAGGGCCTGGGCGCGACCAACCACTTCGAGGGCGGCGGGTTCGCGCGGTCCAACGAGGACGTGGACTGGCCGAACCTGATGTTCCACTTCCTGCCGATCGCGATCCGCTACGACGGGTCGATGGCGCCCGGCCAGGAGAAGGGCCAGCACGGCTACCAGGTGCACATCGGCCCGATGTACGCCGACACTCGCGGCTACGTGCGCATCAAGAGCGCCGACCCGATGCGGAAGCCCTCGATGCTCTTCAACTACCTCTCCACCGCGACGGACCGCAAGGAATGGGTGGAGGCGGTCCGGGTGGCGCGCGACATCCTCAACCAGCCCGCCTTCGCGCCGTTCAACGCCGGAGAGATGTCGCCGGGGCCGAGCGTGGAGACCGACGAGGAGATCCTCGAGTGGGTCCGCAAGGACGCCGAGACGGCGCTGCACCCCTCCTGCACCGCCGCGATGGGGACCGGCGAGATGGCCGTCACCGACCCCACCTCGATGAAGGTGCACGGCACGGAAGGACTACGGGTCGTGGACGCGAGCGTCTTCCCGTACGTCACCAACGGCAACATCTACGCGCCCGTGATGATGGTCGCGGAGAAGGCGGCCGACCTGATCGCCGGCAACACCCCGCTGGCGCCCTCCGATGCTCCCTACTACCGCCACCGCGACGACTCGCCGTTGTGGCCTGCGGGGGACCCGCGCAACCAGTCCTGAGATCCAATCGTGACCCGAACCGGCACCGGGTGGACTAGCCTGCCGGGCACCCCACCGGAGGAGACAGCTCATGCCGGAGACAATCGACCCGTCGCGTACGCCCCTGGGTGAACCCGCCGCAGACCCAGACGAGATCCCGACGACGAAGCCGGAGCTGAACAAGACGGTCTTCTTCGGCTCCGCTGGGGTGGTGCTCGCGTTCACGCTCTTCACGCTGCTCGCGCCGGACACCGCTGGCGCCGCCATCGGGCGCGTCGTGGGGTGGATCTCGACGTACTTCGGCTGGTGGTACTTCGCGCTCGCCGCTGCGCTGATCGCGTTCGTGCTGTTCATCTGTCTGTCCCGCTATGGGCGCGTCCGGCTCGGCCCGGAGGAGTCCCGGCCGGAGTACTCGATGTTCACCTGGACGGCGATGCTCTTCGCGGCCGGGATCGGCGCCGACCTGATGTTCTACTCGGTCGCCGAGCCCGTCTCGCAGTACCTCACCCCGCCGACCGGCGAGGGCAGCACCATCGCTGCCGCCGAGCAGGCGGTGGGCTGGACGCTGTTCCACTACGGCCTGTCCGGCTGGGCGATGTACGCCGTCATGGGCATGGCGCTGGGCTACTTCTCCTTCCGCCACGGGCTGCCGCTCTCGATCCGTTCCGCGCTCTACCCGATCTTCGGCAAGCGGGTCCACGGGCGGCTCGGTGACGGCATCGACATGGCCGCGGTGCTCGGCACCATCTTCGGCATCGCCACCTCGCTCGGCATCTCCATCGCGCTGCTCAACGCGGGCCTCAACGTCCTCTTCGACATCCCCGAGGGCCGCGGGGCGCAGGTCGGCCTGGTCGTGGTGGCCGTGCTGCTCGGCACCATCTCGGCGGTCTCCGGGGTCGACAAGGGCATTCGCCGGCTCTCCGAGCTCAACGTGCTGCTGTCGCTGGCGCTGATGCTCTACGTGCTCTTCTCCGACGACACCGCGTTCCTGCTCAACTCGCTGGTGATGAACCTCGGCGACTACCTCGTGCACCTGCCTGGGATGAGCTTCGACACGATGCCGTACGACACCGCCGAGAACCCCGACGTCGGCGTCTGGAAGAACCTGTGGACCCTCTTCTTCTGGGCCTGGTGGGTGGCCTGGTCGCCGTTCGTCGGGTTGTTCCTGGCGCGGATCTCGCGCGGTCGGACGATCCGGCAGTTCCTGATCGGCGTGATGATGATCCCGTTCGGGTTCATCCTGCTGTGGGTCTCGATCTTCGGTAACAGCGCGCTGGGCCGGATCCGTGGTGGGGACGCCGAGTTCGGCGAGCTGACCAACAGCAACTACGCGCAGGGCTTCTATGCCTTCCTGGACGCCTATCCGGCCGCGACGCTGGTGATCGCGGTCGCCACGCTGACCGGCTTCCTCTACTACGTCACCTCCGCCGACTCCGGCGCGCTGGTGATGGGAAACTTCACCTCGCGGCTGCCGCACCCGATGGCCGACTGCTCGATCCCGGTACGGATCTTCTGGTCTTTCGCGATCGGCGCGCTCACCCTCGCCCTGATGTTCGCCGGCGGGGACGCGTGGCTGACAACACTGACCAACGCGACGATCATCATGGGGTTGCCGTTCTCGATAGTGCTGGCGCTGGTCGCGGTCGGCCTCTACCGATCGCTACGGCTGGAGTCGTTCAAGACCGACAGCGTGCGCTACGCCCTCCCGGCCGCGATCTCCTCGGCCCGCCTGGTCGGGGCAGCCGAGGGAGGCGTACGTCCTTCGCTCTCGCAGCGGCTGCGCCGCTCGGTCACCTATCCCACGGCCAGGGACACCGAGCGGTTCATCGGCACGGTCGCGACGCCGGTCCTCGAGGAGGTCGCCGCCGAACTCTCCTCGCACGGGCTGTCCTCGGTCGTGACCGAGACCAAGGCCGTACGCGGCATCGCCGGTGTCCAGCTCCACACCGATCTCGAGGACGCGCCGGCGTTCGTCTACAAGCTCACCCCGCTGCCGTGCCCGGCGCCGACCTTCGCGGTCGGCCGGGTCACCGGCGAGGTCTACTTCCGCACCGAGGTCCACCTCGCCGAGGGCACCCAGGGCTACGACGTCAACGGCTACTCACGCGAGCAGCTCATGGGTGACGTCCTCGACCAGTACGAGCGCCACCTCTCCTACCTCCACCTCGTCCAGCAGGAACAGCTGCACGCCGAGGTGCCCGAGGTGCCGGCGGAGGACGTCAGCGGAGCAGATCGGTGAGGTCGATCTTGACCGGGAACGGCACCGGGACGTCGAGCCGGTCGCGGAAGATCCCGATCGGGACGTAGGCGTTGGTGAGGTCGTCGCGCTCGTAGACATGGATCGCGGGCGCGCCGTCCTCGTTCTCGATGCGCCAGTAGTGGGAGATCCCCGCCTCGGCGTACTTCTGCGGCTTCACCGCCCGGTCGCGATGCTCGGACTCCGGCGAGACCACCTCGACCACCAGGGCCACAGAATCGGCATCGTAGAACGACGCCTGGTCGGAGATCCGTGCCGTGCTCACCAGCACGTCCGGCTCCGGCCGGTTGCGCCGGTCGAGCACCACAGTCAGCTCCCGATCCACCTCGAACCCGTCCGGCGCCTGCGCCGTCAGCGAGTTGGTCAGGGCCGTGACGAGCCGACTGTGCCAGCGGCGCTGCGGTGACATATTGAAGACCAGGGCTCCGTCGATGAGTTCGGTATGACGCGGCGCCTCGACGAGCATGTCGAGGTCTTCGGAGTACCAACCCTCCTCACGGGGAGGGTGCATCCAGTCGGGCAACGCGGTCATGTTTCGAGGATACCGCCTGTTGTTGGGGTCGGTGGTTGTGCTTTTGTCGTCCTGGTTTGGTCGCGGTTCGCGGTTCGCCGCGTCGGAGGTGATCGTTGCTTCGTGTCGGCGGCGAGGGTGTGGCGCAGCGGGTTCAGTTGGGTGCGGGCTCGGGACTGTGGCTGGTCGTGTGGGGAAGGCCTGGTGCCTCGTGGGCGCCTATGACAGTGGGCGCGACCTTGTGAATCGTTCACAACGTCGCGCCGTTGCTCTGGCTGGGGCGGGTTCGCTGCCGACTGGGTCACGAGTTCCCCACTGATCCGAAGAGTTCCCCACGGGCGTGGAGGTTCCCCATCCTCCGGAGCGTGGGGAACCTCCAGAGGAGTGGGGAGATGTCCCCATCGGCAGGGAAGCAACCAGCGTGGAGTGAAGCAGCCCGCGTGGAGTCGAGAGAGCTGACCGGACGCTCGTTGGGCACCGGGACGGACGGGTTCAGCGGGAGCTGCGACCGGTCGGCGGTGGGATTGTCAGGCCCGGCGGGCGGGATCCTGGTGACGTGATTCCTCGCCCAGCCGACCTAGGGGCGGCGGGTGAACCGGATGGTGCCATCCGGTAGTCGCTCATGGACGTAGGCAGGGTTGTGGGCCAGGCGGTGATGGTGGGGACACAGCAGCGCCCCGTCTTCGAGGTTGGTCTTCCCGCCGGCGGCCCAGGGTTCTAGGTGGTGGGCGTCGCACCATTCCGGTGGCATGTCACAGCCCTCGGCTTGGCAGCACTTCTGCTGCAACCGCATCGCCTTGCGCTGGATCGGCTGGAAGAACCTGCTGCCCCGGCCGGCGTCGAGGACCTCGCTGTCGCGGCCCAACACCCAGGGGATGATGGTCGCGTTGCACGCCATCCGCCGCGCCTCGGCCGCTGAGATGGTGGCCCCGTTGGTCTCGTCATAGCCCAGGGTGGCGATGCCGAGGTCCTTGCGGAGTTCCTCGAGGCTGATCACCACGTTGATGGTCGTGGCGTCGCCACCGTGGCGGGGCAGCGCGGCCGGGTCGACGGTCTCTAGGAGCCGGGCGAAGCCCTGACCCATCAACCGCTCCCACGGCGGCAACGGGGCACCCTTGGCGACCAACTGCTGTTTGCGGGGCTGGGCGTAGGCCTCGACCAGTCGCTTGAACCTCATCCCGATCGACGTCGGCAAGACACCATCGAAGCCGACGGTGCCGTCGTGGTTGTCCCACACCCGCAGCGCGGTCTTCTGATGAGCACGTTCTTCCTCCGCCAGCAGGGCTTTGGCTTCGGCGTCTTCGAACCGGACCGGGTCGATCTCGACCAGGATCCGCTTACCGACGATGCGGAGCTCGTTCGCGGTCAACCGACCGGCGTAGTCGACCAACAGCTTCTCAGCGAGAATCAGGTCCTCAGCGCTGGCGACCGGGTCGGCATCGATCTTGTCCAACGCCTTGGTGATCACCCGAGCCTTGTCCTGGGACACCACACCCTCAGCAAGGCCGGCGGCGACGAACTCGTACTTCGCGACGCTGCTCGCGAGCTTGATCTGCGACCGTGCGGCACCTTTGTCGACCAGGAGTTCGGCGCGCATCCAGGCGGAGGCGTCTTTGGCGCCGGTCTCTTCGGCGATGTCGCCGGCAGATGCGAGCACTCGGAGTTTCAACGCGGCTTGTTGGGCCTGGAGCTTCTCCAGGCGTTCCAGCAGGTCCTTCTTTTGCCCGGTGCGCCAGTAGGTGGGGTCGGTGGCGAGGAGTTCTTGGAGGGCGGTCTCAATGGCCCTCAGGGCAGCGTCGATCGCATCGCCGGGGTTGGTGCCCCAGTGGTCGATCGGGCGGCCGAGACTCATCGCCACTCTTTCCTTCAGAGGTGTGCTGTGATGGGTCTGATTCTACGCCACTGAGCCTTATATGGCCACCTATTTCCGCAGGTCAACTGCGATTTTCGCGGTGAGCGAACGGCCTCGCTTCTGTGGATGGTAAGTGGCCCGAAGGGCCACCCTTCCACCCCATCAACCTCACCTTTCCCACACAAGAATCCGCTGCGCCACACCCGGGCCGCCGCCCCGATAGCCAGCCAAGTCTTTTCTCGATCTGGTCCGGAGTCCAGGACCGCGAAGCGGCCGGCGAAGCCGGCGCCCGAAGGGCGTCCTTGACGCCGGACCAGATCGAGAAGACCCTCCAAGAACGGGTCGGCGGCCTACCCCAACCCCGAAAAAACGGCCACCAACCGAGGTGAAAAACAAGCTCACCCGAAGTCGACGAGCCGCCCATCCTCATGCATCACACAACCCCGCCCGATCCAGGCAACAGCATGCTCCTTGTCCCCGACAGCAATGTGCGAATAACTGGGCGGAACCCAGACGAGCTCATAGTCGACGCCACCCAGCGCCGCCTCGGTAGCCCGGACAGCATCGTCGGAGGGGTCGAGGGTGCGTACGGCCTGTTCGACGGAGTCGAAGTATTTTCGGCCGGCCTCAGAGAGCTCCTTGGCGCACCAAGCGCACGTGCCCAGCGTCTCGATCTGTGCGGCGGTCGCCCTGATCGGGGCGTCGAGGCCGAGGAGCTGGGGGCAGGCCCGGACATGCAGGAGACGACCCGTCGCGTGTGCGACGAAGAGGGTCTCGGGGGTGTCGGAGGGCATCTCCGGAGCCTAGGGGAGCGAGGTATGCCCCGGGAGGTACCTGGGGTGAATTCAGGACGTTCGGCCCCCGTGATCGCTGTGGTCCAGGTCACGTACGATCCGGGGTATGGCGCATTACCAACAGCGCGGGCACATCCCGCCCAAGCGGCACACCCAACACCGCGACGGAGAAGGGAATCTCTACTACGAAGAGCTCATGGGCGAGGAGGGGTTCTCCTCGGACTCCTCCCTGCTCTACCACCGCCACATCCCCTCGGCGGTGAAGGACGTACGCATCTGGGAGCTGCCCGACCACGGCGCCACCCCCAACCATCCGCTGCGCCCGATGCACCTCGGGCTTCACGACCTCTTCCCAGATGAGGAGTGGAAGCATCACGACGCGGTGACCGGGCGCAGGCTGGTGCTCGGCAACGGCGACGTACGTCTTCACTATGCCGTGGCGGGGGAGACCTCGCCGCTCTACCGCAACGCGATCGGCGACGAGTGCGTGTACGTCGAGTCCGGGACCGGAGTCGTCGAGACGGTCTTCGGCCACCTGATGGTGGGGGAGGGCGACTACGTGGTGATCCCGCGTGCCACCACCCACCGCTGGGTGCCGGTCGGCGACGCTCCGCTGCGGGTCTACGCGATCGAGGCGAACTCCCACATCGCCCCGCCGAAGCGCTACCTCTCCCGGTTCGGCCAGTTCCTCGAGCACGCCCCGTACTGCGAGCGGGACCTCCGGCTCCCGACCGACCCGCAGACCGTGGACGCGACCGAGGCGGAGACCCAAGGAGTTGAGGTCTTCATCAAGCACCGCGGCCCGGGCGCCGGCGGCATCGCCGGCTCGGTCCACCTCCTCCCGCACCACCCGTTCGACGTGGTCGGCTGGGACGGCTGCCTCTACCCGTACGTCTTCAACATCGCCGACTACATGCCGATCACCGGCAAGGTCCACCAGCCGCCGCCCGCTCACCAGGTCTTCGAGGGCAACAACTTCGTGATCTGCAACTTCGTGCCCCGCAAGGTCGACTACCACGAGCTCGCGGTGCCGGTGCCCTACTACCACTCCAACGTCGACTCCGACGAGGTCATGTTCTACGTCGGTGGCGACTACGAGGCCCGCAAGGGCTCCGGCATCGGCATCGGCTCGATCACCCTCCACCCCGGCGGCCACGCCCACGGGCCGCAGCCGGGCGCGATGGAGCGCAGCCTCGGCGCGGAGTTCTTCGACGAGCTCGCGGTCATGGTCGACACCTTCCGACCGCTCGAGGTCGGCGAGGCCGGCGCCGCGGTCGACGACGGCAAGTACGCCTGGACCTGGGCGGGAGGTCGCAAGTGAGTCTGTGGCTGAACATCAAGGACAGTCAGTTCGGCCTCGACGCGCTTCCGTACGCCACCTTCCGCACTGCAGCGCACCCCGCGCCGCGGCTCGGGGTGCGGATCGGTGACCTCGTGCTGGACGTCGCCGCCGTCACCGGTGTCGGTGCCGGCGGGCTCGACGCCCTGCTCGCGGCCGGGCCGGCGGCGTGGCGGGACGTACGCGCCGAGATCACCCGGCTGCTCAGCGACCCCGCGAGCGAGGAGCAGGTGCGACCGCACCTGGTGCCAGTCGAGGACGCCGACCTGCTGCTGCCGTTCACGGTGGCCGACTACGTCGACTTCTACGCCTCCGAGCACCACGCGTCCAACGTCGGGAGGATGTTCCGCCCCGACTCCGAGCCGCTGACGCCCAACTGGAAGCACCTGCCGATCGGCTACCACGGCCGCTCCGGCACCGTGGTCGTCTCCGGGACTGACGTCGTCCGGCCGACCGGGCTGCGGAAGACGCCCGACGGGATCGTCGACGGCCCCTCGATCCGGCTCGACATCGAGGCCGAGCTCGGGTTCGTGGTCGGCGTCGGCTCCGAGATGGCCCACCCCGTCCCGCTCGCCGAGGCCGCCGACCACATCTTCGGGATCACGCTCCTCAACGACTGGTCGGCGCGCGACATCCAGGCCTGGGAGTACGTCCCGCTGGGACCGTTCCTCGGCAAGTCGTTCGCCACCTCGATCTCCCCGTGGGTCCTCCCGCTGGCTGCCCTCGAGGCGGCCCGGGTGAGCCCCCCGGAACGGGACGTTCCGCTGACCGGCTACCTGGACGACTCGGCGCTGGAGCCCTGGGCCCTCGACCTCGCCCTCGAGGTCCGGCTCAACGGGTCGCTGGTCTCCGAGCCTCCGTTCGCCACCATGTACTGGACCGCCCCGCAGATGCTCGCGCACATGACCGCCAACGGCGCCTCGCTGCGCGTCGGCGACCTCTTCGCCAGCGGCACGATCAGCGGTCCCGAGCCGGGCCAGCGCGGCTCGCTGCTCGAGCTCAGCTGGTCGGGGGCCGAGCCGTTCAAGCTGGACGACGGCTCGATGCGTACGTTCCTGGAGGACGGCGACGAGGTGACCATCACCGCCACCGCGCCCGCGCCGGGCGGCGGCCGGATCGCGCTCGGAGAGGTCAGCGGGCGGATCCTGCCCGCGAAGGAGCGGCCGTGACGACGGTCTACGAGTTCACGCCCCGCTATCTCGAGGTCGACATGCAGGGGGTGATGTTCAACGGCTGGTACCTCACCTACGTCGATGAGGCGATGACCCACTTCATCGAAACCCGCGGGGTTCCGTACGGCCGCTGGCAGGAGCTGGGCGTCGACGTCCAGCTCGCCCACGCCGACCTGGACTGGAAGGCCGGCATCGGCTTCGGCGACCGCGTCCAGGTGCCGGTGCGCACCACTCGGATCGGCACCAAGAGCTTCACGCTCGAGTTCGAGTTCCGCCGGGGCGAGGACGTCACCTGCGCCGTGTCGGTCGTCTACGTGATCGTCGCGACCGACGGATCGGGCACCACCGCCATCCCGGCGGAGATCGCTGCCGCGATCGAATAGCCGCAAGAACGGTCAAGCGGCCGGGGGACCGTCGGTGTGAGACTCGTCGTGTGCACGAGACAGACGAAGAGATCACCGACCTGCAACGCCTCCTGGACGCCTCGATCGGCCGCGCGAGCGGCCATCTGACCGGCATCGTCAACGACCAGCAGCGCCTGAACGCCCGTCAGCTCGTCACCGAGCTGACGGGCATGAAGGTGCTGGTGCTGGCCACCGTGACCGCCCGTGGTGAGCCGCGGACGAGCTGCGTCGACGGCCACTTCGTACACGGTCGCTGGCTGTTCGGGACCTCTCCCACCGCCATCAAGGCCAAGCACATGCTCGCCCGCCCCGCCGTCAGCGCGACCCACGTCGACGGGGAGCGCATCGGCGTCTTCACCCACGGCACCGCGCACGTGGTCTCCGAGGGTCCGGAGTTCGAGGACCACAACGCCTACTTCACCGAGTTCTACGGCTCGGACCCGCAGACGTGGGAGGGGCCGGGTGTCGTCTACGCCACCATCGAGCCGAGCTGGATGGTGGCGTACGCCGCCGACCCGGCCTCGTTCCCGGGCTGAGTGCTCTACTCGGCACCACGGACAAGGCTTTTCTTGATCTCGGTCTTGAGCACCTTGCCGACCTTCGAGCGTGGCAGGTCCGGCCAGACCTCGATCTGTTTCGGGGTCTTGACCGCGCCGATCCGCTCCTTGACGTACGCCTTGAGGTCGGCGACGTCGACCTCGGCACCGGGCCGGGGCAGGATGACGGCGGTGACGCGCTCGCCCCACTTCTCGTCGGGAAGCCCGATCACGGCGCAGTCGGCGACGGCGGGGTGAGTCATCAGCGCCTGCTCGACCTCGGTGGAGTAGACGTTGAACCCGCCGGTGATCACCATGTCCTTGGCACGGTCGACGATGTGCAGGAACCCGTGCTCGTCGAGGAACCCGATGTCGCCGGTGTGGTGCCAGCCGTGCGCGCTCGCCTCGGCGGTCGCCTCGGGGTTGTCGAGGTAGCCGCGCATGACCAGGGAGCTGCGTACGACGATCTCGCCACGCTCACCGGAGCCGAGCATCGCGCCGCGCTCGCCCATGATCGACACGGTCACCAGCGGTGCCGGACGTCCGGCCGAGGAGAGCCGCTCGGTGGCGACGGTGCCGTCCTCGTGGAAGTGGTCGGCGGGCGCCATGGTCGCGATCATCATCGGCGCCTCGGTCTGCCCGAACAGCTGCGCCATCACCGGACCGATCCGGGTCAGTGCCTCCTCCAGACGCGTCGCCGACATCGGCGCCGCGCCGTACCAGAAGCAGCGCAGCGAGTCGAGGTCGGTCGACTTCAGCGCGGGGTGGTCCAGCACCAGGTAGATCAGCGTCGGCGGCAGGAACGTGTGGGTGACGTGGTGGTGCTCGATGTGCTCGAGGAACGCCCCCACGTCCGGCGTACGCATCACCACGATCTTGCCGCCCAGGCACAGCACCGGGAAGCAGAGCACCCCGGCGGCATGGGTGAGCGGCGCGAGCGCGAGATACGTCGGACGCTCAGGCGCCCCCGGCCACGGGTAGGCCATCAGAGTGATGGCCGACATCGTCTCCAGGTTGGCGCCGGTGAGCATGACGCCCTTGGGACGCCCGGTGGTCCCGCCGGTGCCGACCACCATGGCCAGGTCGTCGACGACCTCGACGGGCTCGAACACCTCCTCGGCAGAGCCGAGGAAGTCGTCCCAGCCGATCGCCCACTCATAGGTTCCGTCGAGGCAGACCAAGGTGGTCAGCTCCGGCAGATCTCCGCGGATCTGGTCGACCAGGCCGGCGAAGGCCGACTGGAAGATCAGCGCCGAGCAGCCGAACAGGTCCAGCAGTTCACGGTTCTCTGCGGCTTCGCTGCGCGGGTTGATCGGGCACCAGACGCCCCCCGCGCGGCTGATCCCGAAGACGGAGGCGAAGGCGACCGGGTCGTTGGCCGAGAGGATGGCGACCTTGTCGCCCGGGGCGACGCCGCGGGCCCGGAGGCCCGCGGCGACACGCACCGAGAGATCGACGACCTCGGCGTAGGACCAGGTGTCCTCGCCGCAGACGAGACAGGGCGCGTCGCCCCCCAGCGAGGCACCCTTGTCCAGATAGTCGACGAGCTGCATCGGGTCGCCCTCAGCCGCGCTGCCGGGTCACGACCGGCTCCGAGACCAGCCCGAAGGCCTGCAGCTGGCCGAGGAGCTCGCGGTGGCCGAACGCCTGGCAGCCCGAGGCGAAGCCCACCCGGCGAGGCGGCTGCTGCAGCAGCGAGTAGGCGACGTACGCCTGCAGCAGCCCGGTCTGCTTGTAGTTCTGGTTGCCGTGGATGACGCAGTGCGCGCGGCCCAGCGGGCCGGAGGCGTGCACCGAGTCGAGCGACTTGTTCAGCCGCGGGTTCTCGCGCGGCGGCATCTGGTTCATCACCTGGGCCGCCGTGGCGGTCAGCGCCTCGTCGCGCTGGTCGGCGTCCATGTCCTTGGTCGCCTCCAGCGCAGCCGCCACGATCTGCGGCACCCCGTTCATCAGCGCTGCGTTGAAGACGCCACCCTGGGCCTTGCAGCTGGCCACCTTCGGGTCGCGGCGGTACCAGACCGGGTGCGAGGTGCCGCCCCACGGCAGCGAGAGCGCCAGCTCGTGCTGGCCCGGCACCACGAGCGGGACCAGCCCGGCGGTTGGGTCGAACTCGACGTACGCGTTCTGCTCGAGGTAGTGAGCCTTCGAGGTCGCCGCGTTGACCAGGATCGTGCGGGTCGAGGCGATCGTGGGGGAGCCGCCCCAGAAGACCGCGATGTCGAGGGTGTCGAGGCCGGGCTGCTCGAGGCAGATCTCGGCCGCGATCTCGCCGGTGGTGTACATCTGCGCGATGCCCGGCGCGAGCAGCAGGCCCTTCTCGGCGAAGTCCTCGCTGTACGTCTCGTCGCAGGTGATCAGCCAGTCCTGCTCACCAGTGGTGTCGGTGTAGTGGACCCCGGCGGCCAGCGCGGCCTGGACGACCTCCGGACCGTACTGCGAGAACGGGCCGACGGTGTTGAGGACGACGCGTGCGCCGGTGAGCAGCTCGGTGAGCGCCTCGACGGAGTGCTCGACCTCGGCGATCTCGTAGTCGGCGGTCTCGATGCCGGGCACGTTGGCGGCCATCGAGGCGACCAGCTTGTCCTTGGAGCGGCCGGCGGCCACGAACGGCACACCGAGCTCGCGCAGGTATTCGCACACCAGCCGGCCGGTGTAGCCGGAGGCGCCGTAGACGATGACAGGCTTGTTCTCACTCATCTGCTCACATCCCCATTCCACCGTCGACCGGGAGGCCGACGCCGTTGATGAACTTCGCCTGGTCGGAGGCGAGGAAGACGACCGCGTCGGCCATGTCCTCGACCGTGCCGAGGCGTCCCGACGGCGTCAGCTCGACGACACCGCCGACGGCGGCCTCCGGAGACTCGAAGAGACCGAGCTGGGCGACGTCGTTGGCGAGCCCGGCGCCCATCTCGGTCGGCACCAGCCCGGGGTAGACGCAGTTGACGCGTACGCCGTAGCCGAGCTTGCCGCTCTCCATCGCCGCCACGCGGGTGAGCCTGTCGACGGCGCTCTTGGTGGCCGAGTAGACCGAGATGCCGGGGAAGGCGATGGTGGCCGCGACCGAGGCGACGTTGACGATCACGCCGCCGTTGCCGGCGGCGCCGTCGGGCCGCATCGTGCGCAGCCCGTGCTTGAGGCCGAGGGCGGTGCCGAGCACGTTGACCTCGAGCATCTTCCTCACGTCGTTCGGGTCGAGCTCGGTGACCAGGCTGGTGATCTCGACACCGGCGTTGTTGACCAGGATGTCGAGCCCGCCGAGTGCGTCGACCGCGGCAGCGGCGGCCGTCTCCCAGGAGGCGTCGTCGGTGACGTCGAGGTGCACGAAGGCGCCGCCGATGGACTCGGCCACCTTGGTGCCCTGGTCGTCCTTCAGGTCGGCGACGGCCACCTTGGCGCCGGCCGCCGCGAGCGCTCGGGCCATTCCCTCGCCCAAGCCTTGGGCACCGCCGGTGACGAGCGCTGTACGTCCACTCAGATCGGTCATCTGTGACTCCTTCGTCGCTGTGATCGGGCTCACAGACAATCGCGATTCTTGACGAGTGTCAAGATTTTTCTTGACGATTGACCAGAAAATGGTCCGGACGGCATCGAACGACGCACGGGAGGGGGTATCGTTTCCGCCCATGACCCAGGTCGCCGCACCCAAGTCGCCCCGCCGCACGCCTGCCGACAAGCACGACGAACGCCGCAAGGCGCTCGCCGAGTCGGCGCTGCGCACGCTGGGGGAGCTGGGCTACGCCCGCGCCAGCCTGCGTGAGATCGCCAACAACTCCGAGTTCAGCCACGGCGTCGTGCACTACTACTTCAACGACAAGCTCGAGCTGATCGTCTACTGCGTGCGCTACTACAAGCAGACCTGCGTCCACCGTTACGACGGTGTCGTCGCCGAGGCGACCTCTCCCGATGACCTCGTCGTCCGGTTCGGCGACAAGCTCGTCGAGACGATCGTCGAGGAAGCGCCGATGCACCGGCTCTGGTACGACCTGCGCTCGCAGTCCATGTTCGAGGAGAGCCTCCGCGAGGCGGTCACCCAGATCGACCAGAGCCTGGAAGACATGATCGCCCGGGTCGTGAACCGCTACGCCGCACTCGCCGGCACCGAGCCCGCGATCGCGGCGCCGGTCGCCTATGGGATGTTCGACGGCGTCTTCCAGCAGGCGCTCCTGGGCTACCTCAACGGTCGCGACGGCGCCCTGGAAGACCTGCGGGCCCAGGTGGTCGGGCTGATGCCGATGCTGCTCACGCAACCAGGAGCGATGCGATGACACCGATGATCGGCATGCCGGTCGGAGCCGAATGGTTGGTCTTGATCGGTGGTGTCGCCCTGCCGCTGATCGGTCTCGCGATCACCGTGTGGTGGCTGCTGATGCTGGTGCAGGCTCTCCGGACACCGGACAGCGTATGGTCGGCGGCCGGCCAGAGCAAGATCCTCTACGTCCTGCTGATGATCTTCCTCGGCTGGCTGGGCGCGCTCCTCTACGTCTTCATCGCCCGGCCGGCGCTGCGCACCTGAGCCTCAGACCCACGGCGAGAGCGACTCCGAGCAGCGGCATTCGGGCGAGCCTACGGCGTCGCTGCACGCATCGTGACCGGACTCCTCCTAGGGTGGGGCACTCCAACCCCACAACACCGAGGACTTCTGTGATGGACCCCGTCGACCTGGCTCTGATGCTTCTCCGGCTCGCGGTGGGTGGCACGATGATCGCCCACGGCGTCAACCACTGGCGCGGAGGCGGCAAGATCGCCGGCACCGCGGGCTGGTTCGAGAGCCTCGGCCTGCGCCACGGCACCCTGCAGGCGTGGGCCAGCGTGGTGACCGAGATCGGTGCCGGCGTGCTGTTGATCCTGGGCCTGATCACCCCGCTGGCAGCGGCCGGCGTCGTCGCGGTGATGCTCGTCGCGGCCCTGCTGGCGCACCGCCCCAATGGGTTCTTCATCTTCAAGGACGGCTGGGAGTACGTCATGATCCTGGCCGTCGTCGCGGTCGTGCTCGGGGTCACCGGACCCGGGACGATCTCGCTCGACGCGGCCCTCGACATCGTCTACGACGGCTGGATCGGCGGCGCGGTCGCGCTCGGCGCCGGTGTCCTCGGCACCGCCCTTCTCCTCGCCGCGTTCTGGCGCCCGCAGCGCCAGGACGGTGCCCCGGAGGACACGGAGGACACGGAGGACACGGAGGACACGGAGGACACGGAGGAGCCGGCGCCGGAGGTCTGAGCCCGGCGCGACCGAAGTCGCGGGCCGCACCGACAGAAGGTCGATGCGGCCCGGCCGACAGGTTCCTAGCCTGGATCCATGCGCTGCCCATGGTTGGCCCCCGCCGGACTTCTGGTCGCGATGCTCGGCCTGGTAGGGCTCGGTGTCGTCGGCCCGCCGACCGCGGACGGTGGGCTCCGGATCTCGCCGGGCGTGCCGATCCTGCTGGTCGGGGCGGCCGTGACCTGGTGGTGGCGCGGCGCTCCCGGTGCCGTCCTCGGGCTGGTCGCAGTCAGTGTGGTGACGGTCGCCTCGCTCGGCGCCGGCCTCGGACCGGACCTGATCGGCGACCGCGGGCTGCCGGTTGCCCTGGCGCGCTGGGTCCAGATGGCGGGGCTGGCTGCTGCGGCGTACGCCTTGCTCCGGCGGCTGGCGGCACGACGGTCGCCGGAGGGGACAGCCGGTGAACGACCTCGCCGCGACCGGAGCAAGGTGCTCCAGATCGCAGGCCTGCTGGCGCTGTGCGGGATCGGGGCCGAGCTGCTGGCGGCGTACTCGGACAGCACCGGTGACCCAGGAGGGATCGCCTTCGCGCTGATCTTCTTCGGCGCTCTCTACGGTGCGCCGGCGCTGCTGGCCCGGGAGCTGGCGCGTCGCCTCGGCCGGGGCTGGCCGAGCCTGCTGCTGATCTTCGCGGCGCTCGGTACGGCACAGGCCGGCCTCATCGACCAGTCCCTGTTCAGTGCCGACTACGGCGGCTACGAGGGCTGGGAGGAGGACCGGGAACCGACCCTGATCCCGGCGATCGGGCTCAGCGGCCACAACGCCTACTCGTTCATCGTCGGGCACGTGATCTTCAGCTTCGCTGCGCCTGTTGCGCTGGCTGAGGCGTGGGTACCCGCTCGGGCCCGGAAGCCGTGGCTGGGGCCGCTCGGCATCACCTTCGCCGCGATCGCGTACGCCGTCGCCGCCGCGTTGATCGTGACCGACCCGGAGTCACGGTCGGGGAGCCAGGGCCAGCTGCTCGGCACGGCCGTGGTGGTCGGCGCTCTGGTGCTCCTCGCCGTCATCGTCGGACGGCGCCGCCAAGAGGACCACGCCGGAGCACGTGGGGTCTCGGTCTGGTTGGTCCTCGGCGTCGCGTTCGTCCTCGCGTTCGTACCTGATCTGATGCCTGCGACGTGGCTGGGCGTGGTCGCCGCGATGACCGCGATGGCGACGATCGGCGTCCTGGTCCTGCTTGCCGCCAGGACGCGATCATGGACGGTCCGGCACTCGGCGGCGGTCGGTGCGGCCTTCCTGCTCGAGCGGGGGTTGCTGGCCTTCACCTACTTCCCTCTCATCGGCGACGTCGCGCCGGGGCCGAAGTACGCGCACAACGTGGTCATGCTCGTCATCGTGCTGCTCGCGACGTGGCTGGCGCTGCGCGGCCGGGCCTCGGCTAACGGCGCGATCGGATCCCGAGCCGAGCGGTCTCCCCGGTGGCCGAGCGTTCGAGCGCGGCGATGAGGGTGCGGGCGTCGTAGCGGCCCTCGTGGCGGTGTGAGCCGACGAAGAACGTCGGGGTGCCGCGGGCGCCGCTGGCGTTGGCCGAGGCCATGTCCTCGCGGACGTGCTCGGCCAGCGCCGGATCCTCGAGGTCGCGGAGGAACTGCTCGACGTCGAGCCCGAGGACACCGGCGTAGCCGGCCAGGTCCTGGTGCTCGAGCTCGTTCTGATGCTCGAAGAGATGCTTGTGCATCTCCCAGAACTTGCCCTGCCGGGCGGCCGCCTCGGCGGCGACGGCGGCCAGCTCGGCGTGCGGGTGCTGGGCGAGGGGCAGGTGGCGTACGACGTAGCGGATCCGGGGCCCGAAGTAGTCCCGGACCTCGTTGGCGGTGCCGGTCGCACGGGCGCAGAAGGGGCACTCGTAGTCGAGGTACTCGACCAGGGTGACCTCGGCGTCCTCGGCGCCGTAGATGTGGTCGCGCTCCGGGTCGACCGGGGGAGAGAGCAGCTTCGGCAGGGCTGCGTCGCGCTGGCCGAGGAAGCGTGCGGCGACCTGGAAGATCACCCAGCCGAGCGCGGAGGCGATCACCACGGAGATGAGTACGCCGACGATCGCGTCGCGCTGCAGCGTCTCGGAGTCGAAGGCGAGGGTGGTGATCAGCAGCGCGACGGTGAAGCCGATCCCGGACAGCGCCGCGCCGCCGAGAACATGGCCGCCCCCGACGCCCTGGGGCAGCCTTCCGAGCCGCAGCCGCGTGGCCACGAGCGCACCGCCGCCGATGCCGAGCGTCTTGCCCAGGACGAGACCGGCCACGACGCCCCAGGTCACCGGCGAGCTCAGCGCCTCGCCGAGCACCCCGTTGCGCAGGTCGACGCCCGCGTTGGCGAGCGCGAAGACCGGCACGATGAGATAGCTCGTCGGCACGTGCAGCGTCTCCTGGAGGCGCTCGTTGACCGAGATCGTGCGGGTCAGCTCGTCGCGGGTCTCGCGCTGCAGCGTGGGCAGCGGCGACTGCCGGAATGCCCGGAACCGCGAGGTCGCGACCTCCATCTGGGCCCGGGTCGGCTCAGCGGCCGGCACCAAGAGGCCGGCCAGCATCCCCGCGATCGAGGCATGCAGCCCGGCGCCGAGCGTGGCCACCCAGGCGATCAGGACGAGGAGTACGTAGGGCCCGGCCCGCCACACCTTGACCCGGTCGAGCACGAAGATCCCGACCAGGGCCAGCCCGGCCACGACCAGCGGACCGATCTCGAGATTCTCGGTGTAGGCGACCCCGATCACGCTGACCGCGACGATGTCGTCGATGACGGTGAGCGTGAGCAGGAAGATGCGCAGCTGGGTCGAGACCGCAGGCCCGACCAGCGCCAGCATGCCGAGCAGGAACGCGGTGTCGGTGCCGATCACGATGCCCCACCCGCGCGCCGCCTCACCGGAGGGGTTCAGCGCCAGGTAGATCATCGCGGGCAGGAGCAGGCCGCCCGCACCGGCGATCAGCGGGACCACCATGCGGCGGCGGTCGGTGAGCTCGCCGACGGCGAGCTCGCGGCGTACCTCCAGACCGACGACGAAGAAGAAGACCACCATCAGGCCGTCGTTGACCCAGTGGTGCAGGTCCATCGAGAGGCCGACGTCTCCGAACCGGACCGAGAACACCGTCTCCCACAGGTGCTCGTAGCCGTGCGACCACGGCGAGTTGGCCCAGGCCAGCGCCAGCAGCGAGGCGATCACCAGCAGCGTGGCGCTCGTCGACTCCAGATGCATGAAGTGCCGCAGCCTCGTGCCGAGCTGCCCGGTCAGGTCCTCGTCACGGCGGCACCGCGTCTGCTGTTTCCCCACGGAATGATCCTAGGCCGGGTCCGAGCCGCTATCTGTCTGTGTCCGCGTGAGAGTCGCCTCAGCGCCGCACGGCGACCAGGCCGGCGAGCGTGCCTTGGAGCAGGGTGCCGTCGGGGAGGATGGTGCCGACCATCTGCAGCGTGTTGGCCAGCGGCCCGAGACCGAGGAAGGTCTCGGAGAGGATCTGGCCGTCGGCCGGGTCGATCCTGGCCAGGCGCCAGGTCAGTCCGCTGCCGCGGCGGGTGACGGTGTAGAGGACGTTCTCGCCGCGGGAGAGCCGGGGGACCGCGGCCGAGGGCACCCCGTTGCGCCAGACCGACGCACAGGCGCCGGAGCGCTCGTCGACGTCGATGCGCTCCATGCCGCCGGCGAAGTCGGCCTTCGCCGGTACGGACTCGCCCGCGTCCTCGGTCGCCTGCGCGGGGTAGGGATAGCCGTAGGTGCTGGCGATGTAGACCGAGTTCCCCCAGGCCACGGGGGAGTTCTCCGTGCCGCTGCTCTCGTCGGTGAGGATCGGGAGCCGGCAGATCTCCCGTCCGTCGCGCGCCCGGTAGACGAGGAGGTTCTCGCGCGGGGCGGCGTTGTCGGTGATGACCACGAACTCAGCCCCCGTGCGCTCTCCGAAGAACGTCGGCGTCGACCCGCTGCCGTGGCTGAGCTGTCCAGGCTTGCGGGCCTCTCCGCGGTCATAGGGCTGCCGCCAGACGGTCCGCACGGCGTCGCCGGCGCCGGTGGCACGCAGGAGGTACGTCGCGTGGTCGGTCGTCACCGCGACCCCGCTGGGGGCGCTGGAGATGGAGTTGGCGACCTTCTCGTCGCCGGCGCCGAGGGTCGCGATGATGACGTCGCCGTCGGGGGTGACGTACCCGGCGCGGCCCTGGGCGGTCGCGAACCAGACATTGGCGTCGTAGCCCGGTCCGACGGTGGTGGCCGCGTCGTCCTCCGGCAGGTTCAGCGGCACCTCGCGCTCCACGTCGATCGACCAGCGGAGGCCGGACCGGGAGTGCGCCAGCCAGAGCAGGGAGCCGGATCCGTCCACGGTGACGAGTCGTGACTCGTTGTCGACGTAGGCATAGACGCCACCGAGGAGCGAGCCGGCCGAGAGATGGCGCCGAGCGACCGGGAGCATCGTGGTGGGGTCGAGGAGGTAGAGGCTGGGCGCCCGGTCGATGTACTCGGTGCACAGCGCCTGCACCATGCCGTCGGCACCGCTGAGGATCGTCGGGCACACCGCGGGCAGCGACACCGGCTGTGCGGGGAAGGGGGCGGCTCCCGGCCCCTCGAACGGAGACGTGTCGGACGCCCCGGCGTCGCCGTGCATGTTCCAGGTGCCGTCCGGGCCGGCGTACGGGTTCGGTGGCATGGCCGCGCCGGCCGCTGGGCCGACCGCCGGGCCGGCCATGAGGAAGACCAGGGCCAGAAGGACGGTGGCGGGCGCACTCCGGCAAGTCATGGGGAGGATCTAAGCACGAGTAAGTCGAGCGGGTCGGTCGAAGATCATGTGGCGGTCGCCACAGGCGTTACACGAATGTCCAACAGATGCGTGACCTGTCACCCACATCGTCGTTAGCCCCTCTGACGGCGGGTAACAACCGGACGGCAGTGCCGAACCAAGTGGCGCGACCCGGTGCTCAGCCGTACATGGGGGCTTACGGCGTATGCGTCCGGGTGATGACAGACGCAAACACGCACATCGTGGACATAGCCCGATCGAACTATGTCCAATAGGTCTTACGACTCATATTTTGTAGAGGATAAAGTCCTTTCAAGTC
The DNA here is from genome assembly GCF_042719275.1 of Nocardioides sp. NPDC058538. NCBI lineage: Bacteria > Bacillati > Actinomycetota > Actinomycetes > Propionibacteriales > Nocardioidaceae > Nocardioides > Nocardioides sp. NPDC058538. The sequence goes on along the minus strand of NZ_JBHXNY010000007.1, from coordinate 179,632 downwards.
TTCCTTGAAAGTCTGGATGGGAGTTAGATGGGCAACATGACAACTAGGCGTTCTCGGCCCGGCCGCCCTAGGCATGTTCCCGACTCAGGTACGACCTCACCGCGTGACCAGATCCTGGATGCCGCGTCGCGGCTGTTCGTCTCCCAGGGTTTCGCGGCGACGTCTACCCGCGAGATCGCCGACATGGTCGGCATCCGTCAGGCATCCCTCTATTACCACTTCGCGGGGAAGGACGAGATCCTCGGCGAGCTGCTCCGCCGGTCGGTCCGACCGACCACGGACAAGGTCGAGAAGATCCTCGACCAGGTGCCGCCGCTGGACTATGAGACGGCGCTCTACCTGCTGGTCCTCGTCGACGTACGCACCCTCGCAGATGTGCCGCACAACGTCGGCATGCTCTACCAGCTCCCCGACGTGGCCAAGTGCGAGGTCTACGACGAGTTCCGCAACGAGCACGCGGAGCTGGCCGGACACTACGCACACCTGGCCGGCGAGATCGCCTCGAAGACGGTCCGCTCCACGGTCAGCCGCAAGCAGCTGGGCGACCTGCTCATCCAGCAGGTCGAGGGCGTGATCAACATGCGCACCGAGGACCCCAACCGTCGGATCCCGTGCCGCGAGGCCTGGGCGATCGCCGCCACCTGCCTGCGGATCTGCGACGTGCCGCAGGAGAAGATCGACGCCGCCGCGCCTATCGCCATCGAGCTGCTCCCGCAGTTCATCGACGAGAAGGTCGTCGAGCCCGCCTGACCCCCGCCCGTGTGACCGTCGAAACCCGGTGGACACGGGTGTGGGCGTAGGTTTCGATGTGGGCATGACCCTCTTCGTCTCGCACACCACCATCGACTGTCACGACGCGTACGCGCTCTCGGAGTGGTGGAAGGCTCTGCTCGGCTACGTCGACGTGGAAGGCGACCCGAACCTGCCCGGTCACGAGGAGTGCATGATCCTCGATCCGGAGACCGGCCACCAGCTGCTGTTCATCGAAGTGCCCGACCAGGAGCTTCCCGCCAAGCGGATCCACCTCGACCTGCGCCCGCGCACCGGCACCCGCGACGAGGAGGTCGAGCGGCTCCTCGAGCTCGGCGCGACCCAGATCGCCGACCATCGTGGCAAGTACGGCCCCGGGACCGGCTGGGTGCACTTCGCCGATCCCGAGGGCAACCAGTTCTGCGTGCTGCGTTCCGAGGCGGAGGTCGCCACGCAGGAGGCGCAGGTCTCAGGGGCGTAGGAACTCATACATGCTGGAGAACCCCTGGTCGCCGTGGCCCTGGGCGATCCGGCGGTCCATCAGCGACTTCACCTCCCGCATCCGTACGGCCTCGACGCCGGTCGACTCCCGGTGTCCGATCAGGTCGTCCATGAGTGCTGCCTGGACGTCGAGCGAGCCGAGGTCGGGGCCGTACGTCCCGCTCTTGATCGCGCCCGTCATCATCTGCAGCAGGCCGGCGTAACCGTTCAGCGACCCGGCGAGCCGCTCGGTGAACGCCTCCAGGTCCATGCCCTCCCTCTCGACCAGGTTGAGGGTGTGCAGGAAGCCGATCAGGAACTCGTAGCCCATCGCGACCTGGGCGTTGAACTCCGCGGCGGCGAACCCGGCGTCGGACCCGTGGTAGGTGAGGGAGCCGAGCTCCTGAAGCGTCGGCTCGACGGCGTCGAAGGTGTCGCGATCCCCGCTGAAGGCCAGCGACACCTTGGGTGAGCCGACATCGGGCGGGTCTCCCATGATCTTCCCGTCGACGTACGCCGCGCCGTGCTCGATCGCCCAGGTCTGGTTGGCGCGTGCCTGGGCCGGGGAACCGCTGGTCAGGCTGACCAAGGTGTGGCCGGCCGCTGCCTGTCCGACCGAGGCCAGGACGTCCTCGACCGCGGTGTTGTCCAGCAGGCTGAGGATCGTCACTGGGCTGGCCGCCACCGCCTTCGCTGCGGTGGACGCGACTTCGGCCCCCGACTCCGCTAGCGCCTCGGCCTTGTCGGCCGTCCTGTTCCAGACCGTGGTCCGGTAGCCGCGTGCAAGGTACGTCCGGGCGACCGCCGATCCCATGTTGCCCGTCCCGATCACGGTCACCGCGGTTCGGTCGTTGCGTTCCGTCATGGTCCAGCTCCATCTCTCGTGGTGGGTCACCATCGTCAAAGATGAAGTTGACTTGAGGTCAAGACCATTGCTGTCGAGCTAGCCGGTCTCCACCGGGAGGTCGTGGTTGCTCCACTGGCTCCACGAGCCGGGGTAGAGCGCGGCGTCGTAGCCGGCGATCGCCAGGGCAGCGATCTGGTGGGCGGCGGTGACGCCCGAGCCGCAGTAAGCGGTCACGGGGGAGCCGGCCTCGACAACGAGCGCGGCGAATCGGGCCCGGAGCTCCTCGACCGGCAGGAAGCGGCCGTCGGCGCCGAGGTTGTCAGCGGTCGGCGCGGAGACCGCGCCGGGGATGTGCCCGGCCTTCGGGTCGACCGGCTCGACCTCGCCGCGGTAGCGCTCGGCGGCGCGGGCGTCGAGCAGCAGACCCTGGTACGCCTCGACCTGCTCGAACGGCAGCACTGGCAGGTGGCCCGGGGTGAGCCTCACCGTGCCGGGCGCGGGCGCGACGTCGTCGGTGGCCAGCGGGTGCCCGGCGGAGGTCCAGGCGCCGAGGGCGCCGTCGAGAAGGCGTACGTCGGCGACGCCCGCCCAGCGCAGCAGCCACCAGGCGCGAGCGGCGGAGGTGTTCCCGACGGCGTCGTAGGCGACGACGGTGTCGCCCTCGGAGATGCCCCACCGGCGGGCGGCGGCCTGGAGGTCCGCGAGGTCGGGGAGCGGGTGACGGCCGTCGGTGGGCTCACCGTGGCGGGCCAGCTCGGTGTCGAGGTCGACGTAGACGGCGCCGGGGACATGGCCCTCGAGGTAGGACTGGTGTCCGGGCGGGCCGCCGAGCTGCCAGCGTACGTCGAGGAGGACCGGGGGCTGGTCGGACACGAGCGCGGTCGCGAGCTCGTCGACGTCGATGAGTACGTTCACGGGTGAAGTCTTTCAGGAAAGCGGTCAGGTGCTGGCCCATCCGGCGGCTTCGGCGCTCAGGTGTCGGCAGACGTGGCCGACGGCCGGCGGCGCGCTGGCACCGGTGACGAGCCAGAGGGTGTTGAGCGGCCCGAGTCTGGGCTCGTGGAGGCGTACGACGGTGCCGTCGGCGAGGGCCCCGTCGACGAGGTAGCGGGGCAGCACGGAGGCGCCGATGCCCGCGACCACGGCGCGGAGGATGCCGCGCAGGTCGGGTAGGACGAGCGCGGTGCGGTTGGTGGGGCGTTCGTCGAACTCGGTGAGCCAGTAGCGCCGGATGATCGGGAGGTCGGGGGAGTAGGCCGCGAGCGGCACGGCCGCGAGCGCGCGCACCGGGTCCTGCTCCAGGTCGGTGGGATCGACCTGTGCCGCGACCGCCGGCGCCGCGACCAGGAGGAACTCCTCGTCGACCAGCACTGTCGACCGTAGCCGCTCGTCGCCGGGGCGTACGGAGGAGACGACCATGTCGAGGCGCTCGCCGGCCAGGTCGTCGAGGAGCTCCTGCGCCAGGCCGGTGGTCACCGAGACGTCGAGGCCGTCGCGTACGAGCGGGGCGAGGGCGGGCACGATCCGGGTGGTCATCACGTCGGCGGCACCGCCGATCCGGATGCTCGCGGGGCCGATCGAGGGCTCGGTGCCGATGGCGCCGCGAAGCTGGTCGACCAGCGGCGTGATCCGCGCGGCGAGCGCATCGGCCCGTCCGGTCGGCACCAGACCGGTGCGGGAGCGGTCGAACAGGGTCGCGCCGAGGTCGTCCTCGAGCTTGCGGATCCGCGCGGTCACCGCGGGCTGGGAGAGGTCGAGGCGACGGGCCGCGCCGCTGATCGACCGCTCCCGGTAGGCGTGCGCGAACGCTTCCCAGAGATCGAGCGAGGTCATAGAAATCATTATGACCGCCCGCGTGGGTTCGGGAGTGAAGCGGGAGTTGGTCGTCGTTACGTCATCACCGAACCGGACAACAAGGAAGAACTCATGACACGCGTACTGATGGTCGTCTCGGCGGCCGACACCCTCGTCCTCGCCGATGGCACCGAGCACCCGACCGGCTATTGGGCCGAGGAGGTCGCCGCCTCCCACGAGACGCTCGCCGGAGCCGGCGTCGAGATCGACATCGCCACCCCGGGTGGCCGGGCGCCGACGGTCGACGCGCTCTCGCTCAGCGAGCAGGGCGGCGTCCAGCCCGAGGACGCCGAGCGGTTTCGCGCCTATCTAGAGACCCTCGAGAAGGAGCTCGCCCACCCGCTCGATCTCGCCGACATCGACCCGTCGGCCTACGACGCCGTCTACATCCCCGGCGGCCACGCCCCGATGACGGATCTGGTCGAGGACCCCTCGCTCGCCGCGCTCCTGACCGCCACCGACTCCGCCGGCCGACCGGTCGTCGCGCTCTGCCACGGCGTCGCCGGCCTCCTCTCCGCCACCGGCGAGGGCGGTTGGCTCTTCGGCGGCCGCCGGATGACCGGTTTCACCGACACCGAGGAGCAGCAGGGCGGCTACGGCGACAGCATCCCGTTCTCCGTCGAGCAGCGGATGCGTACGGCCGGCGGCATCGTCGAGACCGGCGAGCCCTGGAGCGACACCGTGATCGTCGACGGAACCCTGATCACCGGACAGAACCCGCAGTCCAGCGTCTCGACCGCGAAGGCGCTCCTGGCGCGGCTCTCCTGATCGCGGCTCCGAAAGACACGACGGGGCCCGGCGAAGGTCGCCGGGCCTCGTCCTCGAAGGGTCAGCGGACCGGCGCACTCGGGCCGAGCGGGATGCCGAGGGCCCACCACAGGAAGAACAGGGCGGTCCAGGCCAGGCTCATCGCGACGGCCAGCGGCAGGGTGTACGAGGCGAGGGTGCCGATGCCGGCGTCCTTGCGGTAGCGCTGCAGGAAGCCGAGGGCCATCACGAAGTACGGGCTCATCGGGGTGATCGCGGTGGAGCCGGAGTCGGCGATCCGGAAGAGCGCCTGGGTGGTCTCCGGCGGCACCGAGAGCAGCATCAGCATCGGCACCAGGACCGGCGCGGCGATGGACCACATCGCGGAGCCGCTGGTGACCATGATGTTGACGATGCTGAGCAGCGCCAGGACGAGCAGGAAGACCACCCACACCGGGATGTTGCTGGTCTCCAGGGCCTCGGCGGAGTTGACCGCGAGCACGTCGCCGAGGTGGGACCACTCGAAGTACGCCAGGAACTGGGCGATCGCGAAGAACAGCACCAGCACCGGCGCCATCTGCTTGATCCCCTGGCCCATCAGCGCCGGCACGTCGCCGGCCTTGGTGATGGAACCGGACAGCGTGCCGTACACGGTGCCGGCGAGGCCGAAGAGCACCGCGACGATCGCGGCGATGCCGGTGAGGAACGGCGACTCGGTCAGCGACCCGTCCTCGCCGCGCAGGGGCGAGGACGGCGGGATCACGACGGCGGCGACGACCATGATCGCGACCAGAAGGCTCAGCAGGGCCCAGCGCAGCGCGCGGCGCTCACGGCCGTCGAGCTCGAGGGAGCCGAAGTCGCCGTCGTCGGCGTCCTCGTCGGCGTCGAGGTCGGGCCGCTTGGAGAGAACGAACTTGGTCATCAGGGTGATCACCGCGGCCAGCAGCACCGAGGAGGCGATGTTGAAGAACCAGTTGCTGACGGGGGAGACGTACGCGCTCTCGTCGACGATCTGGGCCGCGGCGGTGGTGATGCCGGCGAAGATCGCGTCGTTGGGAGTGGGGATCGGGCTGGCGTCGTACCCGCTGGCGATCGCGGTGTAGGCGACCACGATCCCGAGGATCGGGGAGCGCCCCACGGCCCGGAAGGCGAGGCCGCCGAGCGGGACCAGGATGATGTACGCGGCGGCCGAGGCCACGTGGGCGACGGTTCCGGTGAACGCGACGGCGAAGACCACCCAGCCGACGGGCACCCGGGAGATGCCGGTCTTCATCGCGGCGGTGAGGAACCCGGTGCGCTCGGCGACGGCGACGCCCATGATGACCACGACGATGGTCGCCATCGGCGGGAACTCGGCGAAGTTGGAGACCATCGTGGAGACCGCCATCGCCAGGCCCTCGCCGCTGAGCAGGCTCTGTACGACGACCTCCTCCCCGTCGCTGGGGGAGATGACCGAGACGCCGGCGGCGGCGCAGATAGCGCTGATCACGGCGAGGATCGCGGCGAGGATCCAGAAGAGCCAGAACGGGTGCGGCAGGGCGTTGCCGACGCGCTCGATCACGCCCATGGCGCGGATGATCCATGGCAGCCTGTCGCTGCCGGTGGGTGTGGTGGTGCTGGTCATGGGAGTCACCCTTCGCTGGTGAGGCGGTGGCGGGAGAAGAAGTCCCAGATCACCGTCGCGGACTCGATGGTGTGGGTGACGTGGCCGCCACCCGAGTAGATGTCGCCGCCCGGCCAGACGTGGCCGCCGCCGTCGACGGCGACGTGCTGGACCTCGGCACCCTGGTCGCAGCCGGTCCACCGGGTGGTCTCGACGTCGCGGTTGGTGCGCGTGGTCGAGGCGGTGCAGCCGTTGTGGTCGGCCCAGCCCTGGACCCAATCCGGGATCGCGGGCAGGTCGCGGTCGGCGTCGCCCGCGTAAGGGATGGTCGCGTCGGCGACGCCGTGGACCTCCAGGATCGGCGTGGGCGGTGCCTCGGCGCAGCCGGTCCGGGTGCCCGGGTAGAGGGCGGGTGCGACCGGGGCGACGGCGGCGAACGTGTCCGGCAGCTGGCAGGCGAGCAGGGCGGCCAGGCCGGCGCCGTTGGACTTCCCGGTGGCATAGACGCGGCTCGTGTCGATGCAGTGGTCGGCCTCGATGGCGGTGAGCAGGTCGCTGGTGAAGGCGACGTCGTCGACGCCGGGTGCCTCGTACGGCGCGCCCTGCCAGGCCTTGCGATAGCCCGACCCGGTGCCGATCGCACCGTCGGGATAGGCGACCACGGCAGGCAGGTCGGAGAGCTCGGAGAAGCCCTCGACCTCGACGCCGGTGCTGCCGCGGCCGTGGTAGGCGACGATCAGCGGCCAGTCTGCGCGCCGGTCGTAGCCCTCGGGCAGGCGGAGTACGTAGCTGCGCTCGATATCGCCGCTGGTCAGCTCGTACTTCTGGCTGCTGTCGGGCTCTTGGTCCGTGGGTTTGGCGCAGGGCGTGCTCTTTCCGGCCGGTCGGTCGTGGTCGGAGGCGCGGGTCAGGGCGGAGGTGGCGGTCGGTACCAGGGACAGCGCGGCCACCGCCGCGACCGCGACGGCCGGGGCCAGGAGGCGGGATCGTCGTGGGGACATGGGGTGCTCCTTCGGGGCAGGTCGATGCGTTTTGGGGTGTGCTGGATCGCCCGGCGACGCGGTGTGCGTCCCGGTCGGGTCCCGAGCTGGAGGGGCGGGTGGCCTAGGTGTCGAGCCACTCCTTGATGAAGGCGACGATGCGGTCGGTGGCCTCGGCGAAGATGGCGCGGCCGCCCTCGGCAGTGGCGCGACGCGGGTCGCCGAGCACGCCGCTGGGGGAGAGACGGTCGTAGGGGAGGGCCACGGCGGGGTGGTTGACCGAGCGGGCCAGCCGGGCGAAGGGGTCGAGCTGGTCGGGCGAGGTGGTGCCTGGGGCGAGCAGGTCCTGGCGTACGAGATGGGGAGCGACGTGAAGCATCTGGGCGGTCTCGGCCTCGCCGCTGTGCCCGGAGATCTCGCTCAGCTCCATGCTGGCCACGCTGTCCTTGGCCAGCGCGGTCACCGGAGCCCAGGCGAGCTCCAGGTCGGGCCGGTCGCGCAGCAGCTCCTGGGTCAGGGTGCCGAGGGTGGCGTTGTTGCCGCCGTGCCCGGTCACCACGAGGAACCGGTGCCAGCCGTGGGCGGCCAGGGACTCGACGTACTCACGGACGACGGCGGCGAACAGCGCCGGGCGCAGGCTCACCGTGCCGGCGAAGGCCTGATGGTGGGGTGAGACGCCGACCGGTACGCCCGGGCCGATGACGACCTTGCCGGGCAGGGCCTCGGCAACTGCGTCGGCGAGCGCCTCGGCGCGGATCTGGTCCGTGGCCAGCGGGAGCCCGGCGCCGTGCTGCTCGAACGCGCCGACGGGGATCACCACGACCGTCCCGCTCTCGGCGGCTCTCGCGGCCTCGAGGGTGGTCATCTCGGCGAGCATCGCGGTCATCGGGCCTGCTCCGGGCCGAGAGTGGAGGCGATCGCCTCGCGGATCGCGAGCAGGTGCTCGCGGGTCAGGGCCGCCGCGGCGTCGGGGTCGCCGTCGCGTACGGCCTCGACGATCCGGAGGTGGTCGGCGTGGTCGCGATCGCGGTCGGTGTAGCGGTGCCGGATCTCGATCTGGTCGCGGGCCCTCACCTGCAGCAGCGCCTCGACGGTCTCGCGCAGCAGCAGGTTGCCCGAGGCGCCGGCGAGCGCGACGTGGAAGTGCAGCTCGGGGCGCTCGTCGGCGAACTGCGGCTTGAGCGAGTTGTCGGCCGAGAGCGTCAGTGCGGCCAGGTCGTCGTCGGTGCGCGCGGAGGCCGCGGCCGCCGCGACCGGCGGCTCGAGCACGATCCGGGCGTCGAGGAGCTCGAGGACCGACTCGCTGCGCGACTCCGAGACATGCGGGTTGACCAGCAGCCGCCGGTTCACCCCGCCGCTCACGTAGGTGCCCGACCCGTGCCGGAAGCGGATCACGTCGGTCGCCTCCAGGCGGCGCAGCGCCTCCCGGATCGTCGGTGTGGTCACCTCGAACCGTTTTGCGAGCTCGCGCGAGGAGGCCAGGGCGTCGCCCGGCTCCAAGCCCGCGGCCTCGATCATGGCGACGATGCCGTCGGCGATGCGTTCAGAGAGCGATGATGTGTTGCTGGTCACAATAAGTGACTAAATCACTTATTGAATTGTGCGTCAAGCAGAACCTCGTGCCGCGCGGTCCCGTCAGCTCGGCAGCGGGAGGACCTCGACCGGGCAGGCGGCCTCGCGGAGCAGTGCGCGGGTCACTCCGCCCAGGTGTGGGAACGCGTTGAGATGCGAGGCTCGTCCCACGACGACGAGACGGGCTTGCTCGCTCGCGGCCACCAAGGCGTCGGCAGGGGCTTCCGCGAAGACGCGGGTCCCGAGCGGCGTGTGGGGATGCTCCGGGACCTGGTCGCGGGCCTTCTTGACGAGGTCTGCCAGGTAGCGCTCGCCACGCGCCGTCCAATCGCGGGTGGTGGTGTGGTCGACCAGATCCCCGTGGAGGGCAGGGAGGTCGAGTCCGTGGAGCAGGGTGACCGGGTCGCCGAGCCGGGTCGCCTCCTCGAGAGCGTGACCCAGCACGTGTGCGTCGGACTTGTCGTCGCTGACGCCGACGACGACTCCGGTCCGGCCCTCGGCGGACCAGCCTTCGGGGACCACGGTGACCGGACAGTGGGAGTGCGCCGCGACGCGGGAGGAGACCGAGCCTGTGAAGACCCGGTGGATGCGAGAGAACCCGCGGCGCTGGATCACGACTCGATATGCCTCTTCCGACTCCTCGATCAGGACGTGGGCCGCGTGGCCGCGCAACAGCTCGGAGGAGACCTCGACAGCCCCGGCGACGACGTCTCGGGCGATCGCGGTGGCCTCTGCGAGAATCTGTTCGGCCAGCCGCCCCACCCCGGCATCGTCGATGATCATCGACTGGGGCTGCATCGCGCCGGGGAGCCCGAGGATGGGATCTCCGAACAGGACGTTCGCCTGGAAGACGTGCACCAGGCGCAACGGGTGGCCGCTGGTCGCGGCCAGCCGTCCGGCGTACTCCAGAAGTGCCGTCTCGGCCTCCGGATCGAGGATGCCGACGACGATGGGAGCGGTGTCGGTGGGCATCTGGTCAGCCCGCCATCAGGCACATGTGATCGGCGGTGAAGCCCTGGAAACCCTGGTGCATGCCCGGGTTGTGTGAGCCCTCGAAGCCCACGGCCTGAGAGCAGTGGACGACGTGGTGTCCGAACTCCTGCCCGTCACCGGCTGCTGCCGATGCGGGGACGACGAGAGCGACGGTGGCGAATGCTGCCGCTGCTGCTGGGATCAGGATGCGTTTCATGGCGCGATCACTCCTCGGGGTGTGGTTGTTGCGTGTCAGTACGTATCCGGGTGACTCCCGGGACGGTCGCTGCGGCGGACTCGGCCAGGGCGCGCTCCTTCGGCGTCACCGGCCCGAAGATCACAGCACGTCCGTCGGCGACGTCGACGACCCAGTCGGGGTGACCGAGCTCGTTGACGAGCGCTGTCAGGTCCTGGATCATCGTGTCGTCGTCGCGGGCCAGTGCGCTGGCCACGTCGCTGCGGCTGATGACTCCGACGAGAACGTCGTCGTCATCGAGGACCGGGAGGCTCTTCAACGACCGGTCGGCCATGATGTCGACCGCCACGGCGACCTCGGCGCTCGCGCGCACGGCGATCGTCACCGGATTCATCACATCCTCGACGTACGCTGCGGGCCGCTCGGTCACCGGCGTAGGCGGGAGCACGTGCGCGCGGGGGTCCTGGAGGACGCGGTCGCGGATCAGGTCGATCTCGGCGACGACGCCACAGACCCGGCCGGCGGAAGTCACCACCGGCAGGGCCGTGATGTGGTGGTCGCGGAGCAGGGCGAGCGCCTCCTTGGCGGGAGTCTCTCTCCGTGCCGTGACCGGTGATTGGGTCATGATCTCTCGAACAAGCATGGTCATCCCCGCTGCGAGTGCTGGTCTTTCATGGGGCCAGCCTCGTCCGGCCGGAGAGATCGGACATGAGCGCAAGGTCCCGAGCCGGGGAGACCTTCGGCACTCCTGCGGAGACGGCGATCGGAGTGTGCTGGAACCGTCCACGATCCTCCGACCCAGGAGAGCACGATGTCGCTTCTCGACCCGGGGAGCTGTCTGCACACCGGCCGAAGGGAGGGGCCGAGGTGAGGATCGTCGTCGCCATCGGTGGCAACGCCTTGCTGCGGCGCGGCGAGCGGCCGGACGCGGCACCCCAACGCCGGCACGTGGCCGCGGCGGCAGCCGCGCTGGCGGACATCGCCCGCGAGCACCAGGTGGTCGTGGTCCATGGCAACGGCCCCCAGGTCGGTCTGCTGGCGCTCGAGAGCGGTTCGGACCCCAGTCTCTCGGAGCCCTATCCGCTGGCCGACCTCGTCGCGGAGTCCCAGGGCCTCATCGGGCTCTGGCTCCAGCAGGCTCTTCTCGCCGAGATGGCCGGCGAGGTGGTGACGCTCGTCAGCCAGACCGTCGTGGATCCGGAGGACGGGGCGTTCGAGGTGCCGACCAAGTTCATCGGTCAGCTCTACGACGAGCTGTCGGCGCGTCGCTTCGCGAGCAGATACGGCTGGACCGTCCGGGCCGACCGCGGTGGCTGGCGACGCGTCGTAGCCTCCCCGCTTCCCTGTGAGATCGTGGAGCTCCCCGTGGCCGAGCGGCTCCTCGACGCGGGCGTGACCGTCGTGCTCGCCGGAGGAGGGGGAGTGCCGGTCGTGGATCGAGACGGGCGATACGAGAGCGTCGACGCGGTGGTCGACAAGGATCGGGCGGCTGCGCTCGCCGCGGAGAGGCTCGGTGCCGACCTGCTGCTCGTCATCACCGACGTGGAGGGCGTCATCCGGGACTTCGGCGGCCCCGCCGAGAAGGTGCTGCGGGAGGTGAGCGTCGCCGAGCTGTCCTCGATGTGGTTCCCGGCTGGATCGATGGGTCCGAAGGTGGAGGCCGTCTCGGCCTTCACCCGACGTACCGGCCGACGTTCGGCGATCGGCTCTCTCGAAGAGATCAACGGCGTGCTCGCCGGCACGTCGGGCACCCAGGTGCGGAGATGAGGACGGCGTCGATGAGCTCACTGTTGGAGTCCGGCGGGCTGACCGACGCGGAGGCGTTGCGCCGGCTGACGGACGACGGCCCCAACGCGGTGCCGGCGGCTCCGCCCGCCACCCTGGCCGCCCGGGTGCTCGCGCAGCTGCGGGACCCGATGATCCTGCTGCTCGGCGCCGCGTTCGTCGTCGTGCTCGCGCTGGGGGATGTGCCGGACGCGAGCATCATCGCGATCGTGGTGCTGGTCAACACCGCCATCGGGGTCGTGCAGGAACGGCGGGCCGAGCAGGCCATGGCGGCGCTGGGCCGGATGGCGGCCCCGCGCGCCCACGTGCTCCGGGACGGCCGGGTGAGCGACATCGAGGCGATCGGCCTGGTGCGCGGCGACGTCGTCCGCCTCGAGGCGGGCGACGTCGTCCCGGCCGACCTGACGGCAGATGAGGCGGTGGGGCTCGAGGTCGATGAGTCATCGATGACGGGCGAGTCCGTTCCTGTCGGACGTACGGTCGGTGAAGAGCTGCTCTCCGGGACCGTGATCACCAAGGGGCGGGGCTGGGGTGTCGTGGTGCGGACGGGCGCCGAGAGCGGGCTCGGCCGGATCGCGGCGCTGATCGCCACCACGAGAACCGAGCAGACACCGCTCCAGGCCCGCCTGCGGCGGCTCTCGCGGCAGCTGGTGGTGGCCACCGCCGCCATCTCGTTCCTCGTCCTGCTGCTGTCCGTTCTCCGCGGAGTCGCTTTCGGAGACTCGCTGATCCTCGCGGTCAGCCTCGCGGTCGCGGCCATCCCCGAGTCACTGCCCGCGGTGGTCTCCGTCGCGCTGGCATTGGGCGCCCACCGGATGGCGAAGCAGTCAGCGATCGTGCGCTGGTTGCCTGCCGTCGAGACGCTCGGGTCGGTGACGGTGCTCGCCTCGGACAAGACCGGCACCCTCACCGAGGGCCGCATGAGCGTACAGCGGATCTGGGCACCCGACGGCGTCGCCGAGTCGACCCTGCTCAGGGACGTGGTGCTGTGCAACGACGCCCGGCTGACCGGATCCGAGACCGACCGGACCTTGATCGGCGAGCCGATGGAGGCTGCCCTGCTGCTGGCCGCCGCGAACAAGGGGATCGAGGCGGTGGAGCTGCGCGATCGGTGGACCCGCGTCGACGAGGTGCCCTTCGAGAGCCAGAGCCGCCATATGGTGACGGTGGACCGGGCCACGGACGGCACCACGCTGGAGGTGGTCAAGGGTGCTCCGGAGGTGGTGCTGAGCATGCTTCCGGAGGACGCCGAGCGGAGCCTGGGTGCAACGGTCGCCGAGGAACTGGCCGGATCGGGATTCCGAGTGCTGGCCGTGGCACAACGGTCATGGTGTCCACCGCAGGAGCGGCCGGAGTCTCTGGTGCTCGTCGGCCTCATCGGCATCGCCGACCCGCCCCGTGCGGACGCGGCTGCCGTGGTGGCCGACTGCCGGGACGCGGGGATCCGGACCGTCCTGATCACCGGCGACCATCCCGCGACCGCGGGCGCCATCGCCAGCGACGTCGGCATCCTGGAGGCGGGGGCCGACGGGGAGGTGATGGACGGTGCGGCAGTGGATCGCGGCGAGCATGTCGAGGCGGCGGACCGGGTCCACGTCTATGCCCGGACCCGGCCGGAGCAGAAGGTCGACATCATCGAGGCGCTGAAGGCACGCGGACACATCGTGGCGATGACCGGCGACGGGGTCAACGACGGTCCTGCGTTGCGTCGTGCGGACATCGGTGTCGCGATGGGGAAGCGCGGCACTGAGGTGGCCCGGCAGGCGGCGGACGTCGTGCTGGCCGACGACAACCTCCGTACGCTCGTGACGGCCGTCGGCGAGGGCCGGCGCGTGTACGCCAACATCCGCACGTTCCTGCGCTACGGCCTCTCAGGTGGGCTGGCGGAGGTTCTCGTCCTCCTGCTCGGCCCGTTCCTCGGGATCCCCTTCCCGCTGGGCGCCGGACAGATCCTGTGGATCAACATGCTGACCCACGGCGTACCCGGTGTCGCGTTCGGCGGTGAGCCGCTCGATCAGCGGGACATGCGGCATCCCTCACCGTCGCCGGAGCGGTCGGTCCTGGGCGGCGGCCTGGTCCGCCAGATCGTCGCCTCCGGGGTTCTCATCGCCGCCGTCAGCCTCGCGGCCGGCCTGTTGGCTCAGAACCAGGGATGGCATGTGCAGTCCGCCGTGTTCCTCACCCTCGGCGCGGCCCAGCTGGGCCTGGCCCTGGCCCTCCGTGCGCCCCGGCGCCGCTGGAGTCTGGCAGGACGGGGCATCGAGCTCGCCGTGGCCATCGCGCTGCTGCTGCAGATGGCAGCGCTGTGGTTCGCCCCTCTCCGGGGCCTGCTGGGGACCGAGGTCCTCGAGCCGCGGGCCCAGCTGGTCCTGCTCGCGATGGCGTGCCTGCCGGGGCTCGCCATCGCTGCCGGACGGCTGCTCGGGCACCTCCGCCGGCATCGCCGGGTCAGGTAGCCCTCGAACGGCGGCGGGCGGCGCGCCGAGCCTTGTGCAGCCCGTCGCCGAGCAGCAGAGCGATGCCGGTCACGAGCGCCCACACCCATCCTGCGCCGCTCGGCCAGCTGCCCCCGAGCAGGTCGGAGAGCCACGGCAGACCCAGGAAGGCCGCGAGCAGGACCACCTCCACCGCGACGGCGACCAGCACCAGCGGGTTGCGCCGCGGGTCGACGCGCCACGCGGCCCGGGACTCGCTGCGGCACGCGAACGCGTTGGCGACCTGGGCGACGGCGATCACCGCGAACGCCGTCCCCGAGCCTCGCGCGAGCAAGGCAGCGCCCGGCGTCTCGCCCAGCTCCCAGCCTCCGCCCGTCAGGACCCAGACGAAGGCCGCCACGGCGGCGACCGCCTCGATCGGCCCGAGCACCAGGAACGCCCGACGCAGCACCGAGCCGCTGGCCACCCGCTCCCGCCCCCGAGGCCCTTCCATGGTGCGTTTGCTGGGCGGCTCCGCCCCGAGCGCGAGAGCCGGCAGCATGTCGGTGCCGATGTCCAGAGCGAGGATCTGGAGCACGCTGAGGGCAGCCGGCACCGAGCCACCCGAGAGCGCCCAGACGGCGAACGGCGCGAGCTCGGCCACGTTGTCGGTCAGATGGAAGGTCAGGAAGCGGCGGATGTTGGCGTAGGTCGCCCGACCCAGCTCGATCGCCTTGACGATGGTGGCGAAGTGGTCGTCGAGCAGCACCAGGTCTGCCGCGTCACGGGCCACGTCGCTGCCGCCGAGGCCCATCGCCACGCCGACGTCCGCACCACGCAGCGCCGCGGCATCGTTGACCCCGTCACCGGTCATCGCGACCACGTGGCCGTGCAGACGCAGCGCGTTCGCGATCCTGAGCTTGTCGGCCGGGGTGACGCGGGCGACGACAGCGCCCAGAGGATCGTCGAGGAGGTTCGCCAGCGCGGCGTCTTCCGTCGGCAGGCTATCCCCCTCGACGACGACACCGCCCGGCCGCAGGAGCCCGACCTCGGTGGCGATGGCGGCAGCGGTGCGTGCGTTGTCACCGGTCATCATGGCCACCCGGATGCCCGCGGTGCGGCAGGATTCCAGCGCCTCGCGTACGCCCTCACGTGGAGGATCCTCGATGGCCAGCAGGGCGAGCAGCTCCATCGGCTCGTCCAGCAGCGCGGCGAGCTCCTCGGCCGTGGTGGGCTGTGGCAGGCGAGTGGCGGCCCGGGCGACGGCGACCACGCGGCGTCCCTGGTCGGCGTAGGCATCGAGGACCGACGTGGCCGCCGCGCCTGGCTCCGCGCACGCGGGCAGGATCCTCTCCGGGGCGCCGAGGAAGTAGCTCTGCTCACCGACCACGGCGGCGCTGAATCGCCGCTCGGTGACGAACGGGATCCTGATCGTGGGGTCCGTGACCTCGATGTCGAAGCGGGCGGCGAGCACGTCGAGGGCGACCTCCATCGGGTCGCCCGACGGCTGCCAGATCCCGTCCTCGAGGATGGCGCGCCCGGTGACGCAGGCTCGTGCCGCGACCGCGGCCTCGGCGGCCGTGCGGACGGCCGCCGGTTCGCCCGAGACGGTGCCGGTGGGCTCGTAGCCGTCGCCCCGCGGAACGACCCGGCCGTGCGGCGTCCAGACCTCCGTCACCGTCATCTCGTTGCGCGTGAGCGTGCCGGTCTTGTCGGTGCAGATGAACGTGGTGGACCCGAGCGTCTCGACCGCCTCCAGGTGTCGGACCAGGGCGTTGCTCTCCGCCATCCGCTGCGCGCCGCGGGCGAGCGACAGGGTCACCGTCGGCAACAGCCCCTCGGGGACGAGCGCGACGCTGACGCCGACGGCGAACAGCAGGGCGCCTGTGGCGGTCCCGCCGAGCAGCAGGGAGATCACTCCGAGGACGACTCCCACCGTCAGCGCGACGACGGCGATGAACCTGACCAGCCGGTCGAGCTCGAGGCTCAGCGGGCTCGGGGGCCGATGTGCGCTGGAGATGAGCCCGGCGACCGAGGCGACCTCGGTCTGGCCGCCGGTGGTCGTGACCAGGACCCGTCCGCTGCCCTGGACCAGGAACGTGGCGGCGCGGACGACCGCGCCTGCAGGCTTCCGCACGGGCACGCTCTCGCCGGTGAGCATCGACTCGTCGGCGGTGACCTCCTCGCTGAGGATGAGGGTGCCGTCGGCGGGCACCCGGTCGCCGGCCTCGAGCAGGACGACATCCCCCGGGACCACGTCGGGCGCCGGAACCTCCTGCAGCCGGCCGTCTCGGACGACTCGGGTGTTGACCGGCATCAGGGTGCCGAGCTTCTGGGCCGCCTGGTCGGCGCGGTGCTCCTGGGCGTACGCGAACAGGCCGTTGAGCACGACGATGACGGCTATCGCGACAGCCAGGGTCGGCATGCCGGCCAGCAGAGCGAGTGCGGCGGCCACCCACAGCAGTACCGCGAAGAAGTGCGTGACCTGGGAGATCAGCAGCCGCCACCACGGGCGTCGCGGAGGTCGTGGGAGCTCGTTGGGCCCGACCCGTGCGAGCAGCACCGCGGCGGCGTCGGAGGTCAGCCCGATCTGCGTGTCGGTGGAGAGGTCGTGCTCGGTCTGCTCCGAGGTCAACGGGCTCCTCCTTCGCGGGCTCACGTTCGTGGCCCCTCCGCGCACGACTCTCGCCGACGGCTGTGGGGCGCAGCAGGTCCATAGGTCCTCCGGCAGAGAGCCATCTGTCCTGGGCGAGCGGTGCCGGACGGCAGGTGTCGCGGACCTAGGTCCTCCGCGCGCGGCCCGAAGGCCCTGACGCACGTCGGCGTCCCCGACGAGATTGGAGACTCGGGAGCCGGACGCGCGTGCCGTGCTCGCAAGGAGGGCACATGTCCGAGAACGACCGGATCCTGGTCGCCGTCGACGGGGGAGAGGGCGGCCGAGCGGCGATCCGCTACGCCGCGGCGCGACGAGATGGCGCCGACCTGTGGCTCGTCCACGTGGTCGACCTCGCGGTAGCGACGGGTGTCTTCTACCCGTACGGCTACGCGGGACTGGCGGAACAGGTGCGTGAGGCCGGCGAGACCATTCTGGACCGGGCGGAGAAGCTGGCCGCCGAGCTCGTCGGTGCCGACCACGTGACGACGACGCTCCGAGACGGTGGTGTTGTCGCCGAGCTCGTTCACGCGGCCGCCGACGCCCGGATGGTGGTGCTCGGCGACGAGCGTCGTCACGGTCTGTCCCGCCTCGTGACCGGCTCGGTGACCGGCCGGGTCGCCTCCCGGGCGCCGGTGCCCGTCGTGGTCGTTCCGACCGAGTGGTCTCCCGGCCAGGAAACTCAACGGGTCGTCGTCGCCGTCGCGGAGCTGGATGCTTCTGCCGAGCTCGTCGCCCACGCGTTGGGCGAGGCGTCCGATCGTGGTGGCGAGCTGGTTCTCGTGCACGCGTGGGAGCTGCCGGCCGTCTTCTACGACACGACCCTGGCACACGACCAGGCCGCCTGGGAGGCGGATGCTCGTCACCGTCTGATGCAGACCCTGGACCGGGGGCGCCAGCTGGCGGCCCACGCGGTCGGGACCGAGGCCTGGATCCAGGTCCGCCAGGGGCAGCCCGCCCAGGTCGTCGCCGACGAGTCGAAGGGGGCCGATCTGCTGGTCATCGGCCGACGTGGGCATGCGTTCCCGCTGCGGCGTCTGGGCGGTACCGGACACGCACTGCTCCGGGAGTCCAGCTGCCCCGTCGAGGTGGTGCCGCCCGCGCCCGAGGCGCCATGAACGTAGAGACCTCGCCGCTGCACGCGGTCGAGAACGCACCGCCGACGACACCCGATGTGCTGCGGTGCACCGATCTGCACCGGTCCTTCGGGCCGGTCACAGCGGTGGACGGGATCTCGTTCCGCATCTGCAGCGGTGAGACGTACGGTCTGCTCGGCCCCAACGGGGCAGGCAAGACGACCATGATCTCGATGGTCTCGGGCGTGCTGGAGGCCGACTCCGGCTCGATGCTGGTCGACGGCATCGAGATGCATCCGGGTGCGCTCGCGGCGAAGGCGGCCATTGGCTACGTCCCCCAGGACGTCGCCCTCTACCCCGACCTGACCGGTCGGGAGAATCTGCTCTTCTTCGCCTCCCTGTATCGGATCGGTCGTCGCGAAGCACGCCGCCGCGTCGAGGAGGTCCTCGACATCGTCGGCCTGACCGATCGCGCGGGCGATCGCGTCCAGAAGTACTCCGGCGGTATGAAACGCCGGCTCAACATCGCGGTCGGCCTGATCCACCGGCCCCGCCTCCTGGTGCTCGACGAACCCACCGTGGGCGTCGACCCGCAGAGCCGCAACGCGATCCTCGCGAGTGTCGAGCGGCTCAGCACGGAGGGTATGGGGGTGCTCTACACGACCCACTACATGGAGGAGGCCGAGCGACTCTGCGACCGGGTCGCGATCATGGACGTCGGCCGGCTGGTCGCCGAAGGAACGCCCAGGGAGCTGACCGCGCAGCTCGGCGACTCCGAGCACATCCGGCTCACCTTCGAGGGTGACCTGACGCATGTGGTCGAGGCTCTGCGTGACCTCCCGCTCGCCAGTCGGGTGTCGGGAACCGGCGACGCGGTCGACGTGCTCGTGCAGGACGCCGAGTCGGCGCTCCCGCAGGTCATCGAGGTGGCCGCCGTCCATGGCACGGTGCGCTCGGTCACTGTGGAGGAGCCGGATCTGGAGACCGTCTTCCTCCGCCTCACCGGCAAGAAGCTGCGGGACTGACGATGCATGCCAGTCTGCTGATCGCGGCCAAGGACCTGCGACAGCGTGCCCGGGACCGGTCCGCCTTCCTGCTCGCGATCGTGGTGCCCTTCGCGCTGGCCGCCATCTTCAGCCTGCTGTTCGGGCCCGCTTCCACGCCGCGGGCCTTCGAGTACGCCGTCGTCGACCAAGACCACACCGCCGTGTCGCGGACCTTCACCGACGAGGTCCTCGGCGCGTTGCACGACCAGGGTGTCGCCGAGGTGAGCAAGCTCGATGAGGAGCAGGCGCGGGCCGGAGTCCGTGACGGCGACCTGGACGCGGCATTCATGCTGCCGTCGGGGTTCGCCGCGGACGTCGCGAGTCCGCGTCCCGCCGAGCTGCGGGTGGTCGGCAGCGCCGACTCCCCGACCGGGACTGTGGTGGCGCGCTCCGTCGCCCGGTCCTACGTCCGGGGCCTAGACGCGGCTCGGGTGAGCGTTGCCGCGGTCCAGGCGTCTCGGCCCGGCCTGACGCCCGCCGAGATCGAGCGGGTCGCGCAGGAGACCGTCCATGGCGTCACGCCGGTGGCGATCGAGGACGTCTCGGCCACCACACGGGTGCTCGACACGAAGACGTACTTCGCGGCCGCGATGGCGGTCTTCTTCCTGCTGTTCACCGTGCAGTTCGGCGTCTCCTCGCTGGTCGACGAGCGCGCCGAGGGCACTCTGGCGCGACTGCTCGCGGCACCGGTACGGCGATGGGCGATCCTGGTCGGGAAGCTGATCACCAGCCTGGTCCTCGGCATCGTCAGCCTCACGGTCCTGATGGTGGCCAGCTCGGTGATGCTCGGCGCGGACTGGGGCGACCCGCTCGGTGTGGCGCTCCTGATCGTCGCCGGGGTGCTGGCCGGGACCGGCATCACGTCGGTGATCGCCTCGCTGGCGCGAACCTCTGAGCAGGCGGGGGCCTGGCAGGCCGTCGTCGCGGTGACGCTTGGCCTGCTCGGCGGCGCGTTCTTCCCGGTGCGGCAGGCCGGCGGCATGATGGCCGACCTCAGCCTGGTGACGCCGCACGCGTGGTTCCTGGGCGGTCTGGGTGACCTCGCGGGCGGTGGCGGAGCCGTCCAGGCGCTCCCCTCGGTGGCGGTGCTGCTGGGCATGGCCGCGGTCACCATCGGGATCGCGCTGCTGCGGACCGATCGCGTGGTGGCGCCATGAGCGCGGTCACCATCGCGTGGACCAACCTGCACCGCTTCATGCGGGACCGCACCAACGCCTTCTTCTTCGTGCTCTTCCCGTTGCTGATGATCGCGGTGCTCGGCCTGGCGTTCGGCGGCGGGTCCGAGCCTCGGCTCGGGGTGGTGCAACCGGCGACCGGCGCGCTCTCGGGCGATCTGGTGGCCGCCCTCGAGGACGCCGACGGCATCGACGTACGCCACTTCGACACGCGCGCCGAGGCCGTCGCGGCGGTCGAGGAGGGTGCTCTCGAGGCGGCGGTGGTGATCCCGAAGACGTACGACACTCGGCTCGCGAACGGACAGGACACCACGCTGCAATACCTCTCCAGGTCCGACCGGAGCGCCCAGCAGACCGGCATGATCGTCCGTGCGGTCATCGACGACGAGGCAGGCCGGCTCCGGGTGGCCAGAACCCTGCAGGGCGAGCTCGGTGGCGGGTTCGGGCCGAACCTCGTCCGTGGAGACGAGGTCGCGGACCAGGTCGCCGACGTCGCCGTCTCGACCACCACGGTCGGGTCCGCACCGTTCCCCGAGGATCTGGGCCGCTTCGATCTGGGCGCGAGCAGCCAGCTGCTGCTGTTCATCTTCGTCACGTCCATGACGTCGGCGGCGTCGCTGATCGAGACCCGGCGGCTCGGCGTGGCCCGCCGGATGTTCGCCACGCCGACCCGGGCCGCCACCATCGTGGCCGGGGAGGCTCTCGGACGCGTGGCGATCGCGGTCGTCCAAGGCCTGGTCATCATGCTCGGCGCCGCGCTGCTGTTCGGTGTCTCCTGGGGCGACCCGGCCGCCGCGGCCTTGCTGATGCTGGCTTTCGCGACGGTCGCCGGCGGAGCCGGGATGGTGCTGGGAGCCGTCGCCACGAACGTCCAGCAGTCGACCGCGGTCGGCCTCCTGGCCGGGCTGGGCATCTCCGCCCTGGGCGGCTCGATGATGCCGCTGGAGTTCTTCTCGCCCACGATGCTCACCGTCGCCCACCTGACGCCGCACGCCTGGGCCGCCGACGGCTTCGCCGCCCTGGTACGCCATGACGGCACGGTGCTCGACGTCCTGCCCCAGCTCGGGGTGCTGGCCGCGTTCGCGGCAGGCCTCTTCGTCCTCGGCTCGTGGGCGCTTCGCCGGCGGATCCTCGCCGGGTGAGGACATCGGGCTGGTCACGGCCCGCCGAACGTCCTCGTACCTGGAGGACGTACGGCCCGAGCCTTCGGACTCCCTTCTCTCACGGTGCACGGGCCGGGGGCGGTTCGCTGGTGTTGATGGCACGACGCGTCACCTGGCGCGGTGCGGAGACCGACAGCAGGAGGTAGCACGATGACCGCTCGGATCGAGCTGGGTGTGCAGGGACCGGCCTGGGAGGATGTGCTGCTGCGCGACGGCACGATCGCCCGCGTGCGGGATGCGGTGGCGGGGGACCGAGACCGGTTGGTCCGGCTGCACGATGCGCTCTCCGACCGCGATCGCCGTGAGCGGTTCTTCCACGTCGGCCACCATGTCGGTGAGCACTTCGTGGATGACCTCTTGCCACTGCTCACCAGCGATGACGCGTTCGCGAAGCTGGCGACCGTCGACGGTCACGTCGTCGGGCTGGCGACCGCCATGAAGACGGCACGCGACGGGGAGGCCGAGCTGGCCCTGGTCGTTGCCGAGGGATACGCCCAACACGGCGTGGCCACCCTGCTGCTCGAGCATCTCGCCGTCGCGGCGGCCGGCTCCGGCGTGACCGACTTCGTCGCGTACGTGATGGCTGACAATGCCGCCGCGTTCGACGTCATCCAGCACTCCGGGTTCGAGATCACCTCGATCCCCCATGAGGAGACCGTCGAGCTGCGCTTCCCGGTGCGGCTCACCGATCGGGTGCTGGAGGCCATGAGCTCCCGCGAGCAACGGGCCGACGCCGATTCGCTGCGCGCGTTGCTGCGGCCGCGCTCCGTGGCCGTGATCGGGGCGAGCAGGCGTGTGGACCACGCCGGCCACCAGGTCGTGCGCAACCTGCTGCGTGCCGGGTTCACCGGCACCATCCACCCGGTCAACCTGCACAGTGACTACCTGCTCGGGCTCAGCTGTCGCTCGTCGATACGCGAGGTGGGACCGGTGGATCTGGCGATCGTCGCGGTGCCGGCAGCCGAGGTGCTGGAGGTCGTACGGGAGTGTGCCCGCAGTGGCGTACGGAACCTGGTGATCCTTGCCAGCGGCTTCGCCGAAGACGGCCCGGAGGGGCGACGGCTCCAGGACGAGGTCCTCTCGGTGGCCCGCGGAGCGGGCATGCGGCTGGTCGGCCCCAACTGTCTCGGCATCGCCAACACCGACCCCGACGTGCGCCTGGACGCCACCTTCTCGCCGACGAGCGTCGCCCATGGACGCGTGGCGATGATGGCCCAGTCCGGTGCGGTGGGCATCGCCGCGCTGCAGCGGGCCCACGAGCTCGGTGTCGGACTGTCGGCGTTCATCTCTTCGGGGAACAAGGCCGACGTCAGCGCCAACGACCTGCTCATGTACGCCGCCGAGGACGACGCGACTGACGTGGTCGCGCTCTACCTGGAGTCGTTCGGCAACCCACGCAAGTTCTCTCGGGTCGCGAGACGGCTGGCCGTACGCAAGCCGATCGTCGCCCTGGTGGGCGGTAGCAGCCGGAACGGTCGCCGGGCGGCCGTCGGCCACACCGCGGCGGCGGTGACCTCCACGTCCGGGGTGGAAGCACTCTTCCGGCAGTGCGGTGTGATCGGCGTGGACGGCCTCGAGCAGCTGCTGCAGACCACCAGCGTGCTGGCCAACCAGCCCCTGCCCGGCGGCCGCCGGGTCGGTATCGTCAGCAACGCCGGTGGTCCGGCCATCCTGGCCGCCGAC
Source organism: Nocardioides sp. NPDC058538 (assembly GCF_042719275.1). NCBI lineage: Bacteria > Bacillati > Actinomycetota > Actinomycetes > Propionibacteriales > Nocardioidaceae > Nocardioides > Nocardioides sp. NPDC058538. Next base: position 156,636 of record NZ_JBHXNY010000007.1, on the reverse strand, counting down.
GCCTGCGAGCGCGCCGGCCTGCAGCTGACGACGCTGAGTGCCGAGACGATGGCCAGGATCCGCGAGACGGTGCCTGATGCGTCGTCGGTGCAGATGCCGGTCGACCTGGGGTCGGGGGTCGCTGGGGAGGCCTACTCGGAGGTGGTCTCGACGATCGCCCGCAGCGGTGAGGTCGACATGCTGATCGTGCTGCGCACGGCGTTGCCCGCGCTCTCGTACGCATCCTTCGCGCGTGCGCTGCGCACCGCGTTGCGCCGTGAACCGGGGGACGTCAGCGCGCCGGTCACCACCGTGGCCGTCGTGCTCGACCAGCGGGGTCCGAGCCGTCCGATCAGTGCCGGGAGCCACCATGTGCCCGTCTTCGCGTTCCCCGAGGACGCAGCGCGTGCGCTCGGCCCGATCGCCACCTACGCGACGTGGCGGGCCGAGCCGCGCCAAGCCGTCGCCGAGGCGGCCTCCGGCAGCCGGGCGGCGGCTCGTGACGTGATCACCAGGACGTCTGCGGCGGCTCCGGAGGGAGGCCGGCTGGCGGAGCCCGACGTGCGGCAGCTGCTCGGTGCGTACGGGATCGAGCTCGTGCCGAGCGTGCTCGCCGACGATGTGGACGCGGCCGTCGAGGCCGCTGATTGGCTGGGGTGTCCGGTAGCGGTCAAGATCGCCGATCCCGACATCGTGCACCGCACCGATGTGGGCGGCGTGCGGGTCGGTCTGAACGGTGCCGACGAGGTGGGCTCCGCTGCGCGGGAGCTGCTCCGCACCCCGACCGAGCACCCCGGTCTGCTCGTCCAGCGCCAGGTCGCCGACGGGGTCGAGCTGATCGCCGGCGTCACCCAGGACGAGGTCTTCGGACCGCTGGTCATGGTCGGCTACGGCGGCACCCACACCGAGCTGATCGGCGACCGCAGCTTCAGACTCACGCCGCTCAGCCGCGCCGATGCCGCCGCAGCGCTCGCCGAGCTCCGCACCGCGCCGCTGCTCTCCGGCTACCGCGGCGCGCCTCGGTTGGACGCGGCCGCCGTCGAGCGCCTCCTGGTCAGCCTCGGCCGTCTCGCGGACGACGTTTCGGAGGTGGCTGAGATCGACCTCAACCCGGTGATCGTGCACGAGCGCGGAGTCTCGGTCGTCGACGCGAAGGTGCGGTTGCGTCCGCTGCCGCTGGCACCCGACCCCGGCCTCAGGAACCTGCGCCCGCCCGCGGGGTCGGCGGAGGGCTCGTGATGGCGACGATGCGGGGGTGGCGTACGACTGGTGACGGGCGCCTGTCGTACGCCGAGCTCGCGGTGCCCGAACCGGCTTCGGGCGACGTCCTCATCGGAGTGGAGGCGTGCGGCGTGTGCCGGACGGATCTCCATGTCGTCGACGGCGATCTTCCCGCCCGCCGGAGTCCCGTCGTGCCGGGGCACGAGATCGTGGGCCGGGTGCTGGCCGGCTTCGATCATGAGGTCGACGGTCCCCGTGTCGGCATGCGGGTCGGTGTGCCGTGGTTGCGCTCGACCTGCGGGCGCTGCCGATGGTGTCGAAGTGGCGCCGAGAACCTCTGTGAGAGGTCTCGTTACACAGGGTGGGACGCCGACGGTGGCTACGCCGAGTACGCCGTCGCACCCGCCGCATACACCTACCGGATCCCGGACTCGCTGGGACCGCTCCAGGCGGCACCGCTGCTGTGCGCGGGGATCATCGGATACCGCGCACTGCGGCGCGCCGCGCTCCCGCCAGGAGGTCGCCTGGGTCTGTACGGGTTCGGCGCGAGCGCCCACCTGACCGCGCAGATCGCGATCCGCCAGGGCGCGGAGGTGCACGTCGTCACGCGCGGCGAGCAGGCGCGCCGGCTCGCGCTCGACCTCGGTGCGGCCTCTGCGGTCGAGCCAGGCCGAGCCGTCCCGCCCCTCGACTCGGCGATCGTGTTCGCGCCCGCCGGTGAGGTCGTACGCGACGCCCTCAACGATCTCGGAGCCTCCGGAACCTGCGCCGTCGCAGGCATCCACCTCTCCGACATCCCACCGCTCGACTATCAGCGGCATCTCTTCCGGGAGCGCACGCTCACCAGCGTCACCTCCAACACGCGGGCCGACGGAGCCGAGCTGTTCAGGCTCGCCGGCCGGCTGGGCATCCACGCCGAGGTCACGCCGTACGCCATGAGCGAGGCCGACCGGGCGCTCGCCGATCTCACCGAGGACCGGGTGCGGGGCGTCGCGGTCCTCGACATGACCAGATGAAGCGAGGCCGCGCCATGGCGTATGGAGACCTGCGCGAGACACATTCGGGCCTGGTGGTGCTCGTGGGGGAGACCGCGTACAAGCTGAAGAAGCCTGTCGACCTCGGGTTTCTGGACTTCCGTGAGCCGGCGGTTCGCCGCCAGGTCTGCGGTCGGGAGCTCGAGCTCAACCGCCGGCTGGCGCCGGACGTGTACGTCGGTCTGACCGACCTGCCCCTTGAAGACGGCTCCACCGAGCCCGCAGTCGTGATGCGGCGCATGCCCGACGACAGGCGCCTCGCGACCCTGGCCCGGCAAGGGCAGGATGTCTCCGAGGAGGTGCGCCGGATCGCACGGGTCATGGCCGCCTTCCACGCCCGTGCCGATCGGGGCGCCGAGATCGCGGCCGAGGGCAGCACGCCGGCGCTGCGCTCCCGCTGGCGGCACAACCTCGAGGAGGTCACCCGGTTCCGGGACACGCTTCTCGACGGGACCCTCGTCGACGAGGTCGAGCGGCTCAGCGGCCGCTACCTGGACGGCCGCGAGGAGCTGTTCGGCGAGCGGATCCGCACCGGACGAGTCGTCGACGGCCACGGAGACCTCCTCGCTGATGACATCTTCTGCCTGCCCGACGGACCCCGCATCCTCGACTGCCTCGAGTTCGACGACCGCCTGCGTCGCCTCGACGTGCTCGACGACATGGCATGCCTGGCGATGGACCTCGAACGGCTGGGGGCGTCCCCGGCGGCGGTCGAGCTGATGGCCGCCTACCGCGAGTTCAGTGCGGACACCTTCCCCGAGTCCCTCGTACATCACTACATCGCCTACCGCGCGTTCATGCGGGCCAAGGTCACCGCGCTGCGCACCGAACAGGCTCAGGTGAGGCAGCGGGTCGCCGACGAAGCAGCCGATGCCGTACGCCTCGCCGAGCTCGCGCGCGACCACCTCCGCCGCGGAGAGGTCAGGCTCATCGCTGTCGGAGGAGCTCCGGGCACGGGCAAGTCCACCTTGGCCGGTGCTGTTGCCGACCGGCTCGACATGGTCGTGCTCAGCAGCGACCGGCTGCGGAAGGAGCTTGCCGGCATCGATCCGATGGTTCACGCCGCAGCTGGGTGGCAGGAGGGCATCTACAGCCCCGCGTGGACGAGGCGAACCTACGCCGAGCTGCTCGACCGCGCGACGGCGCTGCTTGCCCGCGGCGAGTCCGTCGTGCTCGATGCGTCCTGGACGGACCCGGCACATCGGGTTCTCGTGGAGTATGTCGCGAACACGACGTACAGCAACCTCACGGTCCTGCGCTGCACGGTCGCCCCCGAGGTGGCCGTCGCCAGGGTTGCCACGCGCGACAGCATCTCGGATGCCGACGAGATGGTCGCGGCCCACATGAGTCGAGCCGAGCCAGCATGGCCGGGAGCCGTCACGATCGACACCAGCGGCACCGCCGCAGCGAGCCTGGAGACCGCGATCACCACGATCCTGAATCCGCGGACGGGGACGAGCGCCGGCCGCTGACGTGGATGAGGTGGGACATCCTGTCTGGACGACGGACCGAAGCCGGGCCGGTGGGCCGCTCGGAGGTTGGTCAGGTCGCGGCATCGTCGAGGTCGCCGGCGATGTCCAGCAGGTGGGCGATGGCCGCTTCGAGGTTGTCGTGGGTGTCGAGGAGATTTCGGCCACGTCGGCATTCGATGGTGCCGTTGTCGAGTTGTTGAGCGCGGAGGAACCAAGCCATGAGGCGTGCTCGCTCAGCTCTTGCGTACGAACTCGGACTTGAGCTGCATCGGGCCGATGCCGTCGATCTTGCAGTCGATGTCGTGGCCGCCGAAGCCATCGGCGAGGCGGATGTTCTTGACCTTGGTGCCGACCTTGACGACCAGGGAGGATCCCTTGACCTTCCGGTCCTTGATGACGGTGACGGTGTCGCCGTCGGCGAGGGGAGTGCCGAACGCGTCGGTGATCGCGCTCGCTGCTGCTGCGGCGGCTTGGTCCTCTGCGGTCCACTCGTGGCCGCACATGGGGCAGACGAGGAGCGCGCCCTGCTCGTAGGTGTAGGTCGCGTGGCATTCCGGGCATGGGGGCAGGGTGTCGGTCATGTGGTGTCCTCTTGGGAAGTCGGTCGATTGTCTGGCCAGGTCATGGGCCGGCAGCATTGCCCCGGGAGGCGACGGCCGACCCGTCGGCGGTGTGGTCGACGCGGGCCGCGTGAAGGCGGGCGTGGGTGATGGCTTCTGGGGTGGTCGCGAAGAGGTGGCGTTCGTGAGCGAGCCGCTCGTAGACGCCGAGCTCGGTGAGCACCCGAGCGTGGGCGGGGTGTACCCCGGAGAGCAGGACGGTGATCCCGCGACGTTCGAGGCGCCCGATGGTGTCGGCCAGGACGTGCGCGCCGGTGGCGTCGATATGGGTCACGTGCGACATCCTCAGGATCACCACTCGCACGCGACTGACCTCGGCGAGCTCGAGCAGGAAGTCGTGGGCTGCGGCGAAGAACAGCGGCCCGTCGATGCGGTAGGCGACGATGTGGTGGTCCAGCAGGTCGCGCTCCTCGTCGCGATGGTCGAGCTCGTCCAACGGTGTCTGCTCGAGCCGCGCGGTCCGGGCGGTCTGCTGCAGGGCGAAGAACCCGGCGACCACCAAGCCGATGATGACGGCCAGCACGAGGTCGAAGACGACGGTCGCCGCGGCGGTGAGGATCATGGTCGCGGCATCGCCGCGCGTGGAGCGGATCAACGCGGCCAGGCTCGAGACCCGGATCATCTGTACGGCGGTGGCGAGCAGGACGCCGGCCAGGGCGGCCAGCGGAATCTCCCCGACCCAACGGGCCGCGAGGAGGACCACACCGAGCAGCAGGACGGCATGAGCGAGCGCGGCCAGGCGTGAGGTGGCCCCGGCGCGTACGTTGACGGCGGTACGTGCGATCGCCGCGGTCGCCGGGATGCCGCCGAACAGAGGACTGGCGATGTTGGCCAGCCCCTGGCCGAGGAGCTCACGGTCGGGGTCATGGCGCTGCCCGACGCTCATCGCGTCCGCGACGGTTGCCGAGAGCAGGCTCTCGAGCGCGCCGAGCGCGGTGACCGCGACGGCGGCGAGCATCAGCGTGTCCAGGTCGCCCCATGGCACGTCCGGGAGCCGTGGCGCGGGCAGGCCCGACGGGATGTGGCCGATGGTGGACAGTCCGACGTCCAGCCACGCGTTGGCCGCGGTGACCGCGCCTACCAACACCAGGGCGGCCGGCAGCCCGGGACGCAACCTGGCGACCGTGAGGATCCCCAACGCGACGCCGAGGCCCGCGGCGGGTGCGGCCCAGCCGGGGTCGGCCGCCCATGCGGCCGCGGCACTTCCTGCGAGGCTGAGGATCTTCTCGGCGTGCACCTCGACGCCGAGGACCGCCGGGAGCTGCTGCAGAGCGATGATGATCGCGATCCCGGCAGTGAATCCCTCCACTACCGAGACCGGGACGAAGCGGATCGCCCGGCCGGCACCGGTGACGGAGAGGACCAGCAGGAACACGCCCGCCAGGAGGCCGACCACGAGCACTCCGTCGGTGCCATGGGCGGCGACGATCGGGATCAGCACCACGGTCATCGCACCAGTGGGCCCGCTGACCTGCAGGTGGCTGCCGCCGAAGACGGCGGCGACCGCGCCGGCGACGATCGCGGTCACGATCCCCGCGCCCGCACCTACACCGGAGCTGACGCCGAACCCGAGCGCGAGCGGAAGCGCGACCAGTGCGACCATCACACCGGCCAGCAGGTCGCGGCCGACGCGCCCCTTGGTCCAGTCCTCGCGGCGCGGGCGCAGCGCCTCGACACGGGAGAAAGCCCGTGTCGCGCCGGCCCTGGCCGAGCCCATCAGGGATGACATCACTCGGGCGTGATCATCAGCTCGTCCTCGAACGCGCTGCGCGTCTCGGCTAGGCCGACCAGGATCTTGCGGGCTGACAGCAGGAGGTCGCGGACCTCCGGGACGCTGATGGAGTACACGACCTCGCCGGCGCGGCGCTGGGAGACGACCAGCGAGGTGCGCCGCAGCACCGAGAGCTGCTGGGACAGGTTGCTGGGCTCGATCGCGATCCGTTCGAGCAGCTCGTGCACGGCGTGGTCACGCTCGGCGAGAAGCTCCAGGATCCGGATCCGGGCCGGGTGGCCGAGGGTGCGGAAGAACTCGGCCTTGGCCTGGTAGAGCGGGACGCCCATCGAGCCCTCCTGGGGTCGGAACCGGAATACCGCCATAATACACGACTTGAAGACATCTTCATGTTTTGGTTTCTGCATCGCCGACCAAGTGCCCTTCGGCCCGGGACATTCAGCACTCTGATCCCGGTGGCCACCTGAGGTGCAGTGGAGGTCAGGTGCCGGCCCCGTCTCGAGCCGGTCGAAACCCCGTCAGCCCGAAGGAGAATCAACATGAAGGCAGCAGTTGTCATCGGCTTCGACCAACCCCTGGAGCTCGAGGAGCGTCCCATCCCCGAGCCGGGTCCAGGCCAGGTCCTCGTCCGTCTCGAGGCCTGCGGGCTCTGTCACACCGACATCCACGCCGCCCACGGTGACTGGCCGGTCAAGCCGACGCCACCGTTCGTCCCCGGCCACGAAGGGGTCGGCACCGTCACCGCCGTCGGCGCGGGCGTCGCGCACCGTGCGGTCGGTGACCGTGTCGCGATCGCCTGGCTGGGCCACGCATGCGGGCGCTGCGACCACTGCATCAGTGGCTGGGAGACGCTCTGCGAGGAGCAGCAGAACAGCGGCTACTCGGTGGACGGCGCCTTCGCCGAGTACGCCGTGGCAGACGCGGACTACGTCGTTGCCGTCCCGGATGGGGTGTCGTCGTTCGACGCGGCGCCGCTGACCTGCGCCGGGGTGACGACCTACAAGGCGATCAAGGTCGCCCAGGTCACGCCGGGGGAGAGGGTCGCCATCTTCGGGATCGGCGGTCTTGGTCACCTCGCCGTGCAGTACGCCCGTCTGGTCGGCGCCGAGGTCATCGCGGTCGACCTGACCGAGGAGAAGCTCGAGCTGGCCCGCGAGCTGGGCGCCGACCACACCGTCAACGCGGCCACCACCGATCCCGTGCAGGCCATCGCGGACCTCGGTGGCGCCGACGTCGCGGTGGCGCTCGCGGTCACCCCCAAGTCGTTCGAGCAGGCGTTCGCGTCGCTACGTCGCGGGGGCCGGCTGGTCTGCGTCGCACTGCCTCCCGAAATCGAGGGTCCGATGCACCTGCCGATCTTCCAGACCGTGCTCTTCGGCATCAGCGTCATCGGCTCCATCGTCGGCACCCGCGAAGACCTCGCCGAGGTCTTCCGCCTCCATGCATTGGGACGTACGCGCGTCATCGCGGAGTCGCGCAAGCTCGAGGAGGTCAACGAGTCGATCGACGACGTCCTGCATGGGCGCAGCGCGGCACGGCTGGTCTTCGAGCTCTGAGATCGGAGGGCCGACATGGCTGCGTCGAGTGTGGGCGGGCCGAGGTCCCGCGTGGGTGTTGCGTCGCTCTCGACCCCTGGGCCGCCCCGCGCGATGCCGATCTGATGCAGACTGGGGGCATGACGAGCAGCATCTCGGAGTGGCCGCGGGCGCCTTGGTGGCGACCGACGGTGCGGGCGGCGGCTGTCCTGGCGCCGTTGCTGACCTGCGCGATCCTGTCGACGGTCCGCGACAACGTCACCGACGCAACCTCGGTCCTGGTCCTCGTCGTATGGGTGGTCGCCGCCGCAGCCACTGGTGACCGGCTGGCCGGCGTCCTCGCCGCTGTCTCGGCCGGGGCATGGTTCGACTTCTTCCTCACCGAGCCCTACCTGCGCTTCACGATCGACGATGCCGACGACATCGAAGCGACCGTTCTGCTCGTGCTGATCAGCCTGGCGGTGACCGAGGTCGCCCTGTGGGGTTATCGGCAGCAGCAGCGAGCGTTCCGGCGCTTGGGCCACCTCGAGGGAGTCCTCAGTGCGGCACGTGCAGTCGCCGAAGGCGACATGCACGCCGGTGCAGTGGTCGATGTCGTGTCACGAAATATCACGCACGTGCTCGACGCTGACAGTTGCCGATACGTCGAGGGGCCGGTGCATGACGCACGCATCGCCGTCCTGGACCATGACGGTGTCGTGACGCGCAACGGCTACCCTGTCGACGTCGACCGGGTCGGCCTGCCCTTTGATGAGTACGTCGCCGTTCTGGTCCGCCGGGGTCCTCACGTCGTCGGCCACTTCCTGGTCACGGCGGCCTCGCACATGACCTACCCGACCCTCGAAGAACGTCAGGTCGCCGTCCTTCTGGCCGACCAAGTCGCCGCCGTCCACGACGGTGAGGCCCCCTGAAGTCTCCGGCCGAGGCGGAGCGTGGCAGGCGCGGGTGCCACGCCTCAGATCGCGGCCAGTGTCACGATCACCGCCGTCACGGTCGCTCCGGCAACGCCAGCGGCCGTGATCGCGGCTGCGGGTGTACCGACGGAGAAGTCGTGGGCGGGCGTCCCCGCCTGCGGCTCGGCGTGCCGCCGGCGAGCGATGAACAGGCCGGCGCCGACGAGCAGTGCGCCGACGGCGAGCATGACGATCGGTGCTGCCAGGTCGCCGGGGAAGAGCTCGATGACGGCCGACGGAAGCACCAGCAGCGTTCCGATCGCCCCGACCGCGAGCAGCAGGAGGTCGCGGAACAGGATCGCGGCCGCGACGACGGCGGCTGACGTCAGGAGAGCCAGGCCGATGCCGGCATAGGTCGGAATCGTCGTCAGTGCACCGATGAACATCGCGGCAGCCCCGTACACGATGACGAACCGCCCCGGCTCCAGTACGCCACCCCAGCCGAGCAGCAGCCAGATCAGGGCGACGCCCCAGACGGCGAACCCGGGGAGCTCGTCGTTGACACCGAGCTCGTTGGTGAGTGCCGCAGCGGTCAGCATGAAGCCCACCATCATGACCATCTGCTGGACGAACGTACGGCCGAGGAGCCACAGGCCCGCGGCGTACGCCGTGACTCCTGCGCTGGTCAACAGGAACACGTCCTTGCTCGCCATGTTCAGTGCGTCTGCTCCGAGCAGGCCCAGGAACCCGGCGAACGCACCGGTCGAGAGCAGCCACAACACCGAGCGAAGGCGAAGCCCGACCTCCTCGAGCCGCTCGGGAACGGCGAACCCGGCGCCGAGCAGGACGGCGGCGACGCCGCCGACTATGGCGAGCCTGGCCGAGGTGCCGACCTGGTCCCAGTACAACGACGCGATCAGGATCGAGGCGACGAGGATGATGACACCGCCGAGATAGCCGAGCGCCTCGACGATGAGCGACGTACGCTCGCGCGGGGGTTCCTGGGCAGCAGGTTGTGCCTGGACGAGAACGTTGCGGCGGGCCAGGATCCTGTCGGCCTGCTCGCGGGTGATGAGCTGATCGGCCACCCACGTCGCGAGCAGCGGGGCCAGCGGCACGGGTGGTTCCGAGGTCCCGGTCCGAGGCTGCGTCGGGTGAGCGGTCAGACGTCGCGTGCCAGCGTGGTGAGACATGGTGGGTACCCCTTTCTCGGCCACTTCAGTCTTTGCCGCAGGCATCGCTCCGCTCAGTGTCGAAGGTCCCAGCAGACGAGGCTCAAAGCCATCAGGTTCCGCCGTTATCGCGGGTTCTCGGCGCCGTGCACCCGCCGGTCTTCCGAGTCTTGTGCGGCATCACGGTTCCGGATGCCGAGGAGGGTGTAGGCGCCCGCCACCGCGGCGACGACGACGAGGAGCAGCAGGCCGATCGTGTAGGAGTGGGTGGCCTCGTCGTAGGTGGCGCCGAGCACGAGCGGCGGGAAGAAGCCGCCCAGGCCGCCGGCCGCGCCGACGATGCCGGTGACGGAGCCGACGCGAGCAGGCGGAGCGAGAAGGGCGACCCAGGTGAAGACGGCGCCGGCGCCGAGACCGAGGCAGGCGGCCATGAGCACGAAGACGATGCCGGCGGGGATCTCGAGCGGAGGCTGGAGTGCCATCGCGACCGCGAGCACGGCGGCGCCGCCGAACGCGGCCGCGGTGACGAGCTTGGGTCCGAGCCGGTCGGAGAGGACGCCACCGAGCGGGCGGCAGACGACCGCGGCGACCGCGAAGCCGGCGGTGCGGGTGCCGGCGGCGGTCAGGTCGAAGGCGTACACGTCCTTGAGGAAGGTGGGCAGATAGGTCGAGAACGCGACGAAGCCGCCGAAGGCGACCGCGTAGAGGAACGACATCTGCCAGGTGACCGGCAGCTTCGCGGCGGCGACCAGCTTGGGCACGACCGGGTCGTGGTTGGGATGCCACGAGGGTGCGTCACGCAGGGTGAACCAGATCAGCACCGCCGATGCGACCAGGGCCGCGGTGATGATCACGTGCGTGCCGACGTACCCGAACCAGGAGACGAACCGTGGGGTGAAGAAGGCCGACAGCGCCGTGCCGCCCATGCCGGCGCCGAAGACGCCGGTGGCGAAGCCGCGCCGCGACTTCTCGTACCAGGCGTTCGCGAACGGGATGCCCACCGCGAAGGTCGTGCCGGCGATGCCGAGGAAGAAGCCGAAGACGAGGAGGAGTACGTAGGAGTCCAGCGTCCCCGCCAGCGCGACCAGCATCACGAACGGTGCCGCGGCCAGCATCAGCACCGGGAACATCACCCGGGCGCCATATCGGTCCGCCAGCGCACCGGCGAGGATGCGGCCCACGGAGCCGACCAGCACCGGTGTGGCCACGAGCACCGACTTCTGGGTGGCCGAGAGCCCCAGGGACTCGGTGTAGGTCACGCCGAGCGGGGCGATCATGTTCCAGGCCCAGAACGAGATGGCGAAGGCCCAGGTGGCCAGGAGCAGGTTCTTCAGCTGCATCGTGACTCCTCAACGTTTCCGGTCGGAGGTGCCGACCGGTGACCAGCCGGGCCGGTCGGGGCGGCTGCGTGGGGTGGGTGCCGCGTCGCGGCTGCGGTAGACGATGTAGGGCCGGAACAGGTAGTGCAGCGGCGCGGTGAACGCGTGCACCAGCCGGGTGAACGGCCACATGGTGAAGAGCAGGAGACCCACCAGTACGTGGACGTGGAACTGCACCGGCGCGGCCGCCATCGCCGCGACGTCGGGCTGCAGGATGAACAGCGAGCGGAACCAGACCGACACCGTCTCGCGGTAGTCGTGTGCATCGTGCCCCGCCCCGATGCTGACCAGTGTGGTCCACAGGCCGAGCACGATCGCGGCCACCAGCACGACGTACATCACCTTGTCGTTGGTGGTGGTGGCCATGAAGACCGGACCCGTCGTACGCCGCCGGTAGACGAGCAGCAGGATGCCGGCGAGCGTGCAGACGCCCGCGATAGCTCCCCAGAGCAGCGCGTTGAGGTGGTAGAAGCCCTCGGAGATGCCGACCGCCTCTGTCCACGACTTCGGGATCAGCAGCCCCCCGACGTGTCCGACGATAACGACGAGGATGCCGAAGTGGAACAGCGGCGACCCGATCCGCAGCAGCCGCGACTCGTAGAGCTGAGACGAGCGGGTCGTCCAGCCGAACCGGTCATAGCGGTAGCGCCAGACGGTGCCCGCGATCAGCGTCGCGACGGCGAGATAGGGCAGTACGCCCCACAACGCGGTGTCCACTAGCGAGCCCCCATCATCGTCGCCGGACTCGTCGGGAACGGCAGATCGATGCCGACCGACTCTTGCGGGGGCTCGGCCCGGGCCATGGCGAGAGCCTCGCGTCGGTCCTTCGCCGACGGCCCCGGAAGGGTCGCGCAGACGGCGGCGAGCACATCGGCGTACGCCGAGCCACGCTCGGTCAGGGCGAGCCGGATGAGCTCCAGCGCCGAGCGGTTCTCGATCAGCAGCTCACGCCCGCCGGCCGGGTCGGCGAGCGCGGCGTACTCCAGCACCATCGGCAGGTGGTCGGGCAGCTCGCCGCCGGTGTCGACGAGCCAGTCGCCCTTGGCCGACCCCTCTCGCAACCGGGCCTTGAACCCCGCCAGCGACTCACCGCGACGCCGGGTGTCGCCATCACGCCAGTAGGAGAGGTGCAGGGTCTGGTGGCGGCGCAGATCGAAGAGCTCGACGTAGACGTGCTGCAGCGCATGGGGGTCCTGCTTCGCGAGCGTGTCGACGAAGCCGCGCAGCAGCCGTACCGGCTCCGAGGAGGGCTGCTCGTCGAGGGCGCTGCGCAGCAGTGGGAGCTTCGCGATCAGGTCCCCGTCGGGATAGCCCAGGCACCAGGCGGCGACCTGGTGCACCACCCGCCAGTCGCGTCTCATGCTTCCTCCTTCGCCGGCGGGAACAGGCCGTCCGGACGTCCGTGGCCGTCCCAGTTGAGCAGGTTGACGCGGCCGCGGAGCGTGCTGTCGGAGGCGGGGGCATCGGAGGTCTGACGCTGTTGCAGCGCGTGGAAGGTCTCGACGGAGACGGGGGTCAACGGGCCGGAGGCCTCGCCGAGCGGACCCGATTCATACATTCCCGGGCCGTCGTCGTAGTCGAGCGAACAGGCCATCTCCTCGAGCTCGTGGGCGCGCTCGGCGTGCGCGGTCGGGATCACGTAGCGCTCGGCGTACTTGGCGATGCCGAGGAGGCGGTACATCTCATAGACCTCCTCCTCGGTCATCCCCACCGATGCCGGGATCGACTCGTCCGGCTCGCGACCGAGGGTGACCTCGCGCATGTATGCCCGCATCGCCGCAAGCTTGCGGAGCACCCCCGTGACCACCTCGGTGTCGCCGGCAGTGAACAGCTCGGCCAGATACTCCACCGGGATCCGCAGCGCCTCGATCGCGCCGAAGAGCGTGCCCGCGGCCTCGGCGTCGTGGCCCTGGTCACGCAGCAGATCGACGACGGGGGAGAGCGGCGGAACGTACCAGACCATCGGCATCGTCCGGTACTCCGGGTGCAGCGGCAATGCGACCTGATAGTCCTTGATCAGCCGGTAGGTCGGCGAACGGCGCGCGGCGTCGAGCCAGTCCTCCGGTATCCCCTGCTCCCGAGCGGCCTTCAGGACAGACGGGTCGTGGGGGTCGAGGATCACGTCGAGCTGAGCGGCGTACAGCTCCTGCTCGTCCTCCGTCGAAGCGGCCGCGGTGACGGCGTCGGCGTCATAGAGGACCAGCCCGAGGTAGCGCAGCCGGCCCACGCAGGTCTCGGAGCAGACGGTCGGCAGACCGACCTCGACCCGCGGGTAGCACATCGTGCACTTCTCGGCCTTGCCGGACTTGTGGTTGAAGTAGATCTTCTTGTACGGGCAGCCGGTGATGCACTGGCGCCAGCCGCGGCAGCGGTCCTGGTCGACGAGCACGATCCCGTCCTCGGCGCGCTTGTAGATCGCCCCCGACGGACACGAGGCCACGCACGAGGGGTTGAGGCAGTGCTCGCAGATCCGGGGAAGGTAGAACATGAAGGTCTGCTCCAGCTCCGCCTTGATCTTCGCGTTCGACTCGGCTCGGAGCTTGGCGACGATCGGGTCCTTCTCGAGGTGCTCGGCGGAGCCACCGAGGTTGTCGTCCCAGTTGGCCGACCAGGTGATCTTGGTGTTCTCGCCGGTGATCAGGGACTTCGGTCGGGCGACCGGGAAGTCGTCGCCGAGCGGAGCGTCGATCAGGGTCGCGTAGTCGTAGGTCCACGGCTCGTAGTAGTCGCCCAGCTCGGGCTGCACCGGTGAGGAGAAGATGGTGAGCAGCTTCTTGATCCGGCCGCCGGCCTTGAGCTCGAGCCGGCCGCGGCGATTGAGGGTCCAGCCGCCGCGCCAGCGCTCCTGGTCCTCGTAGCGGCGCGGGTAGCCCTGACCGGGCCGGGTCTCGACGTTGTTGAACCAGACGTACTCGGTGCCGGCCCGGTTGGTCCAGGCCTGCTTGCAGGTCACCGAGCAGGTGTGGCAGCCGATGCACTTGTCGAGGTTCATCACCATCGTCATCTGGGCCATCGGTCTCATCGGGTAGCTCCGCTCCGCGGCATCAGTAGGCCACCTCCTGCGATCGTTTGCGGATGGTCGAGACCAGGTCACGCTGGTTGCCGGTCGGGCCGAGATAGTTGAACGTGTAGGAGAGCTGGGCGTAGCCGCCGATCAGATGGGTCGGCTTGACCAGCAGCCGGGTCACGGAGTTGTGGATGCCGCCGCGTCTCCCGGTCGCCTCCGACAGTGGTACGTCGATCGTGCGCTCCTGGGCGTGGTGGACGTAGACGACCCCCTCCGGCATCCGGTGGGAGACGATCGCGCGCCCGACCAGCACCCCGTTGGCGTTGGTGGCCTCCACCCAGTCGTTGTCGCGTACGTCGATGGCCTCCGCGTCCTGCGGGGACATCCACACCGTCGGGCCGCCCCGGGAGAGGGACAGCATCAGCAGGTTGTCCTGGTACTCGGAGTGGATCGACCACTTCGAGTGCGGCGTCAGATACCTCACCGTGACCTGTGCCGACCCGTCCGCGCCGAGCCGGGGCTCGCCGAAGAGACGGTGCATGTCGAGCGGCGGCCGGTAGATCGGCAGCCCCTCCCCGAGGTCTGTGATCCAGTCGTGGTCGAGATAGAAGTGCATCCGCCCGGTCAGGGTGTGGAAGGGCTTGAGCCGCTCGATGTTGACCGTGAACGGCGCGTACCGGCGTCCGCCGGTCTCCGAGCCCGACCACTCCGGGCTGGTGATCACGGGCACCGGCGCCGACTGCGTCATCGCGAAGGTGATCCGCTTCTCCTCCGAGCCCTCGGCCAGGTCTGCGAGCGGCTTGCCGACGCGGGCCTCCAGGTCGCGGAAGCCCTGCACCGCGAGCTCACCGTTGGTGGTGCCGGACAGGAGCAGGATCGCCTCGGCCATCCGCTCGTCGGTATCGATCGCCGGTCGCCCGGCCGCCGGCCCGCTCGGCATCACGCCGTGCTGTTGCGCCAGCCGTTCGGTCTGCTCGGCCACCCGATAGGTCACGTTCTTCACCGTGAACCCGAGCGTCTCGGCCAGCGGCCCGACGCTGGCCAGCTTGTCCGCGATGGCGGTGTAGTCACGCTCCACCACCTGGAACAGTGGTGTGGTGGCGTACGGGTCGGGCGGCGTCTCACCCGGCGTGTCGTGCTGCAACGGCACGCTGACCAGGTCCAACCTGGCCCCCAGATGTGTCTCCGCAAGCTGGGACAGCCTCTGGGCCAGCCCATGGAAGAGCTCGAAGTCGGTGCGCGCCTCCCAGGGCGGGTCGATCGCCGGGGAGAAGGCGTGCACGAAGGGGTGCATGTCGGTCGAGGAGAGGTCGTGCTTCTCGTACCAGGTGGCCGCCGGGAAGACGACGTCGGAGAGCAGCGTCGTCGAGGTCATCCGGAAGTCGGCGCTGACCAGCAGGTCCAGCTTCCCCTCCGGCGCCTCCTCGTGCCACGCGATCGTCTGCGGTCGCGGCGTCTCGGGCGACTCGGTGCCGAGCACGTTGTGGTGCGTGCCGAGCAGCGTACGCAGGAAGTACTCGTTGCCCTTCGCGGAGGATCCGAGCAGGTTCGATCGCCAGAGCATCAGCGTGCGCGGCCACGCGGTGGGCGCGTCGACGTCATCGATCGCGGCATTGAGGTCGCCCGAGGCCAGGGCGGCGTTGACGTGGGCCGGGATCTCCTCGGGCGAGGAGACCGCCGCGACCACCTCGTCGGCGACGTCGAGCGAGTTGCGGTCGAACTGCGGGTAGAACGGCATCCAGCCGCGCTTGGCCGACTGTGCGATCACGTCGGCGGTGTGCCCGCGAAGATGACCCTTCGCAAGAGGTGTGGCGAGGGAGTCGGCCGAGTAGCCGTCGGTGCGCCACTGGCCGGTGTGCATGTACCAGAACGAGGTGCCGGTCATCGTGCGCGGTGGTCGCGACCAGTCCAGCGCGTTGGCCAGCGAGATCCAGCCGGTGATCGGCCGGCACTTCTCCTGTCCGACGTAGTGCGCCCAGCCGCCGCCGTTTCGGCCCATCGCGCCGGTCAGGATCAGCAGCGCCAGAATCGACCGGTAGGTCGTGTCGCCGTGGAACCACTGGCAGATCCCGGCGCCCATGATGATCATCGACCTGCCCTGCGACTGCGCCGAGTTCGTGGCCAGCTCGCGGGCGATGCGCGCGCACTTCTCGGCGGGCACCGAGGTCACCTCCTCGGCCCACGCCGGCGTGTAGGGCACGCTCGCGTCGTCGTAGCCGCTGGGCCACTCGCCCGGCAGCCCCGCCCTGGCGACGCCGTACTGGGCGAGCATGAGGTCGAACACCGTGGTGACCAGGTGGTCGCCGACACGGCGGGCAGGTACGCCGCGATGCAGCACCTCGCCGGAGCCGTCGGGCTGCGTGAACGCGGGCAGGAGCACCTCGACCGGCTCGTCGCCGATCATCGTGAGCAGCGGGGTGATGCCATCGAGATCGAGGTTCCACCTGCCGACACCGGAGTCGGCGTAGCGGAACCCCATCGACCCGTTCGGCACGACCGGCTCGCCGGTGGTGTCCAGCACCACCGTCTTCCATCGCGCCTCGGGCGTCTCGTCGCCGAGGTCGGTTGCGGTGAGGAACCGGCCCGGGACGTACGCCCCGTCCTGCTCTTCCAGACGCACCAGGTGCGGCAGGTCGGTGTAGGTCCTCACGTACGACTCGAAGAACGGGGTGGTTCCGTCGACGAAGAACTCCTTCAGGATGACGTGGCCCATCGCCATCGCGAGTGCCCCGTCGGTGCCCGCATGCGGGCGGAGCCACTCGTCGGCGAACTTGGTGTTGTCGGCGTAGTCGGGGCTGACCGACACCACCTTGGTGCCGCGGTAGCGCACCTCGGCCATCCAGTGAGCGTCGGGCGTCCGGGTCACCGGGACGTTCGAGCCCCACATCATCAGGTACGTCGCATCCCACCAGTCACCGGACTCGGGCACGTCGGTCTGGTCCCCGAACACCTGGGGGCTGGCCACGGGCAGATCGGCGTACCAGTCGTAGAAGCTCGTCATCACCCCGCCGATCAGCTGGGTGTAGCGGGTGCCGACGCAGTGGGAGACCATCGACATCGCCGGGATCGGGGAGAAGCCGATGTTGCGGTCGGGGCCGTGGGTCTTGATCGTGTGCACCTGCGCGGCGGCGACCATCTCGGTCGCCTCGTCCCTGCCGACCCGCACGAGGCCGCCCTTGCCACGGGCGCGCTGGTAGCTGCGCCGCTTCTCCGGGTCGGCCTGGATCGAGGCCCACGCGTCGACCGGGTCCTTCCCCTCGGCCCGTGCCTGGCGGTAGAGGTCGACCAGCACCCCGCGGGCGTAGGGATAGCGCACGCGCGTGGGGGAGTAGGTGTACCAGGAGAACGCGGCGCCCCGGGGGCAGCCGCGGGGCTCGTACTCGGGGCGGTCCGGGCCGACGCTCGGATAGTCGGTCTCCTGAGTCTCCCAGGTGATGATGCCGTCCTTGACGTACACCTTCCACGAGCACGAGCCCGTGCAGTTGACTCCGTGGGTCGACCTGACCACCTTGTCGTGGCTCCACCGGTCCCGGTAGAACACGTCGCCCTTCCGGCCGCCCCGGCGGAAGACCGCGCGCCCGTCCTTGCTTTCCTCCCAGCGAGTGAAGAACCTCCCTGCCTCGAGCAGGGCCTGCGACGCCGTACCCGTGATGTCGGTCACATCTTTACCTTGCGCCGGTCGGCCGCGTCGGGACAAGGACTTTCGGCCTGGAACATGCCCCCGTCCCTGTGATCGGGGAAGTCATCGGTGAACGGGATGAGATCGTCGCGGGAGAAGATCGAGGTGCCCGCGGTCTCGATCATGGCAGCGCTGCAGGCGAGGCCGAGCCGGGTCGCCCGCGACGGCTCCCACCCGTGCACGAGCCCGGCGACGGTTCCGGCGACAAGAGCGTCGCCGGCGCCCACACCGCTGACCAGGTTGGCGCCCATGGCGGGAAGCAGCTGCGTATCCTTCGGGGTCACCAGGGCCACTCCGAGATGCCCGCGCGACAGCAGGACGACCGCCGCCCCGGTCGCGGCCAGCAGTTCTCGGGCGCCCGCCAGCTGCTCCTCGAGGGAGTCCAGACCGCGCCCCAGGTGGTCCTCCAGCTCACGCACGCTCGGCTTGATCAGGTAGGCCCCGTGGGCTTGCTCGAGGGCGCCCCCGGAGGCGTCGACCACGAGCCGGGCGTTGATGGCATCGCTCAGACACCTGATTCGGGGGACGATGTCGGCGGAGACGCCCGGCGGCAGACTGCCGCTGAGGACGACGTACGCGGCATGGCGACCCACGCGC
Organism: Nocardioides sp. NPDC058538; assembly: GCF_042719275.1. NCBI lineage: Bacteria > Bacillati > Actinomycetota > Actinomycetes > Propionibacteriales > Nocardioidaceae > Nocardioides > Nocardioides sp. NPDC058538. The sequence goes on along the minus strand of NZ_JBHXNY010000007.1, from coordinate 138,316 downwards.
TCGACCGCCTCCAGGCAGTGGTCCAGGTCGACGGGGGAGAGTGGGGTCCCGGGCAGCACGAAGCGGTACTCCAGTCCGGTGTCGACCTCGGTCACGTGATGACTGAGCCGGGTCTCGCCCGGGACCTCGATCCCCTCGAACGGAAGCCGCTCGAACTCGAGCAGCTCGGTCAGCGCTCGGCCGATGTGGCCAGCCATCGGAAAGACCGCCAGCGTGGGGACACCGAGCACGTGCAGCACCCGGGCCACGTTGATGCCGCCGCCGCCGGGATCGAACCGAGGCGCACTGCCCCGCATCTTGCTCCACGGGACGAGCCTCGGCACCGAGAAGGAATCGTCCAGTGCCGGGTTCAAGGTGATGGTCACAACCTCCGGTGAGGCGAGCATCGCGGACTCCCTTCCGGGGCAGTTGGGTTGCGCTCCCAGGCAACCACCCTCTGTTCGACGGGGCAGGTGGCAGAGGTCCCGGCACAGATGACCAAGGTCTCGTGAGCCCCGGGTCGACCGGAACAAGACTGAGGACGGAGGCACCGCACGGGTGCCCACGAAAACTCATGGAGGACAGATGAGCACGATTATCAAGCGCTCGACCAACCCGTTCGCGGATCTGATGGGCTGGCTGGAGACGGAGTCGGCAGCGATGCGAAGCTTCGGGTCGGCGCCCTACATCAACGTCGAGGACTTCGTCGAGGAGGGGAACTACGTCGTGCGCGCCGAGATGCCCGGTGTGGACCCGAACAAGGACATCCAGATCGATGTCGCGGGCGATGTCTTGACGATCCACGGCGAGCGCCGCGAGGAGGAGCACGACCGTAACCGGAGCGAGCTGCGCTACGGGTCCTTCGAGCGTTCGCTTCCGCTGCCGCGTGGGGCCAAGGCCGAGGAGATCAAGGCGACCTACGTCAAGGGAGTGCTGGAGGTGCGGGTGCCGTACGCCGGCGAGGAGCAGAAGGCCACCCGGGTCGCCATCGAGCACGACGGGAGCTGATCAGTGAGCTCCCAGACCCCCTCCGAGGTGGAGCGCCACGCCGGCACGGTGTGGGCGGTGGACGTGTTCCTCGACAGCGAGGACGGCACCGTGCATGCCGAGGCGAGGCTCCACGCGAGCGGTCGACCAGCATTGGTCGGTACCGGGGAATCCGGTCTGTGTCCCGGTCAGGACCTGGCCGTGGGGGAGGAGCTCGCCACTAGTCGCGCCCTCGAGCAGCTCGCGGTCGGGCTGCTCCGGGACGCACGTCAACGGGTCGACGGGCCGGGTCCGGAGGCGAACGAGGGGCCCGAACGACGCATCCGCGGGCGGCGGCCGGTGCCGAGGATGCTCGTCGGGACCGACCGGCCGCTCGGCTTCACCTCAGCCGTCCAGTGGTCGTTGGCGCACGCGGAGGCGAGTGGTCTCGGGATCGAGCTGTGTCACGTCGTCGACGACGCCGGTCCGGCGTGGGAACGTACGCTACGTGGCTCCGTCTCCGACGCGAACGACGAGATGGCCGATCTGGTCGAGGAGGTGCGCGAGGGTCACCCGGACGTGAACGTCACGTCCTCGGTCCTGGTCGGCTCGGAGAGTGCCCTGCTCGCCCGGTCGCTGGGCAGGGAGATGGTTGTCATCGGACGTGCCGATGAGGAGGGCGACGGCGGCTCCTATGTGGGTGCGACAGCCATCACCATCGCACAGAACGCGAGTGTGCCGGTCGTGGTCGCACCGCCCGGCTGGTCGCCTCCCGCCGCCGGGAGCCCCGTGGTCGTGGCGATCGACGCGCTCGAGCCGCATCTGGAGGCGGTGGAGTTCGCCCTGGCGTACGCGCACGAACAGGGCCTCCCGGTCGTCGCTGTCTCGGTCTGGCAGCCAGATGTGGCGCCGGGTACGCGCATGCTCCTCGAGAGCGAGGAGGAGTGGATGGAGCGCATCGCCGACGGACAGGATGCGGCGGTGACCCCGCTACGGGCGCTCTACCAGGACGTCCCGGTGACTCAGCGCACTCCGACGGGCCCTCCGGTGGAGGTCATCCTCGGCCTGACCGAGAACGCATCGCTGCTGGTGGTCGGCAGACCCGGTCACGGCCGGCACTGGCGGATGCCGCTGGGGTCGGTGAGCCGGCGGCTGCTGCATCGTGCCACCGTCCCGGTCGCGGTCGTCCCGACCGGCTGGCACGCCACTGCCGATGCAGTGCCTGAGTCGATAGGCGACCTGATCGAGCAGTAGGTCACGACGAGGCGGCACTCTCGTGCTGCAGCATGTCGTCCAGGGCTCGCCGCGGTGTCGGCGGCATCGGCGCGTGGTAGCGCTGCGGCCAGCCGATGCGTACCAGCACCTGCGGGCAGGAGTTGTCGCCGAGCAGTTCGTGCTGCAGCGTACGCCGGGTGGAGCCGACCTCGATCGGCTGCGTGTACGGCACCAGCGCCAGCCCGGACGTCGTGCACGAGAGCCACATCGCATCCAGGGCCTCGCCGGCGCGCAGCCAGGAGACCGGGTCGTCCGACGCGGTCGCCAGGACGAGCCACTCCTCGGCCGGAGACCCGGCATCGTCGTCCCCGTCGGCGAGGGTGCCGCGCGGGAACCGGGTGTAGGAGGCCGGGTCGCTGTCGGCGTCGAGGAGGCTGGACTCCGGGATTCCCTCGTCCCTGCCTCCCCGTGTCCAGGAATAGAGCTCGGCCAGGTACGCCTCGTCGGTGGCCTGGTGGGCGCGGGAGGTCTCCAGCGCGGCTACGACGATCGGACGCAGGTGGTCAGGGATCACGGTTGCCACCACGCCATAGTCGAGGACGAGGTGGGAGAGATGGTCGAGTCGCTGGCGTGGCACCGGCCAGGACGAGACCTGGCGCCGGTCGGTGAAACGCTGCTCGATGGCCGCGAGCATGCCGAGGTCGGCGACCTCGGGCTCGCGAGGTGCGAAGGTCACCACGGCGAGGAGATCGGTGCGGCCACCTTCGGGGATGCGGTGCACAGTGCACTCCCACCCCATGCCGGCAGCAGCCACGACGAGCTCGTGCAACGCGGCGCCGCAGCTCATCACCAGGTCGCGCTCGTTCGGATCGGCGTGGACGAGCTTGCGGTGCGGGTCGGATCGCAGCAGCAGCATGGTGTCGCGTACGACCCATGCCCATGGTTGGGTGTTGTGGACCGACGGTGCGCGGCGGGCCAGTTCCAGGATCGCGCGCAGGGTGGCGTCGTTGGGGAGCCTCGACATCTCAGGCCACCTGCCGCATGAGCTGGTGCCCGAGGTCCGCCGCCCAGTCGCTGGCGCGGGACTCCTCGTCGTGAGCGAGGGGTCCCTCGACCCCGGAGACGTAGAAGCTCGTCGCCGGGGGTACGTCGTAGCCGCGGCGGCGCAGCAGGTGGGCCACGTGCCGGGCGGCCGATCCCGGGAGGTGGCGCATCGCCCGGGCCCGGGTGTCGAAGGTGGCGATTCGCACCGATTTCGGTTCAGCGTCGGTCAGATCCGCGAGCCACTCCCGGACGCCGCGGGCCTCGACCTCGGCCGGAGCGCCCTGGAGGACGGCATCGGCGCGGGTGCTGGGTCTGCTCAGCCCGAGCGCGTGCGTCGGCGCCCCGATCACGACGAGGTCGTGATCGCCAAGCAGGTCATCGCCGGCAAGTGCCACCGGGATCATCTTGACCTCGACGCCGGCATTCCGGAGTCCGTTGGCGACCGCGGTGGCGATCGTGGCGGTGTTGCCGAACATCGACTCGTACACGACTGCTGCTCGCATCTTGCTCACGTCCTTCCTCTGGCGCCGCGCCCTCCGCGTCCTGCCAGTGTCACCACCCTCCGGCCGCGTCGGTTCGCGCGGGCAGTGGCGCACGTCCCCGACCCGAGGACCTTGGTCCGATGCCGTTGGCCCGTACTGCGCGGAGGGTGGAGACATGAACACATTCGATTCCCCGGTCGTGCTGGAGGGACGCCTCGACTCCGGGATCAGCCGCGCGCTGTGGCTGGTCAAGTGGCTGTTGCTGATCCCGCACTACGTCATCCTGCTCTTTCTCTGGATCGCCTTCGCCGTACTCACCGTGATCGCCTGGTTCGCCATCCTGTTCACCGGTCGCTACCCGCGCGCGATCTTCGACTTCAACCTCGGCGTGATGCGCTGGACCTGGCGGGTGGACTACTACGGCTATGCCGCGCTCGGCACGGACGCCTATCCGCCGTTCACGCTCGAGGACGTGCCCGACTACCCGGCCCGCCTCCACATCGCCTACCCCGAGCAGCTCTCGCGCGGCCTGGTGCTGGTGAAGTCGTGGTTGCTGGCGATCCCGCACATGCTGATCCTCGCCTTCTTCCTGGGTAGCGGCCTGTACGCGACCCAGGGGACCGACACGATCGCCTGGTCCTGGGGGAGTGGGATCGTCGGACTGCTGGTCCTCTTCGCCGGCGTGGTGATGCTGTTCGGGCGTCGCTACCCCCAGGGCATCTTCGACCTGGTCCTCGGTATCGACCGGTGGGCGGTTCGGGTCGCGGCGTACGTCTTCCTGATGACCGACACCTACCCGCCGTTCCGGCTCGACCAGGGTGGGAGCGAACCGGTCGGACTGGTCCCGCCGGAGCCGTCGATGCCGTCGGGTGAGGCGGTGGCGCCCGAGCCCGCGCCCAGCCCCGTCGGAACGGGTCAGCCGTGAGCGCGGGCGACCGCAGCGGTGGCGCGGCGGTGAGCGCCCATGTCGGGAACGCGCTCTACGGGCTCGGCGTCATCGGCGCCTGGGTCTGGTTCTGGCAGCAGGAGGACGGATTCTGGGGCCACGTCTGGGCCCTCGTCGAGGGCATCTTCTGGCCGGCGTTCATGGTCTATGAGGGCTTCGATGCGCTCGGCTGAGGCCGCACGGACGCGGCTGCGTCTAGGGACCTTGGTCCTCGGCCTGCGGGCACGACGCGCATTGGCAGGGGCGGTCCTCGGTCGTAGATTGAACAGGTGACCGAATCAGCAGCGCCCGAGCGCGAAACCGAACCCATCCGGGTCTTCCTGCTCGATGACCACGAGGTGATCCGGCGGGGCATCAAGGACCTCCTCGAGGACGAGGACGACATCGTCGTCGTGGGCGAGTCGGGCCTCGCCGACGAGGCCCGGCGCCGGATCCCGGCGCTGCGGCCCCATGTCGCCATCCTCGATGGCCGGCTTCCGGACGGATCCGGCATCGACGTGTGCCGCGACGTCCGCTCGGTCGACCCGAGCATCGCCGCGCTGATCCTGACCTCGTTCGACGACGACGACGCGCTGTTCTCCGCGATCATGGCCGGCGCATCCGGCTACCTGCTCAAGCAGGTGCGCAGCGCCGACCTCGTCGAGACCGTTCGCCAGGTGGCCGCGGGCAAGTCGATGCTGGACCCCGCGGTCACCGCACAGGTCCTCGAGCGGATCCGCACCGGGCCGAAGTCCAACTCGGCCTTCGAGCACCTGACCGACCACGAGCGCCGGATCCTGGAGCTCATCGGCGAGGGGCTGACGAACCGGCAGATCGGCAAGGAGATGCACCTCGCGGAGAAGACGGTCAAGAACTACGTCTCCTCCCTGCTTGCCAAGCTGGGACTGGAGAGCCGGACCCAAGCTGCGATTCTGGTGACCAAGACCTTGCAGGGTTGATACGTTGGGGGGCGTACAACTCCTGCGATGGGGAGGGTCGAAGTGGGACGTACGCCTGCCCGGCAACGTCGTGGTTCCGACACGACGCCCGAGACAACGCTGCGCAGCACACCGCTCGACGAGCTGCTGACCGAAGTGCTTGACAGGGTCACCGACGCCCGGGACGAGCAGGTGCGCTGGCGGTTGCTGCTCGACGCCATCGTGACGATGGGCGCCGGACTCTCGATCGACGACCTGCTGAACCGCATCGTCGAGGTGTCCAAGGCGCTGGCAGGGGCGAGATATGCCGCGCTCGGGGTCCTGGCCGGCGCCGGTGAACGCCGACTGCGCCTGTTCATCACCCAGGGGTTGACCGCGGAGGAGCAGATCCTCATCGGCGATCTGCCCAACGGGCATGGTCTGCTCGGTCTGCTGATCGACCACCCTGAGCCGCTCCGGCTGCGCGACATCACCGACCACAAGTCGTCCTATGGTTTCCCCCCGAACCATCCGCCGATGGGCTCCTTCCTCGGTGTGCCCGTACGCATCGGGGAGAAGGTGTTCGGCAACCTCTACCTCACCGAGAAGACAGACGGCGACGAATTCACCGCCCAGGACGAGAACATCGTGGTCGCGCTGGCCGCGGCCGCCGGCGTCGCGATCGAGAACGCCCTGCTGGCCGAGGAGGCCGCCCGTCGTGGGCGTTGGCTCGACGCACGTGCCGAGATCACCAGCGAGCTGATGGGCGACATCGACCGCGCCTCCGCTCTCGAGCTCGTGGCCGACCGGGCCCGCGAGGTCGCCGGCGCCGACGTCGCTTGGATCGTGACCGGCCCGGCGGCCGACCGCCTGCGGGTGGAGGTGGTCTCCGGTGCCGCCGTCGACGTCGAGGTGCTGAAACGCGCACCGCTGCGTGAGTCTGTCGCGGGCCAGGCGATCAGAGACGGCGTACCGATGATCGTCGAGGATGTCGGGGGCGCTGCCAAGGGAGGAAGTGCGGCAGCGGTCATCGACCTGAGCGGCATCGGCCCGGGCGTGCTCATGCCGCTGGGGCGCACCGACCCGTCCGAGGAGATAAACGCCGTGGGAGCGCTTGCGTTGGCCTGGCGCCGCGAGAACGCCGAGCAGGCCCAGGACGTCGACCTGGCCGTCGCCGACGCGTTCGCCGGCCAGGTGGCTGTGGCGATCCGGTTGGCCCAGAGCCGCGAAGAGCGCCAGCGGCTGGCGGTCTACGACGACCGCGACCGGATCGGCCGCGACCTGCACGACATCGTGATCCAACGCCTCTTCGTCATCGGACTACGTCTCCAAGGTGGCCTCAACCTGGCCGACAACCCGAAGCTGCGCGGCCGTCTGGACCAGGCGGTCGACGACATCGACGACACCATCCGCGACCTGCGACGCGCGGTCTTCGAGCTCGGCACCCCCGACCACAGCGGCGACATCCAGTCCCAGGTCACCGACCTGGTGAACCGGGCAGCGGAGTCCCTCAAGTTCCGCCCGGCGCTCGTCTTCGACGGCCCGGTTCGGCTGCGGGCGACGCCGGAGATCACCCAGGAAGTCGTGGCGGTCCTCGGTGAGGCACTGTCGAACACCGTCCGCCACGCACACGCGACCGAGGTGGAGGTGTCCCTGTCAGCAGGGTCCGATCTCGTGCTTCGGGTGCGCGACGACGGCCGCGGGGTCCCCGCCGACGCGGTCGAGAGCGGGCTGACGAACATGCGCCGCCGCGCCGAGGCCCACGGCGGTCGGTGCACGGTCGAGCCGGCGACGCCGAAGGGGACCGTGGTGGAGTGGTCGGTGCCGCTGGGCTGACCGGTCACTGACCGGTGAGATCCGCCTCGTCGCCGAGCAGCACCACCTTCATCGCTCCGGTGTCCTTGGCGTCGGCGAAGACGTCGTACGCCTCCTGGATCTCACCCAGCCCGAACCGGTGGGTCACCAGATCGGGGAGCGTGATCCGCCCCGCGGCCAGCATCGACAGGAGCATCGGCGTCGAGCTGGTGTCGACCAGTCCGGTGGTGATCGTGACGTCGCGGTCCCACAGCGCCTCGAGACTGAGCACCGCGCTGCGACCGTGGACACCGACGTTCGCCACATGGCCGCACGGACGGACCAGCTCGGCGCACAGCTCGAAGGTCTCCGGGACACCGACCGCCTCGATGGCGACGTCGACGCCGTCGGGCGTGTTGTCGCGGACCCAGGCGCGTGCCTCCTCGGCATCGGACAGGATCACGTCGGCGCCGTAGACCTCGGCGCTCTTGCGCCGGGTCTCACCCGGCTCGACGACGACGATCCGCAGCGGGCTGTAGAGCTTGGCGGTCGCGATCGCGGCCAGACCGATCGGGCCGGCACCGACGATCAGGACGGTGTCGCCGGGGCTGACCTGCCCGTTGCGCACCCCGACCTCGTAGGAGGTCGGCAGGATGTCGGCGAGCAGCACGGCGGTCTCGTCGTCGACCTCGTGCGGCAGGTGGTGCATCGAGTGGTCGGCGTACGGCACCCGCACACGCTCGGCCTGGGTGCCGTCGATCAGGTGACCGAGCACCCAGCCGCCGCCCCCGGTGCACCGGCCGTAGCTTCCCGTCCGGCAGTAGCGGCAGCGTCCGCAGCTGCTGATGCAGGAGATGAGCACGCGGTCGCCCGGTGCGAAGTCACGTACCCCCGGACCGGTCTGCTCGACCACGCCGACGGCCTCGTGGCCGAGCACCGTGCCGGGGGCCACGCTCGGTACGTCGCCCTTGAGGATGTGCAGGTCGGTGCCGCAGATCGTGACGGCGTCGACGCGGACGACCGCGTCCTCCGCGTCGGCGATGACCGGGTCGGGGACGTCGGTCCACTTCCGGGATCCCGGGCCGTCGTATACGAGCGCTTTCATGGTTCCCTCCTGAGGTCGCGTCTGCGTCGATCCTCTGCCCGACCGGGCGCGTGCAGGAGTGGTCATCGGCCACCGGTGAGAGGGCCTTGGTCCCTGCTACTGGTAGACGAGGGCGGCCATCATCCCCGCCTCGGCGTGGTAGATGTTGTGGCAGTGCGCGGCCCAGTTGCCCGGGTTGTCGGCCTCGAGCTCGACGACCATCCGTTGCATGGGCGTGAGCAGGACGGTGTCCTTGCGTAGGCCGTTGGCCAGCGCGAACGTGTGCCCGTGCAGATGCACGGGGTGGGTCATCATCGTCATGTTGATCATCTGCATCGAGACCCGCTTGCCGGACTCGATCGCGATCGGCTCGTTCTTGCCGTACGGCGCTCCGTTGATCGCCCATTCGTAGGTGCTCATCTGCCCGCTGAGGGCGAGGTCGACGCTCTGGCCGATGTCCTTGTCCGGAAGGCGCGCGGAGTCGGCGGGCCGTAGACCGGAGCCGAGGAGCACGGGACCCGTCAGCTCCCGGATCTCTGCGGCACGCGCCGGGGTCGGGATCTGGCCCGGGCCGGTGCGGACCACGGCGAGAGCGGCGCCATCCTTGCCGATCGGCTTGGCCACGAGCGGGAAGACGCCGTCGGCCAGGGTCACGACGACGTCGTACCGCTCACCCATGCCGATGTAGAAGGCACCTGCCTCCTGCTGCTGGACGGCGAACCCGTCGGTGTGGGTGACGGTCATCCGGTGATCGCCCAACGCGACGGCGAAGATGGTGTCTGCCGCGGCGTTGATGACCCGGATCCGGACCCGCTGGCCGGGCTTGGCCCGCAGCACGTCAGGCGCGGCGCCGACACGACCGTTGATCAGAAAGTGTGGGTAGGTGACGTCGCCGGCGTCCCCGAACGGTGAGCCGCCACCCATGCCACCCATGCCACCCATGCCACCCATGCCACCCATGCCGTCCATCCCACCCATGTGCATGCCACCCGAGGACTGACCCGGTGCCATGAGGTCGGCGAGCACGTCGTCGGGGGTGGTGCCAGTCCCGTCGATCCAGTCGTCGAGGACGACGATCCAGTCCGCGTCGTAGGCGCCCGGTTCGTTGGGGTCGTCGATGATGAGCGGTGCGTAGAGGCCACGGTCGAGCTGCACGCCGACATGCGGATGGTAGAAGTACGTGCCGGGGTCGGGGGCGATGAACTCGTACGTGAATCGCTGCCCGCTGGTCACGGCTTTCTGGGTGAGGCCGGGTACGCCGTCGGCGGCATTGTGCAGGGCGATCCCGTGCCAGTGGACGCTCGTCTCGACCGGCAGCTGGTTGTCGACGGTGATCCGCACCAGGTCGCCCGCGGTCGCCCGCACGAGAGGACCGGGCAGGACGTCGTCGTACGCCCAGGTGGAGACGGTGGGTCCACCGAGATCGAGGGTGACCGGCCGTGCGGTCAGGGCCTTGGTGACCACGCTCTGACCGGACCTCGGCACCAGCGGCGTCGACGTGGGCACGACGATCCCGCTCCCGCCGGGTCTGCCGGAGCAGGCCGCGAGGAGGCCTCCGCCGGCGACGGCGAGGCTGCCGCGCAGCAGGGTGCGCCTGGACACATTCATCGTTGGTGTCCTTCGCCTGTGGGGTCAGCGGCCGGCCGTGACGCGGCGTCGGTACGTCGGGGACCGATGACCCAGACGATCGCGATCGCGACCAGCGCCCACAGCCCGATCAGGCCGAGGCCCATCCACAGCCACATACCGCCCATTCCCATCACGAGTTCCATCGTGCCCTTTGGTTCTTGAGGTCTCCGTGAGGTCCCATGAAGGTTTGACGAAGGTTGGCGACGCGAGCAGCGGATGGCTCGACCGGCGGTCGGTGTTGCGCGAGCATGGGTCCATGAGCAGCCACGAGCACGGAACTGCCGGGGCCTCGACGCCGGTCGCCGCCGCGGCACCTTCGAAGCGGACGTCCGCCGAGGCGTCGGAGTGGACCTGCCCGATGCATCCAGAGATCCGGCGACCCGGTCCGGGAGCGTGCCCGATCTGCGGGATGGCCCTGGAGCCGGTCACGGTGAGCCTGGACGCCGGTCCGAGCGCGGAGCTGCGGGACATGACACGACGGCTGTGGATCGGTGTCGTGCTCAGCGTGCCGGTGGTCGTGCTGGAGATGGGGGGCCACCTCATCTCGGCCCTCGGGGACCTGGTCCCGCCACAGACCTCGAACTGGATCCAGCTCGTGCTGGCGACGCCCGTGGTGCTGTGGTGCGGCTGGCCGTTCTTCGTCCGTGGCTGGGCCTCGGTCCGGACCCGGAGCCTCAACATGTTCACCCTGATCGCGATGGGCACCGGTGTGGCATGGCTCTACAGCGTCGTCGCCACGGTCGCGCCCGGCATCTTCCCGGCCTCGTTCCGCAAGGACATGGGCGACGGGATGGCCAGTGGTGCGGTCGATGTGTACTTCGAAGCGGCGGCAGTCATCACCGTGCTGGTGCTGGTGGGGCAGGTGCTGGAGCTGCGGGCACGGGAGCAGACCTCCGGCGCCATCCGTGCGCTGCTCGACCTGGCGCCGAAGACAGCACGCCGGGTGCGCGCCGACGGCACCGACGAGGAGATCGGGCTCGACGAGGTCCAGATCGGCGACCGGCTGCGGGTACGCCCGGGCGAGAAGGTCCCCGTGGACGGCAGGGTCCTCGAGGGGCGCTCGGCGCTGGACGAGTCGCTGGTCACCGGCGAGTCGATGCCGGTGACCAAGGCGGCCGGGGACGTGGTGATCGGAGGCACCATCAACACCACAGGAGCGCTGCTGATCGAGGCCCAGCGAGTCGGCACCGACACGGTGCTGTCGCGCATCGTCGCCCTGGTGGCCGAGGCTCAGCGCTCCCGTGCCCCGATCCAGCGCACCGCCGACCGAGTCGCCGGGATCTTCGTACCGGCGGTGATCGGGATCGCACTGCTGGCGTTCGTGGTGTGGTTCCTGGTGGGACCGGACCCGAGGTTCGCCCACGGCATGATCGCAGCCGTCGCCGTCCTCATCATCGCCTGTCCCTGCGCGCTGGGGCTGGCCACCCCGATCAGCATCAAGGTGGGTGTCGGCCGTGGCGCCGAGCGCGGTGTCCTCATCAAGAACGCAGAGGCGCTGGAGCGGATGGAGAAGGTCGAGGTCGTGGTGGTCGACAAGACCGGCACCCTCACCGAGGGCCGGCCGGCCGTCACCGCCGTCGAGGTCGCCGATCCGGGTGGTCCCTCGATCGAGGAGCTGCTGCGCCTCGCGGCCGCGGTCGAGCGTGCCTCCGAGCATCCCCTGGCCCGAGCGATCGTCGAGGCCGCGAAGGCCCGCGACCTGACCCTGCCGGAGGTGACCGACTTCGACTCACCCGTCGGACGTGGCGTGGTCGGAACCGTCGAGGGCCGCACGATCCGGCTCGGAAGCTCCGACTTCCTGGCCGGCGAGCACGTCGACGCCGGTCCGCTCGCCGTGTCGGCCGAGCAGCTCCGCGCTCAGGGCGCGACCGCCATCTTCCTCGCCGTCGACGAGACGGTGGCCGCCGTCCTGGCGATCGCCGATCCGGTCAAGGAGACCACGCCCGCCGCGGTCGCCGATCTCGCGAGCCAGGGTGTGGAGGTCGTCATGCTGACCGGCGACAACCGTACGACCGCCGAGGCCGTGGCCCGCATGCTGGGGATCGAGCACGTCGAGGCCGGTGTGCTCCCGGACCGCAAGGCCGAGGTCGTCCAACGCATCCAGGCCGAGGGCAAGGTCGTCGCGATGGCCGGCGACGGTGTCAACGACGCACCGGCGCTGGCCGCCGCCGACGTCGGGCTGGCGATGAGCTCGGGCACCGATGTGGCCCTGGAGTCGGCCGGGGTCACCCTGCTCAACGGCGACCTGATGGGGATCGCCCGAGCCCGACGTCTCTCCGCCAGGACGATGCGCAACATCCGGCAGAACCTGGTCTTCGCGTTCGTCTACAACGTCGCTGGGATCCCGATCGCGGCGGGCGTTCTCTACCCGTTCACGGGCCTGCTGCTCTCGCCGATCATCGCCGCGGCGGCGATGGCGCTCTCCTCGGTCAGCGTGATCACCAACGCCCTGCGCCTGCGCACCCAGCGCCTCGGCTGAGACCACCCGACCACGCTGCCCGCCACACTGGACCCATGCACACTCACACCTCGTCGAGCGGCCCGGTGCTCGTCGTCGAGGACGAACGGCCGCTCGCACAGATCGTCGCGGACTACCTCGCCAAGGCCGGGTACGACGCGATCCAGGTCCACACCGGGCCCGACGGCGTCAGCGCCGCCCGCGAGCTCGATCCGGACCTCGTCGTGCTCGACCTGGGCCTGCCGGGACTGGACGGCGTCGAGGTCTGCCGCGAGATCCGCACCTTCTCCGACTGCTACATCATCATGGTCACCGCCCGCGACGACGAGATCGACAAGCTGATCGGTCTCGGCGTCGGCGCCGACGACTACCTCACCAAACCCTTCTCCCTGCGCGAGCTGGTCGCACGCGTCCAGGCCGCCCTCCGACGACCGCGCACCAGCAGGCTCGCGGCCGCGCCCGACGCCGATCACGCCTGGACCTTCGCAGGGCTGACGGTCGACACCGCGACCCGTGAGGTGACCCGGGCCGGCGCACCTGTCGCACTGACTCGCACCGAGTTCGACATCCTCGCCTCCCTCGCCGAGCATCCCCGTCGCGCCTTCAGCCGACAGCAGATCGTCGACATGGTCTGGGGCGAAGGGTGGGGCGGCGACCCGCACATCGTCGATGTCCATGTCGCCCACCTGCGCAGGAAGATCGACGACGATCCGGCCACGCCGCGCTACGTCGACACCGTGCGCGGCGTCGGCTACCGGTTCATCGCCGAGCCCTCGAGAGAGGCTGCCGAATGAAGCAACCCACCTGGCGGATCGGCACGCGCCTGCTCCTGGCGCAGGCACTCGTCCTCGTCGCCGCGATCCTTACCGCGGCAGTGATCGCCGCCGTCGTCGGGCCGTCGATCTTCCATGCGCACATGGTCCGGGCCGACCGCGCCCCCGACCCGTCCGAGCGGATGCATGTCGAGGAGGCCTATCGCACCGCCAGCGCGATCTCTCTCGGCCTCGCGGTCGCCACTGCTCTCCTCATCGCCCTGCTCGTGACCTGGTATCTCACGCGTCGGTTCCAGACACCGCTCACGGATATGACCCGCGCCGCGACCGCGATGGCAGGCGGTAGGTACGACGCCCGAGTCCCGGTCGGTGACGCCGGCCCCGAGATGGACTCCTTGGCCACCGCGTTCAACTCGATGGCCGGCGAGCTCGCCCGGACCGAGGACACCCGGCGCCGGTTGCTCTCGGACCTGGCCCACGAGCTGCGTACTCCCGTGGCGACGCTCGCCGCCTACCTCGAAGGGCTCGAGGACGGCGTCACCCCGTGGAACGACGACACCCGTACGCTGCTGGCCGACCAGGTGCACCGCCTCGGCCGGCTGGCGGGCGACATCGATGCGGTGTCTCGTGCGGAGGAGGGCCGCCTGAGCCTCCAGCTGGCGCCCGTGGCGGTCGCGGATCTCGTGGACACCGCCGTTCGAGCACAACAGGCGTCGTACGCCGCGGAGGGCGTCGCCCTCAGCATCGACGGCGGACCTCCCGTCACGATCGACGCCGACGAGTCCCGACTGCTTCAGGTCCTGACCAACCTGCTCGACAACGCCCGCCGGCACACTCCAGAGCACGGCAGCGTCAGCATCGACTGGGACCACACGGACCACCACGTCACGATTCGCGTCACCGACACCGGCGACGGCATCCCCGCCGCCCAGCTGCCCCACATCTTCGAACGCTTCTATCGCGGCGACACCGCCCGCGATCGTGAGCACCAGGGATCGGGGATCGGCCTCACGATCAGCAGGGCCATCGCGACAGCCCACGGCGGAACCTTGGACGCGACCAGTGGTGGAGCCGGTGCCGGGTCGTCGCTGATCCTGTCCATCCCCGCGTCGCGGACCCTGTGACAGGTCCTTCGTCCTGACCGCGGCGGGCGGACGGCGACTCGTGGGACAGTGCTGCCATGGACGTACGCCGCGTGATGCCGCCGTGGGCCCGCGACTACCAGCGGCGCTGGCTGCGGCTCGATCTGCTCGCCGGGGTGACGATCACCGCCTACCTGGTGCCCCAGGTGATGGCGTACGCCGAGCTGGCCGGTCTCCCACCCGAGACCGGGCTGTGGGCGTGCGTCGGTGCGATGGTGGTCTACGGACTGCTGGGGACCTCCCGGCTGCTCTCGGTCGGCCCGGAGTCGACCACCGCGCTGATGACGGCGGCCGCGATCGGCGCCACTCCGGCCGCGGCTGAGGACCCTGCCTCGTTCGCGGCGACGCTCGCGCTCGTGGTCGCCGCGATCTGCGTGGTGGGCTGGTTAGTGCGGGTATCGGTGCTCGCCGAGCTCTTCTCGCGACCGGTGCTGGTCGGCTACATGACGGGGATCGCGGTCCTCATGGTCGTCTCCCAGCTCGACAACCTCACCGGCGTCACGATCACCGGCAACGGGGTGCTGGCCGAGCTGAGCAGCTTCATCGGCAACCTCGACCAGGTCCATGTCCCCACGCTGCTGCTCGGTGGCGGCGCGGCCACCGCGATGATCGTCGGCTCCCGACTCGCCCCGCGTGCCCCGGTCGCGCTGATCGGCATGCTCGCCGCCACCGCGCTGGTGGCGCTGCTCGGGGAGGATTCCGGGCTGCGGCTGGTCGGCGAGATCCCGAGCCAGCCTCCGGCCCCGGGCCTACCGATCCTGGAGTTGGGCGCCATCGTCGCGATGCTCGGCCCGGCGCTCGGCGTCGCCTTCGTGGGCTACACCGACAACATCCTCACCGGCCGCGCCTTCGCCCGCCGCGACGAACATGTCGACGCGAGGCGGGAGCTGCTCGCCCTGGGTGGCGCCAACCTCGGCTCGGCGATCCTGCACGGGTTCCCGGTCAGCAGCAGCGGCAGCAGGACCGCCATCGGTCACGCCGTGGGCGGGCGTACGCAGCTGACCTCGTATGTCACGGCCGCCACCACCGTCGCCGCGGTGCTGCTCTTGGCGCCGATCCTGGAGGCGTTCCCCGAGGCCGCGCTCGGCGCTGTGGTGGTCTATGCCGCCACCAAGCTGGTCGAGGTGGGCGAGCTGCGCCGCTTCGCCCACTTCCGGCGCAGCGAGCTCGTCCTCGCCCTGGTCACGACGGTGGCAGTGCTCGCCGTGGGCGTGATGTGGGGCGTACTGATCGCGGTCGGCCTCTCCGTGCTCGACCTGCTGCGCCGGGTCGCGCATCCGCACGATGCGGTCCTGGGCCGTGTACCAGGGCTGGCGGGGATGCACGACGTGGACGACTACCCCGACGCCGAGGAGGTGCCTGGCCTGCTCGTCTACCGCTACGACTCGCCGCTCTTCTTCGCCAACGCCGAGGACTTCCGCACTCGCGCGCTCGCGGCGGTCGATGCTGCCGAGTCGCCGGTGGAGTGGTTCCTCCTCAACGCCGAGGCGAACACCGAGGTCGACGTCACCGCGGTGGACGCGTTGGAGGCGCTGCGGGCCGCGCTGAGCGAGCGAGGCATCGTCCTTGCGATCGCCCGGATCAAGCAGGACCTGCGTGACTCGCTGGCCCCCTCGGGCATCCTGGACAGGATCGGTGAGGAACGCCTCTTCCCGACCCTGCCCACCGCCGTCGAGGCCTACCGGCAGCGCGAGCGCTGAGTGCGGACCAAGGTCCTCAGGATCGACCTCCGACGTCCCTGCTCCCAGCCGCCTGGACAGATGAGAGTGGGCTGGGGGCGGCCGGGTGTGCCGTGCCCGTGAGGAGACGACATGAACGAGAACAACCGGATCCTGGTGGGCATCGACGGGGGAGCGGGCGGACGGGCCGCGATCGCGTACGCGGCAGCCGAGGCCGGCTTGGATGACGCCGAGCTCTGGCTCGTGCACGTGACCCTGTCCGAGCCGTCCTATCCGTACTCATTGTTCGGGGACGAGGTTCGCCGGGCCGGGCACAAGGTGCTGAAGAAGGCCACCGAGGAAGCCGTCGCCTATGTCGGACCCGAGCGCGTCAAGGCGACCCTCCTGCAGAGCTCCGTGGTCTCCGGCCTGGTTCATTCCGCCGCCACCGCCCGACTGGTCGTGCTCGGTGACGACCGCAGGCAGGGCCTGGAGCGCATCATGACCGGGTCGGTCACGAACCGGGTCGCGGGCCATGCGCCGGTCCCGGTCGTCATGGTGCCGAGCGGCTGGTCGCCCGAGAACCCGACTCGCCGGGTCGTCGTGGCGGTCAAGGACTGCGTGAGTTCGGCGGGACTGCTCGCCCAGGCTCTCAAGCACGCGGCTGACCGGAGCGCAGAGCTGCTCGTGCTCCATGCCTGGCAGCTGGACACGGTCTACGACGACATGACCGTGGCTCACCTGGACATGAGCGACTGGGAGGACAACGCCCGCCGCGCCTTGGAGAACGCGCTGGACCGCGCCCGTCGCCGAGTTCCGCACGCCGCGGACGTGGATGTCCGGATCGAGGTTCGCCACGGCCAGCCGGCCAGGGAGATCACCGAGGAGACCAAGAACGCCGATCTCCTGGTCATCGGCCGCCGCCGGCACTCATTCCCCCTGGGTCGCCTGGGCAACACCGGCCGTGCGGTCATCCGCGAGAGCCGTTGCCCGGTCGAGATCCAACCCCCGATCCCCGATGTCCTCACCGCCGCCGACCTCGTGCTCGAGCACGACGGCCGGTTCGAGAAGGCCGGCGCCGACCCGGCACCCGTCGTCTGAGCTGCTCAGGCCGGCCGACGAGAGGGCAGGGCGAGCGATGACGACCACGGTGATCGAGATCGAGTGGAAGTACGACGTGGACGAGGACGCCCTCCTTCCTGACCTGGTAGGACTGCCGGATGGGGTCCAGGTCGATCCACAGGGAACGCTCGCGCTCTCGGCGACCTATTACGACACCGCGGAGCTCGACCTGATCCGCGCCGGGATCACGCTTCGTCGCCGCACCGGTGGCGACGACGCGGGCTGGCACCTCAAGCTTCCCGTCGGCACGGACCGGCACGAGCTGCAGGTGCCGCTGGAAGGTCCGGCGGTGGAGCCGCCGCTGGAGCTGACCGCGATTGTCCGCGGAGTGGTGCGCGAGCGGCCGCTGGTCCGGGTGGGGGCTGTCGACACCAGCCGTGTGTCCACCCTGCTCCGGGCCGTGGACGGACGGCTGCTCGCGGAGGTGTGCGACGACCGGGTGACAGCGCGCCGAATCGCCTCAGGGTCGAGCGAAGCCGAGACCTGGCGGGAGTGGGAGGTCGAGTTCAACGGGGAGCCCGACCGAATGGTCGACGAGCTGGAGCGCCGCCTTCTGGCCGCCGGCGCGCGGCCCTCGGCACGTCGGGCCAAGCTGGCCCGGATCCTTCCCGTGACCGCGCCGGCCGCCATCGGTGCCACCGCGGCCAAGGCGAAGAAGGCGACCGTGACGGAGGTGTTGGCGCCGTATCTCGCAAGGCAGGTGGCCGAGATGACCCGGCTCGATCCTCTGGTGCGCGCCGACGTACCAGATGCGGTGCACAGCATGCGCGTGGCCGGCAGGCGGGTCCGCGCGGTTCTGGGGACCTACCGCGACGTGTTCGACCGCAAGCGGACCGGCCCCCTGAGGGTCGAGGTCAAGTGGCTGGTCGATGAGCTCGGTCGGCCGCGCGACCTGGAGGTACTGCGCGATCGTCTGGAGGTCCTGCTCGCCGGCAACGCCTTGAGCGTCGGGTCCGTGATCGAGGCCGAGCACCGGGTAGCGCATCGGGCCGCGGTCGAGGCGATGATGTCGCCCCGCTACTTCGCTCTCGTCGACTCGCTGCGAGCCCTCGCCGAGGAGCCGCCATGGTCAGCGCGTGCAGGAAGGCCCGCTCGCAAGCAGCTCCGCACGGCCCTCCTCGAGGACTTCCGGCGCCTCGAGCGAGCAACGGAAAAGGCTCGTCGAGGAACCGACGTCCACGAACGGGCGTCGCGTCTGCACGACGTCCGGAAGGCTGCCAAGCGGATCCGGTACTCGGCCGAGGCGGTGGTGCCGGTGTTCGGCGCGGACGCAAGGCGTCTGGCCGGGACGCTGGCAGAGCTTCAGGACGTACTGGGCGGACATCACGACACCGCCGTGGCCAGACTGGAGCTCCTCCGACTCGCCGAACAGTATCCGGATCTCGCGCTCTCAGCCGTGCTGCCCGATCTCGACGCCGCGACCGCTGCCGATGAGCACGCCTACGAACGCACCGTGTCCCGGCTGTTCAGGCCGAAGTCGCGACGTTGGCTGCGATGAGGCGCCACCTGTTGGCAGACCGATCCTGGTTCATCCGGTGGACCGTGACCGTCGCTGTGGCGGAGACCGTAGGCTTCATCGCTCCCGCCTTCGTCGGCACCATCACCACTGACCTGCCGTGGTACGCCGGCCTTCCGGCGCTGCTCGCGGCAGGAGCGGTCGAGGGCGCCATCCTCGGCCTGGCGCAGGCAATCGCGCTTCGCGATGCGCTGCCTGGCCTACGCGTCCGCCGCTGGGTGATGCTCACCGCGGGTGCCGCGGTGGCTGCGTACGTGCTCGGGACGGCGGTCGCGCTGGCCGCGACGGAGTCGGGGTGGGCGCGCGTCGTCGTTCCGGCGCTGTGTGGCGCCCTTCTCCTGTCATCGATCGGTGGCGCGCAGTGGCTCGAGCTGCGTCACCACGTGGCGCGCGCGACCAGCTGGATCCCGGCCACCGCCGCCGCATGGCTCCTCGCTCTGGGCGTGTTCCTCATCATCGTCACTCCGCTGTGGCACGAGGGGCAGCGGGCCTGGGTCACCGTCCTGATCGGAGTGGGCGCCGGCGCTGTGATGGCGTTCGTCCAGGCGGCAGTGACCGGATGGTGGTTGCTTCGGCTGCTGCCTCGGGTCCGGGAGCGGGGGGCATTGCCATGTGGCGTCTGGTGATTGCCGGTCTCCTGATCCTGCACGGGATCCTCCACGCGGTCGTCTGGCTCCCGCGTCAGCAGAGCAACGAGTTTCCGGGCTTTGGCCCGCAGGTGTCTTGGCTGTTCGCGGAGGTGCGTGCCGTGGTCGTGGCCCTGGTCATGACCGCCGGCATCGGCTTCGTGCTTGCAGGCGTGGCGTACGGGATGCATCTGGATCTGTGGGCCGTTCCCGCCATCGTCGCCGTGGTCGCCTCGACGGCGCTCATCGTCGCGACGTTCACACCTTGGTGGGGTCTCGCCATCGTCATCAACGCCATCACGCTGTACGCCGCCTGGCAATCGGTGAGAGGGGACTGAAGTGAGACTCGTCGGCTTCAGAAGAGCGGATCGGCTGCCGGGTGCCGACCTGTCGTGGCACCGGCTCTACCGAGCGGGGGCGGTCTCGGCCGGCCTGGCGGTGGCGCTGTACGTCGCGGCCCTGGTGGTCTTCGCCGTTGCAGCGGTCCCTCCGGTCTCTGGCGGGGAGGAGATGCTCGAGTACGTCGATGCTCATCGGGCGATCTACATCACGCGGCAGCTGATGTGGCTGATCCCGAGCCTTCTCCTGATGATGGTCTTCCTCGCTCTCGCCATAGCGCTGAGCCATCTGGACAAGAGCTTCGCGGTGATCGCAGGCGTGGTCTCGGTGGCGTCGTGGGCGGTGTCGTTCGCCTGGCCGACCACCGGTGACGGTTCGCTGGCCATGGTCGTGCTGAGCGACAAGTACGCGGCCGCCACGACGGCGGCCGACCAGGCCGCCTACGTGGCTGGGGCTGAAGTCCTGATCGCGCTCAACGATGTTCCGGCCGTGATCGGGGCGCTGCAGACCCTCGGCATCGTGCTGATCTCACTGCTGATGCTGAAGGGCGTCTCCTGGAGAGGGCTTGCCTGGTTCGGTGTGGTGACCGGCGGCGTCGGGTTCGTCTCGGAGGCCCTGCGACCTGTCCTCGGCTGGGCCTACGCGTTCTATGGCGTCCTGCTTTTCGTATGGCTGATCTGGACAGGCTTCGCGCTGTGGAGACTGGCAGCGGAGGCAATCAGCGCGTCGGGTTCACAGGTGCCGTCCTACCCGCGGCGGGACCGCGCGCAACCAGAGGACCAGAGGGACTAGGGTCGCTGCGGCGAGTACGGCGAACGGTCCGGCTCCGGCGAGGAATACGCCGGCGGGTCGTCGCTGCCAGAGCAGCACGGCCACGATCGCCAGCGCGGGCAGCCAGACCGCGAGGTCTTGGACGTAGATCGGGTTGGTGGTCAGGCCGGTCCCGTCCAGGAAGCCGGGCGGGTCCTCTCCCAGATCCCGCACCACGAACCGTAGCCAGGCCAGTGCGTTGAGTGCGACCACGGTCAGGATGAACGCGGCGATGCCGCGCGCCGGCAGCATGCTGCCCGGCGCCAGGAGCGGCTGGGGGTCGAGCAGCGCGCTGACGAGGGACCACAGCGAGAGCCCGAGCAGCGCGACGTAGGCCAGGAACAGCTCGTTGAACGCGGTGGCGTACACCAGCAGGGTGGCGTTGTAGGTGAGGTAGCCGAGCGCACCGATCAGGGCAGCCCGCCCCCGGACCGAGCCTCGGGTCGACGTGACCAGCCCAACCGCGAGCACCACCAGCGCGGCAACGGCGGCACAGAGGCCCCGGGTCCGCCGACTGATCACGTCGAACCGGACTCTTCTGTCTGCCGCGCTGGTGTCCACGCCACCACGAGCGCACCGGTCACGAGGTAGATCACCTGCAGGAAATGGAATGCACGGATCGACGCGATCTCTCCGATGATCCAGAACACCATGATCGTTCCCGCGATGATGCTGGCGAGCTGCCAGCCGGGGCTGCGTTTGGCAAGGGCGGCGGCGGCGATCAGGGAGCTGCCGCCTACGACGGCCATCAGGATCACGCCCGGGACGTAGTTGCTGGGGAAGTCGGTGTGCCGGACCCAGGATGCCTGCTCGGGAATCCAGTCGGTCATCAGCGCGAGACCCCCGGCCGTGGCGCTCAAGCCGTTGAACAGCAACAACCCGAGCAGGACCTTGCTCTTGCGGCTCATCACGACAGGAGTACGCCGCCGTCCACCACGATCTGGCTGCCCGTCATGTAGGAGGCCAGGTCCGAGGCCAGGAACAACGCAGCGCGCCCGATATCGTCCGGCTCCCCGAACCGGCCCATCGGGATCCGAGCCGTGAACCGCTCGATCATCTCGGCCATGTCGACGCCCTTGGGCACCTGAGCACCGGCCTGTGCGCTCCGCACGCCGGGCGTCATGATGCCGCCCGGAGCGATCGCGTTCGCCCAGATCTGGTGTGGCGCGAGCTCCAGTGCGACGTTCTTGGTGAAACCCCATACGCCGTGCTTCGAGGCGTCGTAGTGGGCGAGCCCGGCGGAGGAGGGGTGCAGGGCGTCGATGGACGTGACGTTGATGATCCGGCCGCCCTGCCCACGTTCGATCATCCGCTCGGCCACCAGCTTGGTGCACAGGAAGACGCCGTGCAGGTTGATGTCGATCACCCGCCGGAAGTCGTCGGCCGTCATGTTCATGACCAGGACGTTGGGAAAGATACCGGCGTTGTTGACGAGAATGTCGATCGCGTCGTACGCATCGGCCACCGTCTCGACCATTCGCCGCACGCTGGTCTCGTCGGACACGTCGACCGTGACGGGCGTAGCCTCGAAGCCGTCGGCCACCAGCTGCTTCGCAGCGGACTCGGCGGCTTCCTGGTCGATGTCGGCCACAGCCACCCGCGCGCCCGCCTCGGCGAGCCTGTAGGCGATGCCGAGGCCTATCCCCATCGCACCGCCGGTGACGATGGCGGTCTTGCCCGTCAACGTGATCAGATCCTCGATCGGTCGCAGATCTTCCTTCATCTCGCACTTCCTCTATGAAATGGCGCCCGGCTGTCGCCGGGTCTCGTGGTCAGCGGGGTCGGGCGATCGGTCAGCGAGGTCCGGCGATCTCCCTTGCCCGTAGCACCGCCGTCCGGCGCTCGTACTCGTCCTCGTCGATCTCACCGCGCGCCAGGCGCATCGCGAGCACGTCCTCGGGCGTGCTGGGTGCTGTACCCGGCATCCGCTCCTCGCGGAGGAGCCGGCGACCGACCACGATGGCCGAGGCGATGATCAGCCCCCAGAACAGGGCCATGCTGATGGTCATCAGGGCGTAGCCCCAACCGCTCATTCCCGAGCCGTACCAGTACATCATCGCGAGCTCCTTCATCGGTCGCTGAACTGCATGCCCTGACAGTGCGCCTGGCGGATTGGACTCAGCGAGTGGCCAACGGCTACCGGCGTCGGGGCCTTAGTCCCTGACCGGGAGGAATCGTGGCCCCTCCGCTCGGCCCCGGCGGGCCGGGAAAGTGGCCTCATGAGACGTTGGGTGTGGTCCGCTGTGGCCGGCATGGTGGTGGGTTGTGGCATCGTCGCGCTCATGGCGTGGTCGCTGCCCATGACGGTCGGATGGTGGGCAGGCGCCAGCTTCATCACGGTCTCCTTGCTGGTCTGCCTGGCGCCCGACAACGGTCCGATCCGGTGGCGTGCCGTGCTCAGCAGGAGTCTGCTGTGGCCGACCGCAATGCTGGCTCCCGCAGGGCTCATCCTCACGCTCGGTTGGACGAATGGTCTGCTGGTGACCGCCGCGGGACTCGCCGCCGCATGGGAGGTGGGATGGCTCGGCTGGCCACCGCGCACCGTGCGACCGGCGAAGCGTCGTCACCGGGTGGGCAGGCGGCGCTCGCGCGCAGAGATAGCGGCAGAGTCAGCGGCAGTAGCAGTAGTGGCGATCAGACCGCACGTGATCGATCCGGCCGATGCTGTCTTGGCGGTCACTGACGGGCTGACCGAATCGGACCTGTGCATGGCCTGGCGATCCAGCTATGTGGCCCTCGACCGGGCCATGGATCCGGGCGCGAAGCTGAGGGCGGTCGAGATCCGCGAGGTGCTTCTCGACGAGATCGAGCGACGCGACGCACCGGGACTGGAGGCGTGGTTCCGCTCCGGTGCTCGGGCGGCAGGTGGGCCGGACCGCTATCTCCGGGGCGCGACGCCTCGGCAGTGGCGAGGCGCGTGCTGAGCCTCGGGCGCCTGAGGACCTTGGGCCCGACGTGCACGACCTATGTCCCCTGGCACGGTGCGCACCGACGGGATTCGCTGGAGAGCACTGGAGCGATCACCCGATCTCGTGATGGAGGGACCTATGACCGCGATCTCGAGCCGTGGCCGGCTGGGCTCGGTGGGTGAAGGGCCCTTGGGTCCGCCGACCCGCCCGCTGCCCCCGCTCGAACCGAGGGTCGTGGTCGGCGTGGACGGCTCCGAGCCCAACCGAGCCGCGGTCGCCTATGCGATCGCGGAAGCGGCTGCCTCTGGCCGGCCGCTCGTACCGATCGGCGCCGTTCGGCACCCTGTGCGACAACAGGATGGCGCCGTCGACGGGCGCCGGTGGCCCGTACTGGGGGAGATCGAGCGTCAGGTCGAAGCCGCACATGCCGACGTCCGGACGGTGTCGTTGATCGAGTTCGACCACCCGGTGCCGGCCCTGCTCGGGTACGCAGACGTGGAGGATCTGCTGGTCGTGGGCAAACGCGGCCTCGGGGGCTCTCGCCGGTTCCTGGTCGGGTCGACGGCGATGAGGGTCGCCGGACGTTCTCTCGGGACGGTGGTGGTCGTCCCGCCGGGGTGGAACCCCGCGGACCATCTGGGGGAACCGGTCATTGTCGGGGTGGACCCGGACAATCCCGACGGGCCGGCGCTGCGCGCCGCCTTCGAGCGAGCTCTGCGTGAGCGGGTCGAGCTGGTGGTGCTGTACGCCGTCAACCTGCGCCCTGTACTCATCTGGGACCCGACCCTCAACGCACCGCTCGTACGCGACAGCCAGGGACGCAGCGACGAGGACCTGGAAGCGGCGATCGAACCGTTGCGCGAGGAGTACCCGCAGGTCCGGGTCACGATCGAGCGGGACCATGGGCGTGCCGCCGACGTCATCTTGGCCAGGTCGCTCGGCGCTCAGCTGATCGTGCTCGGCCGGCGCCACGACGGGCGCGGCACCTGGGGTCTCGGAACGGTCGTACGCGAGGTGATCCACCATGCAGAGGTTCCGGTGGCAGTAGTGCCCTGCCACGCCGAGCCGGATGACCGCGATCGTTGAGTGTGCGCGGTCATGGACCTTGATCCCGACCTGTTCGGACCATGGCCTCTCCGCGAGGCGCAGCGGCGAAGGGTTTGCTGGGGACGTCTGTGAGAGCGAAACCGAGGAGCTGTGTGCTGCGATGAGATACGAAGGAGACCAGTCCAAGGTCGTGGTCGGTGTCGACGGCTCGGAGCGCAACGCGGCCGCGATCGACTACGGCGCCACCTCGGCGCTGGCGACGGACCGGCCGCTGATGCTGGTCGGGGTGGTCGACATCGGCGCCCCGGACCGGGACGCCCCTGGAGGCCCGGGTCACGAGTGGGTGCTCCTGGAGGACATCCGCGACCGCGTGGTCGCTGAGTATCCGCGGCTGAGCGTGCGTACGCTCGTCCGGTTCGGCCACCCGGTCTCGGCCTTGCTGGCGACCGTCGGCGAGCCCGATCTGCTCGTTGTCGGGAAGCGCGGCATGGGCCCTTCGCGCAGCATGCGTATCGGGACCACCGCACTCCGCCTCGCCGCTCGTGCGTCCTCGCCGCTGGCGGTGGTGCCCCCGGGGTGGCGCGCGCCTCTCCATCACTCGGGAGCGATCGTCGTCGGTGTCGATCCTGCGGCCGACGAGGAGAGGTCGCTCCGGCTGGCCTTCTCGGAGGCGAAGCGGGCGGGGGCCCCGTTGCGTGTGGTGTCCGCTGTGGATCTGAGACCGATGCTCGTCTGGGACAAAGTCCTCGGAGCGCCCCTCTACCGGCAGTGGGAGCAGCGCAGTGCGGCATCGTTGGAAGAGCTGGTCGGCCCGCTCCGCCGCGAGTTCCCCGGCGTCGAGGTCACCGTGGTGCGCGACCACGGCCACGCGGCCGACGTACTGACCGACCACCTCGGAAACCCCCAGATGATCGTCCTGGGCCGAGATCACCACAACGGCTATTCCATCGGGTTGGGTGCAGTGGCGCGCGAGGTGCTCAACATCGCAGATGTGCCGGTGCTGGTGGTACCCGTGGTCCGGTCCAGAGACCAGGACCGTGCGGCACCGATGTCGGATGCGACCCCAGGGGGAACCAAGAGCCTCCGGGAGCCGGCCTCGTAGGGGGATGGGCCGGACCGGGGAAGACGCCCGGCGAGGGCGGATCACGCATCAGTCCTCGCCGGGCGGTTCACCCTTCGAGCGGCGCACGCCAGTCCAGCTGGGTGCCGCCGGGTTCGCAGTCGCCGATCTCGACCGATCCGCCGAGCTCGACCGCGCGTGCCCGCAGGTTGCGCAGCCAGCTCCCCGCCTCGCTGAGGCCGCCACCGTCCTCGGTGACGTGGATCCTCAGCCACTGCCGGCCGTTCGCGTCGGTCTCGACGCGCACCTCGACGGAGGCTCGGGTGGCCCTCTGCTGCCGGGAGATGCTGGAGAGGACCTGGCGGACCACGGCGAGCAGCTCGTCCTTGGTCGTCCTCGACACGGTCGTGTCCAACGGCCCGGAGAAACGCAGGGCTGGAGTGAAATCGAGGACGTCGACGTATTCGGTAACCAGTGCGTGCAACGACTCGCGAATCCCTTCGGACGCGCTGGGCCGGAGCTGGAAGACGGTGGCGCGGATGTCGCGGATCGTGCTGTCGAGGTCGGCGATCGCCTGGTCGATGCGGTGCTGCACCCCGGGCCCGGTCGCCTTCGCCCGGGTGCCCTGAAGGAGCAGGCCGGTCGAGAAGAGGCGCTGGATCACCAGGTCGTGCAGGTCGCGGGCGATCCGGTCACGGTCGGTGACGACAGCACGCGCCTCGCGTTCGGCGACAGCGTGGACCCGGTCCAGCGCCACCGCCGCCTGGTGGGCGAACGTTGCGAGAAGGTCGTGCTGGGCCCGGGCGGCGCGGATGTCGGAGACGACCGCGAGGAGGGTCGCCGGGCCGTACAGCTGGCCACGGAGGGGTGCCAGCAGGACCGCGGATCCATCGGACGTCGTCACCGGTGGCACGCTCTCACCTTTGGCGGTGATCTCGAGCTCGTCGCGGACCTCGACGCAGGCGGCGAGGATCTTCGTGGCCGCGAGCCCGTCGGCGGCGAGCACCTCCGGCCCGTCGCTTCCGTGCCGAACCACACCGGCGCCCTCGGCGCCGCAGGCCGGGCGTACGCAGGTGGCGACGAGCTCGACCGCACGCTCGATCGTGGTCGGCACCTGAAGTGCGTCATACATCCGCGACGACGCGGTGAGCCAGGCGCGCTGGCGCTCGGAGGCGGCGTACACGCGCGCGTTCTCGATCACTGTGCCGGCTGCAGTGGCGAGCGCGGCGACCAGGACTTCGTCCTCGTCGGTGAAGGGCCTGCCCTGGGCCTTCTCGGTGAGATAGAGATTGCCGTAGACGGTGCCACGAATCATGACCGGGGTGCCCAGGAACGACCTCATCGGCGGATGGTGGGGCGGGAAGCCGTAGGAGGCCGGATGATCCTGCAGCCGTTCGAGGCGGATCGGGCGAGGGTCGTTGATCAGCAGACCGAGGATGCCGCGCCCGTGGGGTAGCGGTCCGATCCGCGCCCGGGTGGGCTCGTCGACCCCGTGGTTGACGAACTCCACGAGCGTGTGGTCCTCACCGAGGACGCCGAGCGCTCCGTAGCGGGCGTCGGTGATGGTGCAGGCAGAGCGCACGATCCGGTCAAGGACGCCAGGCAGGTCCAGATCGGAGTTCATGACGTTCACGGCGTCGAGCACTGCTCGCGCAGCATCCGGCAGCCCCGTCTCCGGTGATGCCATGACGCTCACTGTAATCCGGCAGCGCCGGGGTGTCTTGGTAAAGGCGTAGGGAGCCCCCAACTCGGGTGATTTCCGCCCTGATCAGCGGGTACTTCGCGGATCCATGTGGACCAAGGTCCCGGAGGTCGGCACCCGACGGCCCTGTGCTCGGCCCGAGGGTCCCGCGAGAGTCGGAGCGGGCCGGGCCGGAGGTGTCCGGTGCCGCAGGAGGTGGACATGTCCGAGTCAGAACGGATCCTGGTCGGTATCGACGGTGGGGAAGGCGGCCGAGCCGCGCTCAGATACGCCGCAGCCGAGGCCGAACGCAGCGGGGACGAGCTGTGGCTGGTTCATCTGGCGCCGCCGCCGCCCGTCCCCGGTGTCATCGACCCCTACACCGGACATGCCGCTACCGGCCATGACCGTGAGATCGGGGCGGGACTGCTGGAGAGGGCGGCGAAGGAGGCGATCACCCTGACGTCGGCCGATCGCGTCACCTCGACGCTGGTGCGGGGTCACGCCGCCGACGGTCTCGTCCAGATGGCCGCCGCGGCACGGCTCGTCGTGCTGGGCGGCCATCACCGCTCGGGCGTGGAGCGCATCTTCACCGGCTCCGTGGTCAACCGGGTCGCCGGGCACGCACCGGTGGCGGTCACCGTCGTGCCGACCGAGTGGCCTTCGGGTCCAGGCGCCGACCGTGTCGTCGTCGCGGTCAAGGACTGTGACGACGCCGCCGGGCTGGTCGCGCGGGCGATGAGCGAAGCCTCCGTCCGCGGGGCAGAGCTGGTCATCCTGCACGTCTGGGAGGTGCCCACGCCGTACGACGGCCTGTCCATCTCGCAGCGCGAGTTGGACAGGTGGGATGCGACACTCCGGCAGGAGCTGGAGCGTACGCTCGACCGCGCGAGAAGGCATCGGGCCGCGCCCCCGACGTTGGTGGAGGCCCGGATCGAGGTGCTTCGCGGTCAGCCTGCCCGGGTGATCGCCACCGCGTCGTCCGGATCTGATCTGCTGGTCATCGGGCGTCGTCGGCACACCTTCCCGGCGGGCCGCCTCGGGAGCACCGGCCGAGCGCTGCTGCGTGAGAGCCACTGCCCGGTCGAGGTGCTGCCTCCCGTTCTGGAGATCATCGAGGCCGGCGAGCCGACCGGGTCGAGGGCGGCCGAGGTGGCCGCCTCATGAGTCGTGGACGGTCGACCGTCCTGAAGCGCTGGGGACGAAGGGCCCCTGTGGCGCGGACCCCGTTCCCTCGCCGAGACAGCGTCGGCGGCGGTTGGCTGAAGGCGTCCGGCCAAGACGGGCCGGCGAGACCGATGGAGGAATCATGACCTCAATCTCGACACCCGGCTCCGCGACAACGCTGCCCGGGCACTACCCGCTACCCGCCGCCCGGATGCTCGCGACGTTGCGGATCGCCTTCGGGCTCACGTTCTTGTGGGCCTTCTTCGACAAGCTGCTCGCGCTGGGCTTCCACACCGGTGCGATCACCAACGAGGCGGGTACCCGCACGGGTATCGACTTCTTCGCCAAGGACGCCGCCTGGATCAACGGTGGCAGCCCCACCGAGGGTTACCTGTCCAACGTGCCCGAGAACAACTGGTTGCAGGGCATGTGGAACGACATGGCGGGTCAGGCGTGGGCCGACTGGCTGTTCATGATCGGGCTGCTCGGCGTGGGCCTCACGCTCACGTTCGGCATCGGGATGCGGATCGGGGCCATCGCCGGCGCGGCGATGTACGCGCTGATGTGGTTCGCCAGCTTCCCGCTCGAGAACAACCCGATCATCGACGAGCACCTGCTCGGCGCGCTGACCGTCGGCGTCCTGGCGCTGACGTACGCCGGTGACACCTGGGGCTTCGGCAAGCAGTGGGCACGGATGCCGCTCGTCATGCACCACCCGTGGCTGCGATGACGAGCTACACGCGTACGTTCGGGGAGGTCGGCATCGCCGACGTCCCCCTGGTGGGTGGCAAGAACGCCTCCCTCGGGGAGATGTACCGCCGCCTCCACGATCGTGACATCCGTGTGCCCAACGGCTTCGCGGTCACGGCCGACGGCTACCGCCACTTCCTGCACGCCTCGGGCATCGACTCGGCTCTGGTGACGGTCTTCGGCGATCTCGACGTCGACGACCGCGAGAACCTCGCCGAGCGCGCCGCCCGCGCTCGAAGCCTCCTGCTCGCCGCGGAGCTTCCCCAGGACCTCGCCGACGAGGTTGTCGCGGCCTACCAGGAGCTACGACGGGAGTACGGCAGCGACGTCGCGCTCGCGGTCAGATCCTCGGCCACCGCCGAGGATCTGCCGGATGCGAGCTTCGCCGGCCAGCACGAGTCCTACCTTCACGTCCAGGGCGAGGAGGCGCTGCTCGACGCCGTGCACCGTTGCTTCGCCTCGATCTTCACCGACCGGGCGGTCGACTACCGTGCCCGGCACGGCTACGACCAGCTGTCGGTGGCGCTCTCGGTCGGAGTGATGAAGATGGTGCGCTCCGACCTCGCCTGTTCAGGGGTCACCTTCACCCTCGACACCGAATCTGGGTTCAAGGACGTCGTCTTCGTGACCGGCTCCTACGGCCTCGGCGAGAACGTCGTCCAGGGCCTGGTCGAGCCCGATGAGTTCTACGTGCACAAGCCGACGTACGCGGCCGGACATCGCGCCGTACTGAGCCGCCGTCTCGGGAGCAAGGCGGTGCGCATGGTGCTGGGGGAGACCGAGCCGGTGCGGAACGAGCCCACACCGCCTGCCGACCGCAGTCGCTTCTGCCTCACCGACGAGGAGGTGCTCGAGCTGGCCGGCGCCGCGATGACCATCGAGCGCCACTATGGCACGCCGATGGACATCGAATGGGCCAAGGACGGCACCGACGGGCTGTTGTACGTCGTCCAGGCCCGCCCCGAGACGGTGGCTGCGCGGAGGCGACCGGCGGTCATGACCCGTTTCGTGGTCGAGGCGCACGGCGACCTGCTCACCACCGGCCGTGCGGTCGGTGCCAGGGTCGGCGCCGGCCGTGCCCGGATCGTCCGCAGCATCGGGGAGGACGTGGGCTTCGCCCCCGGTGACGTGCTGGTCGCAACCAGCACCAGCCCCGACTGGGAACCGCTGATGAAGATCGCCTCCGCGGTCGTCACCGAGCACGGCGGGCGCACCTGTCACGCAGCGATCGTCGCCCGCGAGCTAGGCATCCCGGCTGTGGTCGGCACCGGTGACGCGACCGGCACGATCACCGATGGCGAGGAGGTCACCGTCTCCTGCGCGGAGGGCGATAACGGCCACGTCTATCGCGGTCTGGCCGACTTCCGCGCGAACGACGTCGCCACCGAGCTGACCGCGCGTCCGCGGACACACGTCATGCTCAACCTCGGCAACCCCGGGATCGCGTTCGAGTCGTCCTTCCTGCCCAACGACGGGGTCGGGTTGGCGCGGATGGAGTTCATCCTCGCCGAGCACGTGCGCGTGCACCCGCTCGCCGCGCTGCATCCCGAGCGCATCACCGACGCCGGCCAGCGCGCAGAGGTCGAGCGCCTCGTCGGCGACGATGGTGCGGCGTACGTCATCGAGAGGCTGGCCGAAGGCATCGGCACGATCGCCGCGGCCTTCCACCCCAAGCCTGTCGTCGTGCGCCTCTCCGACTTCAAGACCAACGAGTACGCGGCACTCCTCGGGGGTGCGGCCTTCGAGCCGGCGGAGGCCAATCCGATGCTCGGTTTCCGCGGTGCCGCTCGCTATGCCCATCCGGCCTACACCGAGGGCTTCGCGCTCGAGTGCGCCGCGCTTCGCCGGGTTCGTGAGGAGATGGGCCTGGACAACGTCGTCGTCATGGTGCCGTTCGTCCGCCGCCTCGACGAGGCCGACCGCGTGCTGGCACGGATGGCGGAGCTCGGGCTGCGCCGCGGCGAGCACGGCCTGAAGGTCTATGCGATGTGCGAGATCCCATCGAACGTCATCCTCGTCGACGAGTTCGCCAAGCGGTTCGACGGGTTCTCGATCGGCAGCAACGACCTCACCCAGCTCACCCTCGGTGTCGACCGCGACAGCGAGCTGGTCGCCTTCGACTACGACGAGCGTGACCCTGCGGTGGAGCGGATGATCGCCCTTGCCGTCCAGGGCTGCCGGCGTCACGGAATGCACTCCGGTATCTGCGGCCAGGCGCCCTCGGACCACCCCGAGGTCGTACGTTCCCTCGTCAGGCTCGGCATCGACGCGATCAGTGTCACGCCCGACTCGGTCCTCGCGGTCACGCAGACCGTGCTCGCAGCCGAGGGCGAGTCGTGATGGGCGACCAAAGGCCCTTGCCTCAGGCCGAGGGTCCCTGTCGCGCGAGGGCCTCGCGAGTGGACGCTGGAAGCATGAACGAGAGCAGCAGAGATCTCATCCTGGCAGGAGTCGACGGCACCGCGGCCGGGCTCGCCGCCGCTCGCTTTGGCGCCGCTGAGGCAGCCCGGTCCGGTGCCGTGCTGCACCTGGTCTACGTGGTCGACCCGTACGCTCCGCCGCTGCCGACCTGGCCGGTGGCGCCCACGAGCCCCGACTCCCGGATGGGTCAGCTCGGACGAGCGATCCTCGCGGAGGCGGAGGAGGCTGTCGCGAACAGCGGTGCGGTGGTGAGCTCGTACCTGCTGCTCGGCCTGCCGGCGACGGTGCTGGCTCAGGAGGCCGCCAAAGCCCGCCTGGTCGTGCTGGGTGACCAGCCGCGCGTGCTGCTCGACCGGATCCTCACCTCATCCATCCTCGCCCCGGTCGCGGCCCACGCGGCCGTGCCGATGGTCGCCGTCCCCGCCACCTGGACGCCCGGGGACGAACCCCGCGAGGTCGTCGTCGGGGTCCAGGACGCCGTCGAATCCATCGCCCTCGTACGCCGCGGGCTGGAGGTGGCTGCCGAACGGGGCGCGCCCCTGCGGCTGCTGCACGCCTGGCACACCTTCGGGGCCTACCAGGACTACCTCACCGTCGGGAGCGAGGAGCAGGCCTGGGTCGACCGGGCCGAGCGGGAGCTCACGGCCGCCCTCGAGGCGGCCCGAGCCGACCTCGGTCCGGAGGCGGCAGCAGTCGAGGCCCGGGTCGACATCGTGCACGGCCAGACGGCGTACGCCCTGGTGGAGGCCTCCCGCAGCGCGGATCTGCTGATCCTCGGCCGGGGCCGGAGCTTCCTCGGGTTCGGGCACCTGGGCGGGACAGCGCGGGCGGTGCTTCGCGAGAGCCTCTGCCCGGTTGAGATCGACCCGTCCGTGGCTCCGGCGTTCGAGGGGGAGGCCGGATCCACGGACGGGGTCACGACATCAGGCAGCCGGCCGGTCAGCGCCGGGCGACAGTGATGAAGGAGAAGACGATGTATCTGGCAGCGCGATGGTTCCCGGGTCACCTGACCGAGATGGACCGCGCCGAATGCGTGGAGCTGCTGGACCGCAACGAGGTCGGCCGCGTCGCCTTCGGCGACCCGGAAGGGCCGCTGGTCCTGCCGGTCAACCATCTGATGGTGGACGAGCGGATCGTGTTCCGCACCGCCCCGCGGACCGCGATCGCCAACCACGTCGGCACCGGGCCGGTGTCGTATCAGATCGACGAGTTCGACACCTACACCTCCTCCGGCTGGAGCGTGCTGGTTCGCGGCACGGCGGAGTTCGTCGACGGCGTCTGGCTGACGGCACATGACCTCGAGCCGGAGCCATGGGCCGCCGGCCAGCGGACACTGTTCGTCTGCATCACCCCGACCGAGATCACCGGCCGCCGCGTCGTGCCGGTCTGAATCGCATCCCATCAGACGAGTAGAGCCGAAGGAATCGACATGTCGTACGCAGCAATCCCCGAGGGTGCCGTCCTGGTCGGGGTCGAGAACTGGCCGGCAGCGGCCGAGAGCGTGTCGTGGGCGGCCGAGCAGGCTTACCGCGGCGGACGTGACGTGGGCCTGGTCCACGTGGTGTCGGCCACGACCCTGGAGACGCCGCCCGGATTCCGGGCCGGAGCGGCCTCGGAGCCTGAGCAGGCTCACGGGTCGGTGGTGCTGGCGAGCGCCGAGCGCTACGCCGAGCATCGCCTCGATGCGCTCTCCGGAGTCTCGGGGTTCGCCGGTTACCGACGCCCGGAGGTGACCACGTCGCAGCAGATCGGGTCCGTGATACCCGCACTCGTAGCCGCGTCCGGCCACGCGTCGCTGCTGGTCCTCGGGTCGCGGGGCAGGGGACCGATCGGCAGCTGGATCCTCGGCTCGGTCAGCCGTTCCGTGGTCGAGGACTCGCGGTGCCCGGTCGTCGTACTGTGCCCGGGCTCCGGCGGCGTTGGCCGCGGCGTGCTCGTCGGCATCGACGGGACCAGCGACTCGATTCCCGCCCTGGAGTTCGCCTTCGACCAGGCCGACCAGCGGAACCTGCCGGTGACGGTGCTGTACTGCTACCGCGCCGGCAGCACGGAGCGGCCCGACGCCGACCGGGTGCTGGTCGCGGAGTGTGTGGCCGGACTCCGGGAGCGCTACCCGGACCTGCACCCACACCTGCGGATCCAGGCCGGAAGCCTCGGGCACGCGCTCGCGGAGCAGGCCCAGACCATGCACATGGTCGTGGTCGCCGGCGGGGGAGCGGTGGCCAACCACCTCCTGGACCACGCGCACAGTGTCGTCGTCACCGTCCCGACGACCTACTCCCGAGCTGGCACGACGCCTCCGGCTCCGGCCATGTGAGCGCGGACGTCGGACGGAGGCTGCGCGGCCAGGGCGCGGCGGAGCCGGGCGACCGGACCAGGGCTGTCGATGCCGACCGCGCCGACAGCGCGGCCCTCTCGCCGGTAGAGGATGAACCCGTCGCCGTGGTCCTCCTCATCGGCGGTGGTCGTCTCGCCGACGACCTGGATCCGGTGCCCGTGCCAGGCCGACCAGGCGAACGGTACGGAGGCGAAGACCTCGGTCGCGCCGGCGGCGTTCGCGCCGGCGACCCGACCCTGCTCACCGGCAGCGGTCCAGTGCTCGCTGCGCTCGCCGTCGACGCACGCCACGTCACCCGCGGCCCAGACCCCGGGCGCGCTGGTCGCGAGCCGGCGGTCGCAGAGAACCCCGCCTGAGCGATCGTCCAGCGCCACGCCGCTGCTGGCGAGCCATGCGGTTGCCGGGCGGGCGCCGATGCCCAGGACCACGGCATCGGCGGCCAGGGTCTCACCGGTGCTCAGCTCGACCTCGTCGACGCCATGTTCCGAGGCGATGTCCTGAGCCTGTCGAAGGGCGCGTACGCCGGACACGGTCGTCCTGGTGAGCAGCCTGACGCCGGCGTCGGCGTGCAGCTGCATCAGCCGCGCGGCCGCGAGCGGTCCGACCGCGCGCTCCAGCGGGCGGCCGCTCGCCTCGACGACGGTGACCTCGATGCCGCGGGCGCGGGCCGCCGAGGCGATCTCGGAGCCGATGAACCCGGCCCCGACGATCACCACTCGGCGCGAGCGGGTCAGGGAGTCGCGGACGGCGAGTGCGTCGTCGTAGCGACGGAGCACGTGCACGCCGGGGACGCCGGTCAGCGCGGGCAGGGTGGTCGCCGTGCTGCCGGTGGCGATCACGAGCGCGTCGTAGCTCAGGTCGCCGGCGCTGGTGGTCACCCTGCGGTGCGCGGTGTCGAGGCCGTCGACCCGGACGCCGGCGAGGTGGCGTACCTGCAGCTTCTCGATCACCTCGCTCGACCGCAGCACCGGAACACCTGGCTGCTCCTCGCTGGCGAGCGCCGCCTTCGACAGCGGCGGCCGGTCATAGGGCGGGTACGGCTCGTCGCCGACGATCGTGATCGGCCCGGACCAGCCGGCCTGACGCGCGCCCTCGACGGCGCGGAGCCCGGCCAGCCCGGCGCCGACGACCAGAAGTGATGGCATTGGTCTTTCCTCCACTCGATGGGTCGTGCTCAGCCGAGGAGGCGGAGCGCGGAGACCGGGCAGGAGTCGACGGCTGCCTTGACGTACCCGCGGTCCGGGTCGGGCACCTCCTCGCTGAGGACCTCGACGAGGCCGTCGTCGCCGATCTGGAAGTAGGTGTCGGCCTGGGCCTCGCACATCCCGATCCCCTCGCACACCGTCTTGTCCGCTTCGATCGTATTCACAGCGTTGACTCCTTCAGCGGGATGAAGTCGACCTTCTCGCGTACGCCGCAGTCCGGGCAGCACCAGTCGTCGGGGATGTCGCGCCAGGCGGTGCCGGCCGCGAAGCCCTCGAGCTCGTTGCCGACGGCGACCTCGTAGACGTAGCCGCAGCCGGGGCAGCGACCGGCGGCGACCTCGTCGTCGAAGGACTGCCGGGTCACGTCGATCTTCACGGTCTCCTCGTCCGCCGGCTCGGCGGGCGGTGGGAAGGTGGCGAGCAGCTTGTCGAGCCGCCCGGGACGTACGTTGGCCAGCCGTACGTCGCCGTCGAAGTGCGCGACCACGCGCTTGTCCATCACCCGGCGCCACAGCGGCGGGACCAGGGCCAGCACGATCATCCCGGCGTAGCCGGTCGGCAGGGCCGGGGACTCCCGGTAGTCACGCAGGGTCTGGTAGCGCCGGGTCGGGTTGGCGTGGTGGTCGCTGTGCCGCTGCAGGTGGTAGAGGAGCACGTTGGTGGCGATGTTGTTGGAGTTCCAGGAGTGCATCGGCAGCACCCGCTCATAGCGCCCGGAACTGGTCTTCTGACGCAGCATCCCGTAGTGCTCCAGGTAGTTGACGACCTCCAGCAGCGAGAACCCGATGACGGCCTGGAGGACGAGGTAGGGCAGGATCCCGACGCCCAACCAGAGCGTCATGGCGGTCCACAGGGCCGCGCTCATCAGCCAGGCGTTGAGGACGTCGTTACCGAGGTGGAACGGGTGGGTGCCCTTGCGCCGGTAGCGCTTGGCCTCCAGGCCCCACGCGCTGCGGAGCGACCCGAACACGGTGCGGAACCAGAATCCGTAGAGGCTCTCGCCCATCCGCGAGGAGGCGGGGTCCTCCGGTGTCGCGACACGGACGTGGTGGCCACGGTTGTGCTCGATGTAGAAGTGTCCGTAGAAGCTCTGCGCGAGCGCGATCTTGGACAGCCAGCGCTCGTGGCTCTCCTTCTTGTGGCCGAGCTCGTGGGCGGTGTTGATGCCGATGCCACCGATGAACCCGATGGTGAGGGCCAGCCCGATCTTGTGTGCCAACGGCCAGTCCTGGGTCGCGATCAGATACATCGCGAAGGCGAACCCGGCGTACTGGATCGGAAGGAACGCGAAGGTGATGTAGCGGTAGTACCGGTCCTCCTCGAGCTCCTCGATGACGTCGTCGGGCGGGTTGGAGCGGTCCAGGCCGGCCGCGAAGTCGATGAGCGGGACGATGCCGAGGACGACGATCGGACCCGTCCACAGGAACACGCCCCATCCGGTCAGGACGTAACCACCCACGGCGATGAAGGCGAAGGACGGGACCACGAGCCCGAGGAGCCACAGATAGCGCTTCCTGTCCCGCCACCTCTCGGTGGAGCCCCTGTCGACGGTGCCGCTGGCGTCGAGTGTCATCTGCTGTCTCCTGTGAGTTCGGTTACGACCACTGTCAGAATGGACGTAAGCGGCAGGAGAGTCTCTGGCTGATCAGGCCGAATCGATCACCGAAAACTGTGTGTATTCACAGTCGTGGTGGCGAGGAAGGTGTCGTGGTAGTCGAGCGCCAGGAGCAGGTCGCCGGCTCGTTCACGCAGCGGATGGCCGAGGAGCCGCTCGGCCTGGGCGACGCGGTAGCGAATCGTGTTCTTGTGGATGCCGAGCCGCTCGGCGAGCCGGTCCGCCGTCTCGGCCGAGGTGAGGACCTCGCGCACGGTCTCGCGGAGCCGGTCATGGGGCGGGTCGGCCAGCCCGCGCAGCGTCGTTCGGGTGAACCGCTCGGCGGCTTCCTGGTCATGGGCGACGAGGACCAGGGCGGCGACGTCGTCGTAGGCCGTCACCGGTTCTCGGCGCCCCGGCGCCAGCGCGACCCGCTGAGCCGCCTGCGCGTCGAGATGCGCTGCGACGAAACCGTCGAGACCGCTTCGGCCGACGCCCATCGTCACCCGTACGCCGGTGGGGTCGATCCCGGTGTCGGTCATCGTGTCCGGTCGCTCGCCCAGGGTGAGCCAGGCCCACATCTCCCTTCCGCCCGGGCGCACCAGCACCGACCGGGCAGGACCGGCCCGGCGGGTGACGGCCGTGAGCGCAGACTCGAGCTGCTCGATGGAGTCGGCGGTGAGCGCGTGCGCGACCAGGGCGACGTGGCCGGGGATGTTGATCGGGTGGCCGGCCAGTGCGGCGGACAGCTCGGCGGGGGAGACGCTTCGGGTGTCCAGTGCATGGGAGACCACCTCGAAGCGGCGGGCGTCGCCGCGCTGCTGGATCCGGGTCGTCTCGGCCTGGTGGATCAGCACCGACTGCTCGACCGAGGAGCCGAACCATGCGCTCGCCTTCGTCCAGAACCAGACGAGCAGAGCCTCGTGGTCGAGATCGCTGGGCGCCTGCCGGACAACCTGCACCGCGAAGTCCCAGCTCTCCTCCTGCGCCCGCTGGTAGACCTTGAGCAGCAACGGCAGACCGAGATGGCGGCGCGCTGCCTCGAGCGCGATGGCGTGCGCGGACGGGACCAGCTCGAATTCCGCGTCCGGCAGCGTGATCCGGTCGAGGAAGGCGTACCAGTGCTCTTCGACGGCCTTCAGGAGGAGGGGCCGAAGATCGGCCAGATCGATCTCACCGTCGGCCAAGATGGCGTCGGCCGTCGACGCGGCCCAGCGGGCGACCTCCTCGGGCCGGCGCTGGTCGTCGGCGAATTCCGCCAACCAGGCACTGATCTCGGTCATCGCACTCACCCCTTCGACGCGCCGGATTCGCGCAGTCTACAAACGCCGGCCGCGAGAGGGTGGCCCGGAGCCGAGGCTCAGATCTGCATCCGGAGGATCGCGCCGGGCCAGGGCTCGGGCTGTCCGGTGTCGACCGTGAACCGTCGCTCCAGTGCGAACCCGAACGCTTCGTAGGTCCGGACGAGCGCCTGGTCGTCCCCGGCGTAGCAGTCGAGCCTCAGCTGGGCGGCACCTCGCTGCCGGGCGATCTCGACGGCGTCCTCGACCAGCGTCCGGCCGATGCCGGAACCGCGCCGGGCACGGTCGGTGACGAGCAGCTGCAGGTAGAGCTCGGGGATCGGTGCGGGTTCGACGTACGGCAGTGGTCCGTCGGCCAGGACGCAGACCCCGACGACCTGTCCGTCCGTCTCGGCGATGCGGGTGGTGCGCTCGGAGAGCATCGTCCGGATCTGCTCGACACGAGCCTCGATGCCGGAGAACGGCGCCTCGCCCCACTGCCCGGTGCGGCCCTGCGAGGCGAGCCAGGCGACGGCGTCATCTAGGAGACCCATGGCTGCTGGGAGGTCGCTCACCGACCCGGTTCTGACCTGCATGGAGCGAACGCTGGCACGGCTCCGGGCGGCTGTCGAACGCTTTGGACGTGGTGTCGCAAAACCGGTCGCGGGCCCAGATGAGGGGCTGCTAGCGTACGTCTCGATGGGTACTCTGAAGCGATAGATCGGGACGCTGCGTCGAGTCTTCTCCGCAGTGGGTCCTGAGCGACCGCGTCGTCCGAGTCGGCGCGCTCGAGGTCCGTGTTCCGACCCGTCGCCACGAGGAGTGTCCTCTTGTTCCCGTCTGCTTTCTCTCCCTCCACCGTACGTAGCCACCGTGCCTGTGAGCTGCGCTCGGCCACGGTCCGCTTCGCCGAGCGGATCGTCCTCGACCGCGTCGACCTCGCCGTCGGCCCGACCGACCGACTCGCCGTCATCGGCGACAACGGAGCCGGCAAGTCGACCCTGCTGGACCTGCTGTCGGGTGTGGTCACGCCCGTCGCCGGCGAGACCCGCGTCGTCATCCCTGGCGGCATCGCACACGCCGCCCAGGAGCCCCGTTTCCCGGCCGGGGCGATGGTGCGAGATGCCGTCGACCTCCTGCTCGCGGACCTTCGCGCGCTCGAGTCGCGGATCCAACGTTGCGCTGAGCGCCTGTCCCACGCCGATGGCCAGGATCAGCCGGTGCTGCTCGAGGAGCTCGGCGAGCTGATCGACCGGTTCGAGGCCCGCGACGGCTACGGCGTCGACCGGCGTGTCGACGCCGCGCTCGACCAGCTCGGCCTCGGCGATGTCGACCGGGAGCGTCCGGTCGATGGGCTCTCCGGAGGCGAGCGCGCCCGGCTCGCTCTCGCCGTGGCGCTGTCGGCCAACGCAGAGCTGCTCCTGCTCGACGAGCCGACCAACGACCTCGACGGTGCGGCGCTGGCCTGGCTCGAGTCGCGGCTGGACGAACACCGCGGAGCCATGGTGGTGGTCACCCACGACCGGGCCTTCCTCGAGCGGAACGCAGGTGACATCGTCCAGGTGCGGGACGGCGGGCTGCGCCGCTATGGCAACGGCTACGCCGGCTTCCTCGTGGCACGCGCGACGGAGCGACGCCGCCAGGCCGAGCGGCACGAGGAGTGGAAGGCCGAGCTGGCCCGCAACGAGGCACTCGTCGCGGCGAACGCCTTCCGGCTCTCCGCGATCCCGCGCAAGCTCGAGCTCGACGGGTTCGGTCACGGCGCCTTCCGGGCGCGCAGCCGCGGCCACGGTGCGATGGGCCGGATCCGGATGGCCAAGGAGCGTGTCGCCCGGCTGACGGCCGATCCCGTCGCGCCGCCACCTGAGCCGCTCCGGTTCGCCGCCGGTCTCGGGTTCGATCGGCCGCCGGCCGAGGAGCCCTACATCGCCCTTCGTGACGTACGCCGTGAGGCCGAGGCCCAGCTGCAGATGGCCGAGTGGTCCCTGAGTGCCGGGGACCGCTGGCTGGTCACCGGACCGAACGGGGCCGGCAAGACGACGCTCCTGCGGCTGCTGGCCGGCGAGCTGGCGCCGGATTCGGGAACCGTCGAGCGCGCCCAGGGAGTGCGGGTGTCCTGGCTCCGCCAGGACGTCGCGGCGCCTCCAGCGGGCTCGGTCGCCGGCGTGTTCGCTCGCACTCTGGGGATCCACCGCGAGGACGCCATCGAGCGCCTGCGGCGCTTCGGGCTGTTGCGTGAGGAGGAGCTGGGCCGCCCGGTGCGGGCTCTCTCGGTCGGGCAGCGTCGCCGCCTCGACCTCGCGATCGCAATGGCAGACCCTGGCGACGTACTTCTTCTGGACGAGCCGACCAACCACCTCGACCCCGAGCTCGTCGAGCAGCTCGAGGACGCCCTCGACGCCCATCCAGGCGCAGTCGTCACGGTCACCCACGACCGCCACTGGATCCGCCACGCCTCCGGGGCGCGGCGTGTACGTGTGCACGGCCGTGGTCGGGCGGAAGTCGTCGGTGAGGTGCTCTAGGAACGAGGCATCAGGCCCGCGCCAGATAGCCCGCGGTGAGCGCGACCATCTCCTCGAGCACGGCCTCGCGCGGGTAGGGCGGACGGTCGAGCACCCAGCGCAGCGCGATGTTCTCCATCGCCACCACCAGCACCCACGCGGTGACCTGCGGGTCGGGGCGGGTCATCCCGACCGATCCGGCCCGCAAATAGACGGCGGTGAGGTCGCGTACGCGGTTGACGAGCGCCGCGTGGCGATCGCGGTTGCGCGAGGCGGGGAGCTCTTCGGTCAGGACACGCAGGAGGGCAGGATCCTGCTCGAGCCCGGCGAGGAGTGCGTCGGCGACCGACCGGATCGCCGGTGTGCCGACGGTGCTCGCCTGGAGTGCCAGCGCCGAGGCTGTCCGCTCGGAGACGTCGTCCCAGTAGCGGCTGATCACGATGTCGAGGATGGCGGACTTGTCGGAGAAGTACTGGTAGAGCGAACCGGGGCTGATGCCGGCGGCGACCGCGACGCGGTTGGTCGAGAAGGTCTCGTAGCCTTCGTCGACCAGCACCTGGCGTCCGGCCGCCAGGATGCGCTCGACCGTCGCCCTCGAACGGGCCTGGGTCGGTGTCTTGCGCATGCCCCTACGTTAGGCAGAACGCGAATTGAAAGCGAGCTCTGGCTCGCATCACGCTGGAGGTATGACCACACTCGCGCAGCAGGGCACCCAACCCACCGGATTTCCCACACGATTTCGCGAAGGCGAGGCGCGCAGCCGCCGTCTCGGTCGGCCGTTGCGCCTCCTGGGGCGCATCGACGAGGTCGATGAGGAGCTGATGGAGCGGATCGGGCGGGCGTTCGGCGAGCGGGACGAGGCCGGCGCGCGGCTGGCGGAGGCGATCCGGATGCGAGCCGGGACACCGGGCAAGGTCACGATGACCCAGCTGCGTACGGCCTTGGTGCACGGTGCCGCGGCGGTGGAGTCCCCGCCTCCGGCGCTCGCTGAGTTCTTCGCGCAGGTCGAGGCCACCCCGAACTGGGTCGACTGGGACCTCGTCGACGAGGGCAGCCGCGTGTTCACGCGACTGGGCCAGAATGCGGCCGACGTGCTCCTGCAGCTCTCGCTCATCAGCGGCTACCGGTTCGGCGGCCCGCCGGACCTGCTCGTGGCCACCGGTGGCCTGACCGGTGGCACCACCCGGCGGCGCCTGGCCGAGACCCAGCACTGGGCGGTGAGTCTGCGTACACCCGGCGCGCTACGGCCACCGGAGCCGGGGACCGGTTCGGCCTCAGGGTCGGGTGAGGCGTGGCGGCTCACCATCCACGTACGGGCCATGCATGCGCTGGTCAACGCCGGGTTCGAACCCAGGTGGGACACCGGCAGATGGGGACTGCCGATCAACCAGGCCGACCAGGCGGCCACGCTGGGCCTGTTCGACGGCGTACTCATCATCGGGTGCCGGGCACTCGGAGTGCCGATCTCCAGGCGGGATGCCCGGGCGCTGATGCATCTGTGGAAGTACGTCGGCTGGCTGATGGGCGTCGACGAGGATTTCCTCGTCGACGACGAGTGGGAGCGGCACCGGATCAACTACCACGTGCTCCTCTCGCAGGCAGAGATCTCCGAGGCCGGACCGCAGCTGGCGCGGGCCGCGGTCGAGGCCCAGCGGGATCGCAGCTACCCGGGCTGGCCGGGCCTCTTGGAACGGGTGCGTGGCCGGTACGAGACCGAGCGGCTCCTCTCGATGCTGACCGTCTTCCTCGGGACCAGGTCGATGCGCGAGCTCGGCCTCCCGACGAGGCCCCCGTGGGCGCACGCCTACCTGCTGCCGCTGAACGTGCTCAGATACCGGGTCCTCGGAAGGACCGCGAAGGGCCGGGCTCGCCTGGAGCAACGAGGTGACCGCAATGCCGACTCGCTGCTGGCCAGCTACTTCGGCCGTGAGCGCGCGGCGGTCGGCGACCTCCCGGAGTGAGCGCGCGTCAGTCGCGGGTGGCGCCGGGAGGGGTGAGGGCGGCCTGGAGGGTGCCGTCGATCAGGGCGGCGGCGTCGGCCGCCTTGATCTCGCCCCGGTAGACGGCGCCGGAGGCGGCGTGGAGGACGCTCTGGAGCAGGGTCAGCTGCCACTCGAGCGGCTGGTCGTCGCGGAAGCTGCCGTCGCGGCGACCGCGTTCCATGAGCGGCTTCCAGCGGTCGATCAGGCCTACGTGAACCGCCTGGAACTGCTCGTGCGGCATGCTCTGCTCGGCGGCGACGATCAGCGCGCCGTACTGCTGCGTCAGTCGCCACGACGCCTCGAGGAGCCGGCTGAGGGCGGCGCGGGGGTCGCCGTCGAGGTCGACCGCGCCGAGCGCCTCGTCGGACTGCTGGATCGCGCGTTCGACGACTTGGGTCACCAGGGTCGCCCGGGACTCGAAGTGGCCGTAGAGCGTGACCCGGCCGACGCCCGCAGCCTTGGCGATGTCGGCGACGCTGACGTCGGGATCGCGGGCGAGGCAGGCCGTCGCCGCGTCCATGATCGACTCGATGTTCTTACGTGCGTCGGCGCGCTTGAGGGTCGTCACGGTCGGAACCTCCCACGAGATGCTGACCGTCAGGGTATCGGCTGCCGTGCGGCCGGCCACGCGCACATCACCTTGGCGCGGACCGTGGCGCCGAGGCGGCGGTAGAACCGGATCGCTGCGTCGTTGTCGGGCTGTACGCCCCAGGTGATGGTGAGGCCGCCGGCATGCTTCGCCAGCGAGGTCATCAGCCGTCTGCCGACGCCGGCGTCGCGATGGCCGGGGCGGACGTAGAGGTCGTCGAGGGCGATGATGTCGCTGGCCGACCACAGGTGCAGGCGGCGTACGGCCGAGACGTAGCCGACCGGCTCCCGGTCGATCTCGGCGAGCAGCACGATGATGTCCGGGCGCTCGAGGTAGCCGGCCAACTGCGTGGCGGTCACGGTGACCGAGCCGGACTGGGCCTGGTGGGCGGCGATCTCGCCGATGAGCGTGCGGACGGTCTTGGCGTCCTCGGGGGTGGCTCGGCGTACGACGACGTCCGGGTGGGTGTGGGCGGTCATGCTGGTTCCTGGTCGGTCGCTGCGTGGGAGTGATGGGCGTGGTGGGTGTGGCTGCTGGAGTATTCGGCAGGTCGCGCGAGCATCGCGGCGAGCATGAAGAGCAGCATGAGTACGTGCCCGAGCAGCATCAGGCCGCCCGCGTCGATGACCCCGAGCCAGAGGAGGGGAAAGAGGACCACGAAGCCGGCGTACATCGCCGCCGACATCTCGGTGATCGGCCTCGCCCGGTGGCCGCGGAAGCGCATCCAGGCAGCCATCGGGATCACCATCGTGGTGGCCATGACCAGCGAGTCGACGTCGGCGCGATGCACCCACGCGCTCTCCGGCGCTCCGCCGACGGCGAGCTGCCAGAGCGGGTAGAGCAGCATCATCCCGACGGCCATCGCGACGACCATCTGGAGGTAGTGGAGCCCGAACGAGAGCGCGCGGGGTCTGGGACGGCGGGTCTTCGTCATGACTGGGTCTCCTGGGGCTCGTGGTGGGTCTCGGTGGATGTGGGTCGACCGGGGATCAGCGCCCCGGCGAGGACGGCGGCGAGCGCTGCGATCACGGCCGCGACCAGGTAGGCCCTCTCGAAGCCGTCGGTGGTGCCGTCGACGAGGCTGGCAGCGGCGACGCCGGACATGACCGCGGCGCCGAGAGAGGCGCCGAGCTCGTGGAAGGTGCTCAAGATGCCGGAGGCCACCCCCGCGAGCTGCGGCTCGACCTGACT
Organism: Nocardioides sp. NPDC058538; assembly: GCF_042719275.1. Taxonomy (NCBI): domain Bacteria; kingdom Bacillati; phylum Actinomycetota; class Actinomycetes; order Propionibacteriales; family Nocardioidaceae; genus Nocardioides; species Nocardioides sp. NPDC058538. Next base: position 94,122 of record NZ_JBHXNY010000007.1, on the reverse strand, counting down.
CAGGGCGGTCGCGGCCGCGACCACGAAGAGGACGCCGAGTCCGGCGGAGCCGATGCTGACCGCGATCACGGTGGACAGCGTGCTCATGCTGATCGCGGGTACGACGAGCCCCGCGGCGGCGACGAGCAGTCCGGCGATCCCGAGGGTGCGAGCGCCGAGACGGCCGATGAATCGGCCGGCCAGCTGTGCGCCGACCATCGTCGCGGCGGCGACGGGGAGGAACATCAGCCCGGTCGCGAGCGGACCGTGTCCGGCGGCGCTCTGCAGATAGAACGTCCCGAGGAAGAACACCGCCACCATCAGCCCGGTCGCGACGAACAGCACGAAGGTCCCGGACAGGACCGGTCGCCGCGTGACCAGCGCCGGGTCGATGAGCGGGTGGGGCGTACGTCGCAACCAGCCGGCCAGGACGGCGTACCCGACGATCCCGGCGACGATGAGCCCGACGGTGCGGCTCGAAGCCCAGCCCTCGTCCCCGGCCTCGATGAAGCCGAGGATCAGCAGCCCGGTGGAGGCGGTGACGATCAGTGCCCCGACGAGGTCGAGACGTACGTTTCCTCCCCAGGCCGGCAGCGGTGGGAGCTGCCGGGCCAGGACGATCGCCACGACGACGCCGACGGGCACGTTGATCAGGAAGACCCACTCCCAACCCGGTCCGGCGGTCAGGGCGCCGCCGAGGAGCACGCCGATCGCCGCTCCGCCGGCGCCCAGCGCCGACCAGATCCCGAGCGCGCGGTTGCGCTCCTCTCCGTCGAAGAGACGAACCACGATCGACAGGGCAGCGGGGGAGAGCATCGCCGCCCCGACGCCCTGCGCGACCCGCCCGACGATCGCCAGCTCCGCGCTGGTGGCGAGACCGGTGGCCAGCGAGGCCACGGTGAAGGTCGCGAGCCCCGCGAGCACCACCGGCTTCGGGCCGAACAGGTCGGCGGCCCGTCCGCCGAGCAGCATCAACCCGCCGAAGGCGAGCGTGTACGCACTCACCACCCAGGTCAGCGCATCGCGCCCCAGCCCGAGATCGGCGCCCATGTGCGGTAGCGCGATCGCCACCACGGTGACGTCGAGGATCAGCATGAACTGCGCCAACCCCAGCAGCCCGAGCAGCCGCCATCGGCGCGGGTCGGCGGTCTGGTCGACGGCTTCGCCGGCGTTGCTGTCTGAAGTCATGGCGCGCCTCCTGAGGCACAAGTCGAACATGAATGTTCGAGATACTAACTTGAACAGCTGTGTTCAACAACGGAGTTTCTCGGGACGTCACCCCTTGCACGGTCCCGACGTCGCGCCCAAGGTGGGTACAGCGAGCATCGAGAGAAGGGGCAGGACCATGTCTTCACACACCTACCGCGTCACCGAGATCGTCGGGACCTCAGACGAAGGACTCGAGCAGGCGATCCGCAACGGCGTCGGCCGAGCAAGCAAGACGCTGCGTCACCTGGACTGGTTCGAGGTCACGCAGATCCGCGGACACGTCGACGACGACGACATCCAGCACTTCCAGGTCGGGCTGAAGGTCGGCTTCCGGATGGAGGACGAGTGACGGCGCCGCGGCGCTGAACGGGTTACGCGGGGTCGCGCGGCAGTACGCCCGGCCCCTCACGCAGCTCGAACACGAGCTGCGTCTCGGTCTGCCGTACGACCCGGTGGACGGTCACGTGCTGCAGCACGAAGTCGCGCAGCGCCTCGGCGTCCTCGACGGCGACGTGGAGATGGAAGTCGTCCGCGCCGGCGACGTGGAAGGCCTGGATCACGCCGTGGGTCGTGGCCAGTTCGTCGTAGAGCCTCTCGACGTGCTCCTTGCTGTGGCTGCCGAGCCGCACCTTGATCACGGCCTGCAGCGGGTAGCCGAGGGAGCGGACGTCGACGTCGAGGCGGCGGCCGGTGATGACGCCGCTGTCGCGCAGGGCCCGCAGCCGGTAGGCGCACGTCGACTCGGCGAGGCCGAGGCGCGAGGCGAGGGCCTTGTTGGTGAGCTCGGGGTTGGTGGCGAGCTCGCTCAGGATGCGGCGATCGACGGAGTCGAGGGCGGCTGCGGATGGTTGCACTTTCGCCAACGGGGCTCACCTGGATCACTGGTCGAGTTGCTCGAAGACGTCAGTATCAGGGATCTGATGGGATCTTCGGCAATCGATATGGCTTGATCTTGTGGTTCTCGCGAGCATCGGGTCATGCCGATTGCGAACCCTCACCTCGACTCGATCGCTGTCCACGCCGGACGGGAGGACCTGGCGATGCTCGGCGTCCACGCCCTCCCGATCGACCTGTCCTCGACCAACCCGCTTCCCGACATCGAGCGCGGTGGCGCGTCGTACGAGGCCATGGCGACCGGCGGTCATCCGCTCCCGGACGGCGGGTCCGTCTACCAGCGGCTGTGGAACCCCACCGTCGCGCGGTTCGAGTCGGCGCTGGCACAGCTCGAGCAGGCCGAGACGTCGGTCGCGTACGCCTCGGGGATGGCGGCCATGACGGCAGCGATCATCGCGAGCACCTCCTTCAGCGGCAAGCGGCACGTCGTCGCGGTCCGCCCGCTGTACGGCGGCACCGACCACCTGCTCGCCTCCGGCCTGCTCGGTGTGGAGGTGACCTTCTGTGCGGAGCACGAGGTCGCCGCCTCCGTCCGCTCCGACACGGCGCTGGTCGTGCTGGAGACCCCGGCCAACCCGACCCTCGACCTCGTCGACATCGCGTCCGTCGTCGCTGCCGCCGGTGACGTACCGGTGCTCGTGGACAACACCTTCGCCACCCCGATCCTGCAGGACCCGCTCACCCTGGGCGCCGCGATGTCGCTGCACAGCGCCACCAAGTACATCGGCGGCCACGGTGACGTCGTCGGCGGCGTGATCGCCTGCGACGAGGAGACCGCCGCCCGCCTGCGCCAGGTCCGCGCGGTCACCGGCGGCCTCCTGCACCCGCTGGGCGCCTACCTCCTGCACCGCGGTCTCGCCACCCTGCCCACCCGCATACGAACCCAACAGGCCGGCGCGGTCGAGATCGCAGCATGGCTGCAAGCGCATCCGGCGGTCGAGCGGGTCCACTTCCCCGGGGAGGACGACGATCGGGGCCTGGTCGGCAAGCAGATGCGCGGCCCCGGCGCCATGGTCACGATCGCCCTGCGCGGCGGGTACGAAGCAGCCGCCCGCCTGACCTCATCGGTCCAGCTCTTCACCCACGCCGTCTCGCTCGGCGGCGTCGACTCGCTCATCCAGCACCCCGCCGGCCTCACCCACCGCCCCGTCGCCGCCCACGCCAAACCTTCCGCGAACCTCGTACGCCTCTCGATCGGCCTCGAGAGCGTCGAGGACCTGACCGCCGACCTCGACGCCGCCCTCTCGGGCATCTCGGCCCCGCTCGCTTGCACCGTCGAGACTGCGAACCGCGGTCTGGCGCCCGAGTTCGCCTGAGGGGCCAGCGCCTGGTGTCTCGCGGGCGAACGAACGTTCGTTCGCCCTAGGAAGGCTGTCGACCGACAACCTGCCCTAGCTGCGCTATGAGACCGTCGAGGCGGGATTCGTGCTCAACACGCGCTGCGCCACCGCGGTGGTCGCCTCGACGCCGAGGAAGCCGACGACCCGGGTGACCCGGTCGATGTCGAGGGGGAGGAGGCCGGGGGTGCCGGGGATGTCGGGGGTGAGGCGGAGGTCGAGGTCCTCGTGGCAGGTCATCATCCGCAGGTTGAAGTCGTAGCGCTCGCGGGCGCCGGGGGCTGAGAGCGCGCGGACCACGCGCGCGCTGATGCGGCGTACGCCGGTGTCGGCGGCCCACGCGTCGAGGACCTCGGTCACCTTCTGTCCGTGGTTGTCGCAGATGTCGGCCCAGACGCCGTCCATGGGGCCGACCTGGTCCAGGAGTGCGGCGGCGGTCTTCTCGCCGATGCCGCTCACGCCGGGCAGGTTGTCGCTGGCGTCGCCACGTAGCGCCGCGAACTCCAGGTAGCGCGAGGCCGGCACGCCGTACATCGAGTACAGCCGGGCGGGGTTGAGCAGCGGAGAGCCGTTGATCCCGCCGTTGATCAGCCGCAGGACCCGGGTGTGCTCGCTGATCAGCGCGAACGCGTCGCGGTCGGAGGTGATCACGACGCAGTCCCACCTGTTGCGGCCGGCCCACGCGGCACCGGAGGCGTTGACGTCGTCGGCCTCGAGGCCCGGGGGAGTGAGGGTCGCGAGTCCGAGCGCATCGAGCATGGCCCCGGCGCGCTCGAGCTGCTCGACCAGCAGCGGGTCCTTCTCGGCGCGCCCGGCCTTGTAGTCGGGATAGGCGTCGCGACGTACGGACGCGGTGCGGTCGTCGAGGCCGAAGAGCACCGCATCGGGGGCGAAGGCGTCGATCGAATCGAGGATCTGCCGCAGCATGCCGTGCAGCGCCCAGGCGGGCCGGCCGGCCCGGTCGATCATCCGGGTGTGTGCCCGGGCGTGGTGGTTGCGGTGGAGCAGCGACGGGGCGTCGACGACGAGCAGGAGGCGGCGGGCGCTGGGCGAGCTGGTCATCGACATCGTGCTCATCGTAGGGGGTGCCCTCTGCCGAGGAAATTGGTGACCGGAGTCACACAAACCCATTGCCCCCGCCGCCCTTCTTCCTCTAGCCTTCCAGTGGGTAGAAGAAAGCTTCCACGATACGAAATCGGGAGAGCGGATGAACCTGCCATGACACCGCTGCAGAGACTGACCGTGACGGCACGAGCGCTCCTCCCCGAGGACGGAGTGATCACCGACCCCGCCCGGCTTCGGACCTATGAGTGTGACGGGCTGGCGCACTATCGGGTGACGCCCGCGCTCGTCGTGATCCCCGAGACCGCCGAGCAGCTGGCCGAGATCGTGCGGTGCTGCGCCGAGCAGCAGATCCCGTACGTCGCCCGCGGCTCCGGCACGGGACTCTCGGGCGGCAGCCTGCCCCACGCCGAGGGCGTCCTGGTGGTCACCTCGCGGCTGCGGACGATCAAGGAGGTCCGGCGCGAGGACCAGCGCGCCGTGGTCGAGCCCGGCGTGATCAACCTCGACGTCACCCGCGCGGCGACCCCGGAGGGCTACTACTACGCGCCGGACCCCTCGAGCCAGCAGATCTGCTCGATCGGCGGCAACGTCGCGGAGAACTCCGGAGGCGCCCACTGCCTCAAGTACGGCTTCACCACCAACCACGTGCTCGGCGTCGAGTTCGTCACCGCCGCCGGCGACCGCGTACGTCTCGGTGGGGATGCTCCCGACAGCCCCGGCTACGACCTGCTCGGTGCCGTGGTCGGCTCGGAGGGAACGCTCGGGATCGTCACCGAGGTGACGGTACGGCTGGTGCGGCTCCCGGAGAAGGTGGTCACCCTGCTGGTGGGCTTCGACTCCACCGATCGCGCCGGCGCGGCGGTGTCCGCGATCATCGCGGCCGGCATCGTACCGGCGGCGATCGAGATGATGGACGCGCTCGCGATCGAGGCCGCCGAGGCCGCGGTAAGCTGCAACTATCCCGACGGCGCGGGCGCGGTGCTGGTCATCGAGCTGGACGGCCCTGCCGCCGAGGTGGACGCGGAGTACGCCGACGTGGTCCGCTTCTGCGAGGAGAGCGGTGCCTTCGAGATCCGCACGGCGAAGACCCCCGGGGAGCGGTTCCTGATCTGGAAGGGCCGCAAGTCGGCCTTCGCCGCCGTCGGCCGGATCAGCCCCGACTACATCGTCCAGGACGGCGTCATCCCGCGCACCGCGCTGCCCGAGGTGCTGCGGGCGATCACCGAGCTCTCCGAGCGCTCCGGCGTACGTGTCGCCAACGTCTTCCACGCCGGCGACGGCAACCTGCATCCGCTGGTGCTCTTCGACGACGCCGTTCCCGGGGCCGGCGATGCCGCCGAGGAGGTCAGCCGCGGGATCCTCGACCTCTGTCTGCAGCACGGCGGCTCGATCACCGGCGAGCACGGGGTCGGTGCCGACAAGGCGGGCCACATGCCGAAGATGTACGCCGCCGACGACCTCGACACGATGCAGCTGGTCCGGTGCGCCTTCGACCCGGACCGGATCTCCAACCCCGGCAAGATCTTCCCGACGCCACGGCTGTGCGGGGAGCGCCCGGGCCGGCGTCAGGGCGCGCACCCGTTGCAGCAGGCCGGCGTCGCGGAGGTCTTCTGATGAGCGATTCCCTCGCTGGTCGAGGGCCACTTCGTTCAGGCCCTCGCGAAGCTCGCGTGTCGAGACCAACACAGTCCATCGCGGGCGTACCTCCAGGCCGGACGGAGCATCCGAAGAGCACCGCCGAGGTCGCCGAGATCATGCGCGCCGCGGCGATCGCGGGGGAGTCCGTGATCCCGACCGGGGCCGGCACCAAGCTGAGCTGGGGCAGCCCGCCCACCTCGGCCGACATCCTGCTCGACCTCTCCGCGCTCGACCAGGTGAGCGAGCACGCCTCCGGTGACCTGATCGCCACCGTCGGGGCGGGGATGCCGCTGACCCGGCTGAACGAGCACGTCGCCACCGCTGGGCAGCGCCTCGCGCTCGACGAGGCCGTCCCCGGGGCGAGCGTCGGCGGTGCGCTGGCGACCGACACCAGCGGCCCGCTGCGGATGCTCGCCGGCACCATGCGCGACCTGCTCATCGGCGTGACGATGGTCCGCGCCGACGGGGTGGTCGCCAAGGCCGGCGGCAAGGTCGTCAAGAACGTCGCCGGCTACGACGTCGGCAAGCTCCTGGTCGGCTCGTATGGCACGCTCGCGGTGGTCACCGAGGCGACCTTCCGGCTCCACCCGGTCCCACCGAGCCGACGGTGGGTCAGCGTCGCCGCGCGCGACGCCGCGCATGCCGCCGAGCTCACCCAGGCGGTCCTGCACTCCCAGACGGTGCCCTCCGCTCTCGAGGTGGACGCCACCGGCGGTGGAATGCGGGTCGACGTGCTGGTCGAGGGACGCCCGGAGGGCGTGGCGGGACGTACGGCCGTCCTGAGCGCGCTGCTGCCCGGCGCCGAGACCAGCGAGCAGCCACCCGATAGCTGGGGTCGCTACCCATGGGACGACACCACCGCAACCCACCTCGGGATCAAGGTGACCTTCAGGCTCTCCGGCCTCGCCGACGTCGTCCGGGCGGCCGGCGAGCTCGGGCTGCGCGGCTCGGCGGGCGTCGGTGTCGCGTACGTCGCCGTCCCGGCCGAGCGCGACCTCACCGAGATCCAGGCGATCCTCGCGAGGCTGCGCGAGGCCACCGGACGCAACGGCGGCAGCGCCGTCGTCCTTGACGCCCCGCCGGCGCTGAAGCGGGAGCTGGACCTGTGGGGACCGGTCCCGGCCGTGGAGCTGATGCGCCGGGTCAAGCACGAGTTCGACCCGGACCGCCGGCTCAGCCCGGGCCGCTTCGTAGGAGGGATCTAGCCCCATGACCGACATCGACATCCGAAACATGGGTGCCTTCGACGAGGAGCACCCGCCCGACCAGCAGCTGCTCGACGACTGCGTGCACTGCGGTTTCTGCCTGCCGACCTGCCCCACCTACCTGCTGTGGGGCGAGGAGATGGACTCCCCACGCGGACGGCTCTACCTGATGAAGGAGGGCCTCGAGGGCGACCCGATGTCGGACTCGATGGTGCAGCACTGGGACAACTGCCTGGGCTGCATGTCGTGCGTGACCGCCTGCCCCTCCGGCGTCCGCTACGACACCCTCATCGAGCAGACCCGCGCCCAGGTGGAGCGCAACCATGTGCGTACGCCCACGGAGAAGGCGCTGCGCAGCCTGATCTTCGCGATCTTCCCGCACCCGAAGCGGCTCCGCGCGATGCGCGGCCCGCTGCGGCTGCTGCAGCGCACCGGCCTGGACCGTCGTCTGCGCCGGACCGGTCTGCTCGAGCGGATGGCGCCGCACCTGGCCGCGATGGAGCGGCTCACCCCGACCATCACGGAGGCTGAGCCGCTGCCCGCCCGCGTGCCGGCGACGGGGGAGCGGCGGGCCGTGGTCGGCATGCTCACCGGCTGCGTACAGGGCGCGTTCTTCCCCGGCGTCAACGCCGCGACCGCGCGGGTGCTCGCCGCCGAGGGCTGCGATGTGGTCATCCCGCCCGACCAGGGCTGCTGCGGCGCGCTCTCGGTGCACAACGGCCGGGAGCGGGAGGCCCAGGCGTACGCCCGCCGCATCATCGACGCGTTCGAGGACGCCGGCGTCGAGCACATCGTCATCAACGCCGCCGGCTGCGGCTCGACGCTCAAGGACTACGCCCGGCTGCTCGCCGACTATCCCGACTACGCCGCCAAGGCCACGGAGTTCGAGGGCAGGGTCCGCGACATCGCCGAGATCCTCGACGAGCTCGGCCCGGTCGCCCAACGCCACCCGCTCGACCTCACCATCGCCTACCACGATGCCTGCCACCTCGCCCACGCCCAGGGCGTACGCACCCAGCCGCGGGCGCTGCTGAGGGGCATCCCCGGCATCGAGCTGCGCGAGATCGCCGAGGGTGAGATCTGCTGCGGCTCGGCCGGCATCTACAACATCCTCAACCCCGAGCCCGCCCGCGAGCTGGGCGAGCGCAAGGCGCGCAACATCGTCGCCACCGGCGCCGAGGTGCTCGTCACCGCCAACCCGGGCTGTCTGCTCCAGGTCGCCTCGGCGATCGCCGCGCAGGGGCACCAGCTCGGGATGGCCCATCTCGTCGAGGTGCTCGACGCCTCGATCAGCGGCTCCTCACCTGACGGTCTGCGCAGCCGCACGATCTGAATCTGCGACAACTCCACAACCCCTACGTCTCGGGGCTCAATCCATCTCCCACACACGACCCTCGGAGTCGCCATGTTTGAGCCAGTAGCCGACCAGGTCGGCGGATCACTCGTCCTCAGCGCCCTGTGCGGCGCCCTGCCACTGATCACGATGTTCGTCCTCCTCGGCGGGCTCAAGATGAAGGCCTGGCAGGCCGGCCTCATCTCGCTGGTCGTCGCCCTGGTCGTCGCCGTAGCCCTCTTCGAGATGCCGGCCGACGACGCGATCCTGTCCGCCGCCCAGGGCGCGTTGTTCTCGGGCTTCTTCCCGATCATGTGGATCGTCATCAACGCGGTCTTCGTCTACAACCTGACCGTGCACACCGGCCACTTCGACGTGCTCCGCCGGGCGTTCAGCAAGGTCAGCGACGACCAGCGGATCCAGGCGCTGATCATCGCCTTCTCCTTCGGCGCGCTCCTGGAGGCGCTGGCCGGCTTCGGTACGCCCGTCGCGATCACCGTGGTGATGCTGATGGCGATGGGGTTCAAACCGGTCAAGGCCGCGGCGGTCGCACTGATCGCCAACACCGCCCCGGTGGCGTACGGCGCGATGGCCTCGCCCATCAACGCGCTCTCGGACCAGACCGGCTTCAGCGTCGAGACGCTGGGGGCGATGGTGGGCCGCCAGACCCCGGTGCTGGCGGTCGTCGTGCCGCTCATCCTGGTCTTCGTGGTCGACGGCACGCGTGGTCTGAGGCAGACCTGGCTCCCCGCGTTGCTCTGCGGCGTCGGCTTCGGCCTCGCCCAGTTCGTGGCCTCGAACTACATCTCGGTGCCGCTGGCCGACATCATCGCCGCACTCTTCTCCGTCCTGGTCGTCGTCGGCCTGCTGCGGGTCTGGCAGCCGCGGGAGAAGGTCTATGCCGAGACCCTGGTCGGGGCCGCTGCTGCAACTCCCACCGGTTCTGGGTCCGGTTCTGGTTCCGGTTCTGGTTCCGGCTCTGTGGCCGGCGTTCCGGCGGGCGACGGTGAGGTGCGAGACAGCAGCAGAGAGGTCTTCAAGGCCTTCTTGCCGTACGCGATCATCGTCGTGATCTTCGTGATCGTCAGCATCCCCTCGGTCAAGGAGGCGCTGGCCCACCGGCCGTTCACGCTCTCCGGGACCGACTACACCCCGACGGTGATCTTCCCGGGGCTCGAGGACGTCGCCGGTGCGCAGGTTGGCTTCAAGTTCGACTGGTTCCCGGCCGCGGGCACGATGCTCCTGGTCTCGGGCATCCTCGCCGCGATCTGCCTCCGGATCCGGCCCGGCGCGGTCGTGAGGACGTACGCCGCGACCTATCGTCAGCTGGCCACGGCCATCGTCACCGTGATGGCCGTGCTCGGCCTGGCGTACGTCATGAACTTCTCCGGTCAGACCGGCTCGATCGGTGCGTGGCTGGCCGGCACAGGCAGTGCGTTCGCGATCCTCTCCCCGATCCTCGGCTGGCTCGGGGTGGCGGTGACCGGCTCGGACACCTCCTCCAACGCCCTCTTCGGGCTGCTGCAGGTGACGACCGCGAAGGAGGCCGGGCTGGATCAGGTGCTGATGGCCGCCTCGAACTCCTCGGGCGGCGTGCTCGGCAAGATGGTCAGTCCTCAGAACCTCGCCATCGCCGCCGCAGCGGTCGGGATGGCAGGCAAGGAGGGCGAGATCTTCCGCAAGGTCTTCGGCTGGAGCATCGCCATGCTGGCCTTCATGTGCCTGCTGGTCGCCCTACAGTCGACTCCGGTTCTCGGCTGGATGGTCGTGTGAGTTCCTGCCCAGCCGCCAGCCGCCGACAGGCAGCTCGAGCGCCGACTCCGGGCCCCAGGATCCCTGCGGGTAGCTCTCCACCTCGGGTCGGTGCTCGAGGACCGGCTGGCAGATCTCCCACAGCCGCTCTACCTCGCGCGCGCTGGTGAACAGGGTCCGGTCGCCGTTCATGACGTCGAGGAGCAGCCGCTCGTAGGCCTCCAGCGGCCCGGCGTCGGGTGCGTCACCGGCGAGGTCGAGACGGAAGACGGCATCGGTCAGCGCCATGCCGGGTCCGGGCCGCTTGGCCCGGACCTCGATCTCGATCCGGGCCTCGTCGCTGAGCTCGATGACCAGCTCGTTGGGCTCCGTCGAACGGGGATCGGCCGGCTGCAGCCAGCGGTGCCGTGGGTCGATGAACCGGATCGTGATCGTCCGCCGCCCGGCCGCGAGCGCCTTGCCGGTGCGCAGGTAGAACGGCACCCCGCGCCAGCGGTCGTTGTCGATCCACGCCTCGATGGCGACGTACGTCTCCACGTCGGAGTCGGGGGCGACGTCGGGCTCCTCGCGGTAGCCCTCGTACTGCCCGAAGACCACGCGCTCGGGGTCCAGCGGCCGCACGGCCGCGAAGGCGGCGGCCTTCGCCGCGCGGATCGCGCCCTCCCGGAAGGCGTGCGGGTCCTCCATCGCGACGAACCCGAGCAGCTGGCACAGGTGGGTGGTGACCATGTCGCGCAGGCAGCCGGTGCCCTCGTAGAAGCTGCCGCGCCCCTTGACGGTGAGCTTCTCGGGTACGTCGATCTGCACCGACTCGATGCTGTGCCGGTTCCAGGCCGGCTCGAAGAGACCGTTGGCGAAGCGCAGCGCCAGCAGGTTCTGCACCGCCTCCTTCCCGATGAAGTGGTCGATCCGGAAGATCTGCGGCTCGTCGAACGCCTCGCTGAGCACCGCATCGAGCTCGCGCGCCGAGGCCAGGTCGGTCCCGAACGGCTTCTCCGCGACCAGCCGGCTGCGCACGTTCAACCCCTCCCGAGCCAGCATCCCGACCATGGGCTCCACCGCCTGCGGCGGCACGGAGAGATAGAGCAGCCGCTGTACGTCGCCCACCGTCTGGCCGCTCGCCAGCGCGAGCCGGTCCTCGGCCTCGTGCACCGCCTCGGCCAGCTCGGTCCCGTCCTCTGCAGACGAGGCCACGAACCGGATCTGCTCCAGCAGCGGCCCGGCGACGGACTCGTCGACGTCCCCGACGAACTCCTTCAGCGACTGGCGAACCTGGTCGCGGAACTCGTCGTCGGTCCCCGGCGACCGCCGCCCGCTGCCGATGACCGCGAGCTGATCGGGAAGCCGTTTGGCGAGTGCGAGCCGGTACAGCCCAGGGAACAGCTTGCGCGCGGCCAAGTCACCGGTCGCGCCGAAGAGGACGAGTACGTGCGGGGCTGGTTTGGAGGACACGTACTCAGTCTCCCACTCGGGGTCACGGCGACAGGTCACCGCGCCGAGCGCTTGCGCGGTGTGGACCGCAGATCCATGGTGGGTATGTCCACCCACAGGAGAGGCACTTCCCGGTCGGGCTCAAGGTCGGGTTCCGCATGGAGGACGACTGAGGCACTTCAGCAGCGTTGCCGAACCAATCACGCGTCGAGGGGGCGGTTCTTGGGGCTGCGTATCAAGTCGTCGAGGTGCTCCGCGAGGGGAACAGGTCCGGCTGCCAGGAGGCCGAACGGGACTGAGAACTCCTCGGCTCTGCCACTGAGCACGATCTCTACCCTCGGCTTCTCGCGAATCTCAACTCGGTCGAAGTCGGCCCATTCGGCGGTCCGGGTGTGGCGATAACCCACGTACGTGACTGCAGAACCTGTGAGGACCAGCCTGTTCATTCGAAAACGCCCGAGGAGAAGCATCGCGACAACAGGGATCAGAATCAGTTCTACGATCAGCGACATCGCGAACATCCCTGACGATCCCGGTGCCATATCGTCGCGGAAGACACCGATCGCGAAGGCGATCGGGAAACCCGCCGCACAGATCAGCATGGCGACCAGCAGCACGGCGACCGTGCGTAGGCCGCGGATTACGATGCCCTCCTCTGTGGTCACAGCCTCGAAGGCCGTGGACCGTCGCCTCACCGTGGCGATGACCAGCAGCGCGTAACCCTGGAGGAGGGCCAGACAGGCGAGAACTGCTGAGACCCGGCCGGCATAGGAACCGGAGGTGCCGACAAGGAACCCGAATCCGGCCAGCCCGAGCACGAGCAGCGCAAGGAGATGCGTCCGTATCAGCGGCCATGTGATGGCGGGCAGCGGCGAGAACTTCCCCTGAGCCTGGGAGGGGTCGCCCGGGTCAGTCCCAGAACGTGATCGCATCACCGACAGCCTCCAGCCCGTCGTCAATTTTCGCCCGCGTCTCATCTGAGACCCAGTTCTCGTAAGCGTATTCGGCGGCAAGGCCCACGCCGACACCGACGATCGCTGCGCCTGCGGCGACGGCGATGACAGGCGCGCCGACACTAAGGGCGGCGGCGGTTCCGACCACAAGGGCCGCGCCAGCTGCGCCGCCAGCGATGCCAGCGGCCTCGCCGACAATCACCTTCGACGGCGACTCCCCGTTGGCGATCTCGCCGCCAGCGAATCCGATGGAGGCGACGGTGCCGATCACCGGAAGTCGGCGGGCAACGCGCTCGGCACCTTCGCCCAGCGCATCCAGGCCTCGGGCAGCGGCTCGGTTGCCCCGTACGTCGGTGGCTTCGCCTGCGGCTCGTCGACCGGGGTGCCCTGATCGACGGTTCCTGACTGCTTCCGCCGCTTCCCGCCGGAGACGGGCCGCCGCGCCACGCGTTTGGTTCGCGTACTGGGTCAGCCGGCGCTCGCTGGTGTCGAAGTACATCCCTGTCAGCGCAGGCGGCAGCTTCTTGATGGCGGCGATCACAACATCCAGGGGTGAGGGGCCGTCGACCGTGCTCCAGAACTTCTTGAGGTTCGAGTCGACCCAGTCCTGAAGGTCTTTGTTGTCTTCCTCGACCTCTTTGGCGATCTCGTTGTAGAGCTCGATCTTCTTGTTCTGCGCCTCGAACTTGGCGTTCTTCTGGTCCCAGGCTGCGGATTCCTCGGGTGTCGAACCAGCGGGAAGGTCGCCGGGCGATTCTGCGGGGGCCGGTTCGGTGATGGTCTCGCCTGCCAGAGTCAGGCCTCCGCCCGTTGCTCGCGTACGCCGCTCAGTCATGCGGTTCTGCACGGCCTCGAGCTTGTAGGCGTAGGCGTCGAACTTCTGGCCAGCTTCGCTCAGATGCCCTTCCTGATGATCGGCTGCCTTGACGAGTTCGCCACTCAGACCGCTGTAGGCCTCGCCGGACTCGCCCTCCCAGCCGTCGCGCGCCTTGGAACGAGCCTGGTGGCTGTCCTCGCCAGCATCTGCGACTGCGGACTTGAGGGTTTGCCCAGGAAGTCAGCGGCGGAGCGGACTTGGGCGGGCTTGCCGGGTACGTGCGTGTCGATGCCCGCCATCGTTATCCGTTCCTCGGGTGCTCGCCGCCGGCGTCGAGGCTGGACTTGAGACGCCGGAGCGGACCAGCGGCCTCTTCGTCGGTCTGGTCCAGGTCCTTGACCACACTGCTGACCATGTTCCCGACGGACTCGTTCGCGATCGACAGCTGATCGGCTTGCTCGGTCAGCTGCGCCAGGATGTCACTGATCAAAGCCGACGCGATCCCCGCGTCGACCGATCCAGGCAAGCTCGATGCGGTCTTCTCGATGCCCGAAGCGGCGTCCTTGTGGAGGGTCGCGATCTGTTCGCCGTCACCAGGGTCGATTCGTAGCTTGCTCACTGCGCATCCCGCCGTAGCTCATCGGGCAGAGGCTGGTCGATGACGATGACGTCGTACGGGCTGACCTTGTTGAGCTCGTCGAGCTGGTCGGTCTTGTAGAGAACCCAAGGCTGCTCAGATCCGCAGCAGTCGGCCAGGCGATCCAGCGCGGTGTACGCGAGCAGTGCGACTCGGCCGTCGAGCAGGCGTCGCATCTCGATCTCGGCGGGCTCGCCATCGGCTGCGCCGCCGGGTGACGCAGGAAGGTACATGACGGGCGGGATCGCCTGACGTGTCTGGCCTTCGGCTTGCATGGAACTGTCCTTCCGAGATCGTGGAGTGCTCTCCTACTCCTACCGCGCTGGCCGCAGTCTAAACAGCCGCGAACAAGTCTTTACTTTACTGGTCCGGCGCTTCTCGCCCCGGGTCGTAGGACGGCGCACGGGCACCGCGAGGCCGGTTCCGCGCATGAGGACGAGTCCAGGGAACGCCGGTGAGCTTCCGCCGTTGCGAGTCAAGACCGTCGCGTTCCAGCGCGACACACACCAGAGATGCGATTGCCGAACTGGTCCGAACTGGGGTGGACGTACGCCGCGATCTCCGCCCAGCGGATCTGAGGAAGCGATGGATCGAGGGCCACCGCTGGGTGCTGCACAAAGTCCCGCGACCTCTCAACACAGGACCGACTACGGCTGGTCAAGGCCATCGAGGGCGCGGACTACCTACGGGACGATCCGGAGCGGAAGGAAGTCGCCGAGAGGATCATCGGACGGAAGTTGTAGCCGTTCGAAACCGTCTCCATCATGCGGGCACCGACCGCATCGATCGTCTCCAGTACATGAGGCATGGGCGTTCGCGCCCCACTCAGCCTCCGTGGTTGTCATGGGGATCATCCTGACTGGCTGGTACCTCAAACGAAGTAACCACCGAAGCGGGATGTCCGGGTGAACGGTGCCGGGGCGATGGTGGAGAGATGGATGCATCGCAGCAGACGGCAGACGAAGTCGCCGAGCGCCTCTTCGGCTCGCTCCTCGGAACAGTTGAGATCGTCTCGGTCTTCATCGGGGACCGGCTCGGCTGGTATCGCTCCCTGGCGGATGAGGGGCCGGCGAGTGCGGTCGAGCTGGCGGGGCGTACGGGGACACAGGTGCGGTACGCGCGGGAGTGGCTCGAGCAGCAGGCGGTGGTGGGGCTGTTGGTTGTCGACGAGGACGGCGGTCCTGACGATCGCCGGTTCGCCATTCCGGCCAGCACGGCGGAGGTGATGACGGACTCGACCAGCCTGGCCTATCTGGTGCCCATCGCCCGGATGTTCGGGACGGTCGGCTCGGCGCTGCCTCGGCTCATGGAGGCATACCGGAATGGGGGCGGGGTCGGCTGGGACGAGCTCGGCGATGACGCGCGGCAGGCCCAGGCCGAGGGCAATCGGCCGTGGTACGAGAAGCAGCTCGGGCCGGCGCTGGCCGGCGTGCCCATCGTCCACGATGCTCTTTCCGCTCCGGGGTGTCGGATTCTCGATGTGGGTAGCGGTGGGGGGTGGTCGAGCATCGCGCTGGCTCGCGCCTACCCCGAGGTCACCGTGCTCGGCATCGACATCGACCAGCCCTCGGTCGACATGGCTGTCGCGAACGCCCGTGAGGCGGGTGTCGAGGACCGGGTGCGGTTCGTGTGCCAGGACGCAGCCACCATCGAGGAGGGCACGGTCGATGTGGCGTTCGCCTTCGAGTGCGTGCACGACATGCCTCGACCGGTCGACGTGCTCAGCGCGGTTCGGAGGACGCTTGTGCCCGGCGGATCCCTCGTGGTGATGGACGAGGCCGTGGCGGACAGCTTCGCCCCGGACGGGGACGAGATGGAGCGGATCATGTACGGGTTCAGTCTCCTCGTGTGCCTGCCGGACGGGCTCTCCTCGCCTCCGAGCGTCGGCACCGGAACGGTGATGCGCCCATCGACCCTGCAGGGATACGGCGAGGCCGCGGGGTTCACGGGGTTCGAGGTCCTCCCGATCGAGGAGTTCGGTTTCTGGCGCTTCTATCGGCTGTCCTGATCGGCCTTTGCAGGCGGCGTACCGTGGGTTCACTGAACCGGACCCGCTTGAGGCGGCCCCATGAACACCACTTCACCCTGGAGGGTCTCCGCGGCCCTCACCGCTCTCGGTGCACTCGTGCTCGCCGGGTGCACCGCGCCGGAGGACGACGTCGGCGAGCCGGCGACGGTCACCACATCGTCCGCGGGTCCGGCTCCGTCACCGTCCGCTTCTTCGACGGCGCCGAGCCCGTCCGCCACCGAGACGCCGCCGCTGTCCTCCGACGGTCGGCCGATGCGCGGGGAGCTGTCCATTCCGCGCATCGGCGTCACCGACCTCGAGGTCGTGCCCTACCGCGGCTGGACCGACGACGCCCCGGGCACCGAGATCCAGAACGGCGGCGTCGCGGCCAGCCCGTACGGCCCTCGCGGCGGCACCGGGCCGGGTGGGATCGGCAACTACCAGGTGACCGCGCACCGGCTCTCCTCCACGCGGGCGTTCCTCCGGCTGCCCGAGCTCGAACGGGGCGACCGGGTCCGGGTGCGCACCGAGGAGGCGACGTACGTCTATCGCATCACCGGCACCCGGGAGACCTCGTTCCGGTCGGAGGCCTCCCTGCGAGCGCAGCGCGCGTCGGTTCCCGGCAAACCCGGCCAGGAGCCCACCCGCGCGATGATCACCCTGTCGACCTGCGCCACACCCGAGGACCACGCGGCCGGCAACTACTGGTCCGACGAGTTCGACAACCCCGAGCACCGCATCGACAAGATCGGGGTCCTCGTCGCCGTGCGATGAGCCTTGGGCTGTCCCCGACATGTGGGAGGTCGTCGCTCGGGCCGGACGTTCGGCAGCAGCGGCTTCGTACGCTGAGGTCGTGGTGCTGTTGGACACCCGGCTGCGAGTTCCGGTGGTACGGCGGGCGCTCGTCGCCCGGGGGCGGCTGCTCGGGCAGATGCCGTCGGGAGGGGAGCGGCTACCGCGGCTGGTGCTCGTCTCCGCGCCCGCGGGGTTCGGGAAGACGACGCTACTGACGCAGTGGGCCAACCAGTGGCAGGGGAGCGCGCCCGGGGCGGTTCGGAGGGTGGCCTGGGTGTCGCTGGATACCGGCGCCGGTGATGTGCGGAGCTTTCTGGCGAGCCTGGTCGCAGCGGTGCGGGTGGGCATCGAGCTGGAGCCAGATGAGCGTACGTCGGTCGGGTCCGTGCTGGTCAGCCTGGTCAACGCTATCGACTGTCTCGACGGGGAGCTGGTGCTCGCCCTGGACGACTACCACGTGATCGAGTCGGCGGAGGTGCACGCGGCGGTCACGTTCCTGCTGGACAACCTCCCGGCGAACGCCGCCATCGCGATGACCACCCGCGCGGACCCGCCGCTCCCGGTCGCCAGGCTGCGCGCTCGTGGAGAGCTGCTCGAGCTCCGGGCCGCGGACCTACGGTTCACCCAGGAGGAGGCGACCGCGTTCCTCAACGACGTGATGGGTCTCGACCTCGGCGCCGATCACGTGGCGACGCTGGACCGGCGCGCCGAGGGGTGGGCGACAGGGCTCCAGCTCGCAGCGGTGGCGTTGCGTGCCGGCACGGATGTGGCGCGGTTCGTCGAGGGCTTCGCCGGCACTCAGCGCTTCGTACTCGACTATCTGCTCGAGGAGGTCCTGGACCGGCAGACCGAGGAGGTATGCCGGTTCCTGCTCGACACCTCGGTACTGGACCGGCTGACCGGGCCGCTGTGCGACGCCTTGACGGGGCAGCAGGACGGCAGCCGGATGCTCGAGGCACTCGAGCGGGCCAACCTGTTCGTCGTCCCGCTCGACGAGGACAGACGCTGGTATCGATACCACCACCTGTTCGCCGATGCCCTCCGGTCGCGGCTCGCCGCCGAGGGCCCGGGCCGATCGCGGGCAGTTCACGCCGCAGCCGCACGCTGGCACGACGAGAACCACTTCCCCCAGGACGCGGTGCCGCACGCGGTTGCGGCCCAGGACTTCGAGTACGCCGCAGATCTGGTCGAACAGGCACTGCCGGAGGCGTCCCGCCTGCGTCAGGACCGCCTCATCGTCCAGTGGATCCGGGGGATGCCGGACGATCTCATCAGGCGCCGTCCGGTGCTGAACGTGACGGCAGCGTGGAGCCGGCTCGGCGCCGGTGACGTCGGTGAAGCAGCCGAGCGACTGGACGAGGCCGAGCGGGCGCTGGCGGCGATGCCGACCGATCAGACGAACGGACGAGACGATCTGCGGCAGCTGCCGATGACGATCGCGATGTACCGCGCCGCCATCGCCCAGGCCCGCGGCGACCCTCCGGAGGTCGCGGCCCAGGCACGGACCATGCTGGACCTCGCCGGCCCCGACGACCATCTCGCCCGAGGCGCGGGCTCCGGCTTCCTCGCGCTGTCCGCGTGGGCCGAAGGGGACATCGGCGCCGCGCGGGACACCTTCACCCAGGCCGTACGCAGCCTGCACTCGGCCGGCAACCTCGCCGACGAGATGGGCGGGACGGTGGTCCGCGCCGAGCTCGCGCTGGCGGGCGGCGGCCCCGCCGAAGCGGGACGGCTCTACGAGCAGGCGCTGACCGCAGCCCGTGAACGTCCCGACGCCGCGCTGCCGGTGACCGGTGACCTGCACGTCGGCCTCGCCGGCGCGCTCTGCGAGCGCGGCGACCTGGCCGGGGCGGCGGCCCACCTGCGTACCGCACGAGAGCTCGGTGAGGTCGCCTCGATCCCGGAGAACCGGCACCGCTGGTACGTCGCGATGGCAGCGCTCCGCCGCGCGGAGGGCGACCTCGATGCCGCCGCCACCTGCCTGGACGAAGCGCAACGCCTCTACCTGCCGGGGTTCTTCCCCGAGACCCGTCCGTTGCCGGCTCTTCGTGCTCGCCTCGACATCGCCCGGGGCCGGCTCGACCTCGCCGAGGACTGGGCTCGCGTGACCCGGATGAGCCCCACCGGCGACGGTGGCTACCTCGAGGAGTGCAATCAGCTCACCCTCGCTCGACTCCTGATCGCGACAGGCCGGCCGGGGACTGCGCTCGGTCTGCTCGACCACCTCTATCCGGCGGCCGAGCGCCGAGGTCGTGGCGGCAGCGTCATCGAGATCCTCATGCTCCGGGCGCTCGGCCACCACGCTCGCGGTGGTCTGGACGCAGCCATGCCACCACTGGTCGCGGCGTTGGAGTCGGGGGTGCCGTCCGGGTACGCCCGGATCTTCCTCGACGAGGGGGTGGAGATGGCAGCGCTCCTCGACGCCGTGCAACAGCGTTCGCTGGCGACCAGTGCCGTCGCCACGCTCCGACACGGCCAGGTCTCGGCCGTGAGGTCGGCCGCCGAGGAGCTGCCCGAGCGACTCAGCGACCGGGAGCTGGAAGTCCTCGAACTACTTGCGACCGAGATGACCGGCCCCGAGATCGCCCGCCGACTGTTCGTGTCCGTCAACACGCTCCGCACCCACACTCGGCACATCTTCACCAAGCTCGATGTCACCACCCGTGCGCGGGCCGTGCGCCGGGCTCGTGACCTCGGCCTCGTGTGAGCGCCCGGGCGAATCACCAACCCGGTCACATCATCGTGTGATGCCCGGTCACCAGCTCGGTTCCTAACGTCCACAGGTACAACGCCGGGCGCCCGCCCGGCCCCGCGACAGGAGCCTCGTCATGACCATCAAGATCACCCCCAGGAGCCTCACCCGAGCCGCCGGCGTCGCCGCGACCGCCGCAGGCGCGATCTTCATCGGCGTACAGATCAACCACCCGCACCTGGATGTCACCTCGATCGCCTCGACCGAGGTGGTCGTCCGAAGCTCCCTGAAGGTGCTGATGTGCGCGCTGGCGCTGGCCGGGTTCACCGGCATGTATCTCAGCCAGATCCGACGCAACGGCCTCCTCGGACTGTTCGGCTACCTGCTGATCAGCGTCGGCTACCTCCTCGTCATGAGCACGACCCTGGCCTCGGCGTACGTCCTGCCTCACGTCGTCTCCGGCAACCCCGGCTTCGTCGAGGACTTCATCGCCGCGGCTACCGGGGGCAGCCCGAGCGGCGACCTCGGTGCGCTCGGGGTCGTGCTCCAGGTCCAGGGCTTCGCCTACCTCGGCGGTGGTCTGCTGTTCGGGATCGCGCTCTTCCGTGCCAGGGTGCTCGCACGTTGGGCGACGGTGCTGCTCGCCGTCGGCGGGCTGGTAACTGTCCTGCTGACGGTGATGCCTGAGGCGTTCTACCGCCTGCTCGCCTTCCCCAACGGGATCGCGATGATCGGCCTCGGACTGTCCCTGTGGGCCTCTGCGCGTCTGTTGTCCGCGCAGCCGGCTGAAGACGTGCAGACCGCGGGTGCGCGATGAGGACCTGGCCGGTTCCGACGGCGCTGCTGGCCCTGGTCGCCTTCCCGCTCGCCGCCGGTTCGCTTCGACTTCTCGAGCTGGCCGGCGGACCGGTCGTTCTCCCGCAGAACCCTCGCATCAACGCCTCGCCCGCTCCGGTCGTGGTCCACGTGCTCGCCGCCGCGACGTACGCCGTGACCGGGGCCTTCCAGTTCCCGGCGCGGCTACGCCGGGCCCACCCCGCCTGGCACCGCGGCGCGGGCCGGGTCCTGGTCGTCGCGGGTCTCGCGGTCGCCGGCTCCGGTCTGTGGATGACCCTCTTCTACGCCGGAGCTCCAGGCGGCGGCCTGCTGTGGGCGGTCCGGATCGTGGTCAGCACTGCCATGGGAGCCGCCCTGGTGCTCGGCTTCGCCGCCATCCAGCGCCGTGACATCACCGCGCATCGGGCGTGGATGATCCGGGCGTACGCCCTCGGCCTCGGCGCCGGCAGCCAGGTCCTCACCCAGGGAGTCGGCGAGGCCGTCTTCGGCACCGGCGAGCTCAGCACTGCGCTCTCGATCAGTGCGGGATGGGTCCTCAACGCCGCCGTCGCGGAGTGGGTCATCCGCAGGTCGAGGCGATGACCATGCCGGCTCCGCTCGACTACGAGATCAGGCTCGCCACCCATCTGGACGAGCACTGGGCCACGTCGCTCGGTTGCTCCGCGCTCGTCCACAGATCCGACGGCACGACCACGCTTCAGTGCCGCGTCCGGGACCAGTCCGAGCTGCATGGCCTGCTCGGCCGGATCCGCGATCTGGGCGTCGATCTCATCTCGGTGCGACGTGACGCGCGACACATCCGAGGACATTGATCTAGAGCACCTGCTCTATTTAGATTGTCCGCATGTCCCGACAGCGGCTGCACACGCTCGACGATCTCCTCGACGTCGCCGAGCAGATCGTGACCAGCGGCGACCCGTCCGGGTTGACGCTGCGGTCGCTGGCCACCGCGGCGGGGGCGTCGAACGGGACGATCTACCACGCGTTCGGCTCGAAGGACGTGCTGCTCGCGCGGCTGTGGCTGCGGTCCTGGTGTCGGCTCGGCGACCTGATGGCGGAGGCGATGGGGGAGGGGGCCCCGGACTCCACCGGAGAGGGCGCGGTCGTCGCGGTGGCGCTGACCCCCGTCGAGTTCGTACGCCGCTTCCCGGCCAGCGCTCGGCTGTTCTTCGCCCAGCGCCGTGATCAGCTCTTCTCCGCCGACCTTCCGCCCGAGATCGAGACCGAGCTGAGCGTCGTCCAGGAGAAGTTCGTCGAGGTACTGATCGCGCTGGCGCGCGGGGTGTGGGCCCGCGGCGACCGGATCGCGGTCGAGGCGATCGCGGTCTGCGTCGTCGACCTGCCCGGCGGGATCCTGCGCCGCTGCATCCTCGAGGACCGCGAGGCCGACGCGGCGACCGCCGCCCGGCTCGAGGCTGCGGTTCGCGCCATCCTCGCCGTCCCACTCGAGCCACGTCCGGCCAAGGCATCACCGACCACAACGAGGAGCAACCCGTGACCCGAGACCAGTCGATCCTGGCGCAGCCGCTCGAGCTGCCGAACGGGTTCGTGATCCCGAACCGGCTCGCCAAGGCCGCCCTCAGCGAGGGCCTGGGGCGTCGCGACTTCACTCCCGGAAGCCGGATCAAGAACCTCTACCGGCGCTGGGCGAACAGTGGTGTCGGGCTCTCGATCACCGGCAACGTGATGGTCGACCGCACCGCGATCGGCGAGCCCGGCAACGTCGTGGTCGAGGACGACCGCCACATCGACGACCTCGCCGAGTGGGCGCAGATCGCCAAGGCAGGCGGCTCGAAGGTGTGGGTGCAGATCAACCACCCGGGGCGACAGACGCCGCGTACGCTCACCGCCCACCCGGTCGCGCCCTCGGCGGTCGCCGTGCCCGGCACGGGCGGGCTCTTCGCCGAGCCCCGTGCGCTGACCGGGAGCGAGATCGAGGACCTGATCCGGCGCTTCGCCACCACCGCGAAGATCGTGACCGGGGCGGGCTTCGACGGCGTACAGATCCACGGCGCGCACGGCTATCTGATCAGCCAGTTCCTCTCGCCGCTGTCCAACCAGCGCACCGACGCCTGGGGAGGCACACCCGAGAAGCGGCGCCGCTTCGCGCTCGAGGTGCTCCGAGCCATCCGCGCCGAGGTCGGAGCCAGCACCCCGGTCGCGATCAAGCTCAACTCCGCCGACTTCCAGAAGGGCGGCTTCGGCGAGGAGGAGTCCCTGGAAGTCGTCCACGCGCTCGCCGAGGAGGGCCTGGACCTCCTCGAGATCTCCGGTGGCACCTACACCTCGGCCGCCATGCTCGGTGTGGACCCGTCGCTGAAGGCGAGCACGCGGAGGCGGGAGGCGTACTTCCTCTCGTACGCCGAGCGCGTCCGCGCCGAGCTCCCGGCGTTGCCGCTGATGCTCACCGGCGGGTTCCGTACGGCCGGCGGGATGGTCGACGCCGTCGAGTCCGGCGCCGTCGACCTCGTCGGCCTGGGAAGACCGCTCACCGTGCAGCCCGACTTCCCGGCTCAGCTGCTGGCCGGCCGCGCCGACGAGAGCGTGGTCAACCCGCGGCGCAGTGGGATCCGGATGCTCGACAGCCTCACCGAGCTGACCTACTACAGCGTCCAGATGTGGCGGATGGCCAAGGGCAAGGAGCCGGCACCCGACCGGCACGCCGCCCTCAACGTGACCCAGTACCTCCTCAACAACGGCCTCGAGAGCCTGCGCTCCCCGCGCGGCTGACCCCGGAAGGAACGACAGTGACAACGACCCTGACCCAGACAGACGGTGTGTACGTCCTCGACATCGGCGACACCGAGAACCGGTTCAGCCCTGACTGGATGACGTCGGTGAACGACGCCCTCGACAAGGTCGTGGCCGCGCCCGCGCCGCTGGTGCTGACCGCGACCGGCAAGTTCTACTCCAACGGCCTCGACCTCGACTGGCTCGGGCAGAACGCCGACCAGTTCGAGCCGTACGTCGCCCGGGTGCAGGCGCTGCTCGCCCGCCTCCTGGTCCTCCCGGTGCCGACGGTGACCGCCATCAACGGGCACGCCTTCGGTGCCGGCGCGATGCTGGTGATGGCCTTCGACTGGCGGGTCATGCGCGAGGACCGCGGCTTCTTCTGCTTCCCCGAGGTCGACATCCAGATCCCGTTCACCCCCGGTATGGCCGCCCTGATCCAGGCCAAGCTCACCCCGCGGGCGGCGACCGACTCGATGACCACCGGCCGCCGGTTCGCCGGCCCCGACGCGCTCGCCGCCGGCATCGTCGACGGCACCGCACCGGAGGCCGAGCTCATCGCCCAAGCGATCGCCCGCGTCGCGCCGCTCGCGGGCAAGCCGGCTGACACCCTGGGGCAGATCAAGTCGACGATGTACGCCACCGCGGTCGCCGCCCTCGGCTCATAGGTCGACCGGGTGGCGGCGGTCGTGGCTGTCAAGGACGTACTGCTCGCTCACGACCATGCGGTAGAGCCGGAACTCGCTCTCGGCCGACACCTCCGCGCGTGACCAAGGGCGAAGCCCGTGCGCCGCGGAGGTGCGGTTGAAGTCAGCGAGGGTGTCGTCGACGTCATGGACCTCCGCCGCCGTGCCTGTCATGTAGACGGCCGCCCAGCCGCCCGGGCGCTGCGAGTCGTAGATGACGACTGCGACCTCCGGGCGTCGGGCGATGTTGCGGGAGTGCCTCGTGTCCTGCCGTGAGACCCAGATGTAGTCGCGGTAGGAGGCGGGCGCGTACCAGACGGGGGAGACCCACGGTGTCCCGGCGCCGTCGGCGGTGCCGAGCGCCATGAACCGGTTCTCGTCCACGATCGAGCGCGCGATCGCCTCCATGTCCTCAGCCACGACGCACCCGGTAGCGCAGATGCAGGACACGGTCGCCGCGTACGACCACATCCGGGTCCTCGAGGAGATGCTGGCCGTCGAGGGCGCCGAAGTAGCGCTTGCCCGACCCGAACACGACCGGGACCACGTCCATAGCCACCTCGTCGACGAGACCGAGGGCGAGCGCCTGGCCGCCGACCTCACCGGCAGCCACGGTCACGGTGAGGTCGCCGGCGAGCTCCTTCGCCTTCGCGACGCCATCGACGACGTCGTCGACGAAGTGGTAGGAGGCCTCGGGGTGCCAGCCCGCGGGCTTCGGGCGGTGCGAGACGACGACCACGTGGTCGCCGGCGGGCGGCTTCCCGTCCCAGCCGTTCATCATGTCGAAGAGGTGCCGGCCGATGACCATGCTGCCGATCCCGGCCCAGACCGGGCGTACGTAGTCGGCCGATGCCCGCGAGACCCGGAACCCGCCTTCGTCGGTCAACGGTGTGTCCCCGTTGAAGTACCAGTCGAACAGGGGCCCGATGTCGTCGTTGTCGTCGGCGATGAAGCCGTCGACCGAGACGACGTTGTGCATCACGACGGTGCTGCTCATGGTGTGCGTCCTTTCCGATGGGGTTGTCGGAATCGGTCTACTCCGTCGCCTCCCGACGCCGCGAGAGATTCCGACTATCCTGAATCCGTGACGCCGAGACGCTCGATCGACTTCGTGTTCGGCGAGGATGACCTGCTGCGTACGCGGTTCGCTGTCTCGCCGTTGACCGAGCTGGTCGCGGCCACCTACGTGCTGCGACAGCCGCAGCGCTTTCCACCGCACCGCAGGTGGGTCGAGTCGGCGGCACCGCGCGTCGCCGGGATGCGCCTGGACCTGTTGTCGGCGGTCAATCCGCTGGGTCGCAGAGTCTGGCCCCACTTCAACGCGCCACCGCCCATCAACCCGCATCCGCGGATCGAGGACGAGCTGGCGCGTGTCGCGGCGACGGACCCTGAGGTCGTCCGCGGCGACGTCGAGAGGGCCTACCCCGAGGGTGTCCCGCCCGAGGCCAGGCCGTTCCTGGTGGACACCGAGCCGGCGCTGGCCGAGCTCGTCACGCAGATGGAGGCCTTCTGGGCGGCGACCCTGCAGCCGTGGTGGGAGCGCATGTCAGCGTTCCTGGAGAGCGAGATCGCGGGCCGGGCCCGCCGGCTGGTCACCACCGGAGGCGCGGCCGCGTTCGCCGATCTGGACCCCACCGCCACCTGGGACGGCCGGACCCTCTCGGTGGCCTCCACGCGGATGGTGCCGCGCACGGTCACCCTCGGCGGCCGCGGCCTCCTCCTGCTGCCGTCGGTGCTCGCGTTCGGCGCCTGGCCGCGGGTGGAGCCGCCGTGGGAGCCCGCCCTGACCTACCAGCCACCGGGCATCGGAGACGTCTGGATCCGAGAACCAGACGCGGCAACAGCGCTCGCCGACCTCATCGGCCGGCGCCGTGCACGACTGCTGGCCGCCCTGGACCGCCCACAGTCGACCCTCGAGCTCGCGGCCGGCACCGGGTGGAGCCCGGGTGGCGTGAGCACCCACCTCGGCGTACTCCTGCGCGCGGGCCTGGTGGCGCGGCGCAGGAGCGGCCGGGAGGTCCACTACTCGCGAACGGCTACCGGTGACGCGCTGGTGACCAGGACGTAGCGAACGCAGCGTCGAGGTGAGCCGGCAGTTCGGGTGCGGGCCCCCTCACCCGACGAATCCGTCCTGCTCCGCCTCCACGAACCATGGCGCCCGGCGGAGGGTGGCGAGCACGTCGGAAGGCACCTCCAGGAGCACCAGCTCGGTCCCGTCGGAGGCGAGGTCGTCGCGCAGCGAGCGGAGGGTGTTCAGCAGAGGGACGGTGACGTGGGTCAGCGCGGAGAGGTCGAGGGTGACCGTCGCGGGATCGGCGGCCTGCACCAGCCCGAGCGCCGCGTCGTGGGTCGCCTGGGCGTTGCCGGTGTAGAGGTCGCCAGTGAGCACGAGCGGAAGCACCCCCGCGGGCCCCGGACCCGCCGGCCGCTCGAGAAGGCGCACTCTCGGCTGGTTCACCGCGCGGATGACCAGCAGCAGGGTGAGACCGACCCCGACCGCGACACCGAGGAGCATCCCGCCGGTCAGACCGACAGCTGCGACGGCCACGGCGACCCAGAGCTCGGCCCGGTCGATGGCGGCGTACGTCCAAAGCTCTCGCGGGTCCAGCAGACCCGCCACGGCCACCAGCACCGTGGCGGCGAGGATGGTCTGGGGCAGATCGGCCAGCAGCGGCGCCAGCGCGAGAGCGACGAGCAGCGCCAGAGCCACCGTGACCAGCCCGGAGAGCTGGGTGCGAGCGCCGGCTCGGAGGTTCACCGCCGACTGCGAGAACCCGCCCGCCGGCGGGAGCGACTGGGTGAGCCCACCGGCCAGGGCGCCGATGCCGGTGGCGACCAGCTCGCGGTCCACGTCGATGGCAGGCTCGTGGCGACGCCGGTTGGTCCGCGCCACCAGCACCGTCTCCAGGAACGACATGAGCGCGATCGCGATCGCACCGGGAAGCAGCCCGATCACGTCGTCGACGACCGGCAGGCTCAGCGACGGCAGTCCGGTCGGCACCGGGTCGATGAGAGCTAGGCCGCGGTCCTCGACGCCACTGAGGGCCACCAAGCAGATGCCCGCCGCGACGACGACGAGCGGCCCCGGCACCGCCGGTGCCACCCGCCGGAGCACCAGGAGCATCACGATCGCGGTGACTCCGACCACCGCGGTCACCGCCGAGAGCTCAGGGAGCTCACGGGCGACCGCGACCAGCTCCTCGACGAAGCCTTCCGCCTCCGGGTCCGCCGCCAGGCCGAGCAGAGCCGGCAGCTGGCTGGCGACGACGGTGAGGCCCACACCGAGCCGGATCCCGGTCATGGTGGCGGGGGAGATGCTCTCGACCAGCGCGCCCAGCCGGGCCAGCCGCATGATCAGCAGACAGACGCCCACCAGGAAGGTGAGCGTGAACGCGGCCCGCATCAGCTCGTCGGGGCCACGCTCGGGCAGGGTGGCCAGCGAGCTGGCCACCAGGACGGAGATGGTCGACGTCGTCGAGACGCTCAGCGCACGTGAGCCGCCGAGGAGGGCGTACGCTGCCATGGGCAGCAAGCACGTGTAGAGCCCGACGCTGGCGGGCATCCCCGCGATCGTGGCGTACGCCATGGCCTGGGGGATCACGACCGTCCCGGTCGCGAGCCCGGCGAGGACATCACCGCGCAGCCACGAGCGGTGGTAGCCGCGCATCGTCGGGACCATCCACGTCTTCACAAAGCCACTCCATCGTGGCCGGGTGGTCCGGCAGGTCACCCGAGTCGGGGGAGGTCGCCCGCGGGAGGGCTTGCCTAGCCTCCGAGCACATACACGAGGAGGTTTCATGTCCGACAAGCCCAACATTCTGATCATCTGGGGCGATGACATCGGCATCAGCAACCTGAGCTGCTACAGCGACGGGCTGATGGGCTACCGCACACCGAACATCGACCGGATCGCCGCCGAGGGCATCCGGTTCACCGACTCCTACGGTGAGCAGAGCTGTACGGCGGGCCGCGCGGCGTTCATCACCGGGCAGAACCCCTATCGCACCGGCCTGACCAAGGTCGGCATGCCCGGCGCGGACCTCGGCCTGCGCGCCGAGGACCCGACCATCGCGACGGCGCTGAAGTCCCTGGGCTACGCGACCGGGCAGTTCGGCAAGAACCACTTCGGCGACCGCGACGAGTTCCTGCCGACCGCGCACGGCTTCGACGAGTTCTTCGGCAACCTCTACCACCTCAACGCCGAGGAGGAGCCGGAGCAGTACGACTACCCGCGGGAGGACGAGTTCCCCAACTTCCGCAAGAGGTTCGGGCCGCGCGGGGTCATCCACTCCTGGGCCAACGACGACGGCACCCAGCGCATCGAGGACACCGGCCCGCTCACCAAGGAGCGGATGAAGACGATCGACGACGAGATCGTGCCCGAGGCGCTGCGGTTCATGAGCGACGCCAGCTCGAACGACACCCCGTTCTTCGTGTGGCTCAACACCACCCACATGCACTTCCGCACCCACATCAAGGACGGCAGCCGCGGCAAGGCCGGCCGGTGGCAGTCCGAATACCACGACACGATGGTCGACCACGACGAGCTGGTCGGATCCGTCCTGGACTACCTGGACGAGAACGGCCTCGCCGACAACACCATCGTCATGTACTCCACCGACAACGGCCCGCACATGAACAGCTGGCCCGACGCCGGCATGACCCCGTTCCGCAACGAGAAGAACTCCAACTGGGAGGGCGCCTACCGGGTGCCGGCCATGGTCCGCTGGCCCGGTCGCATCCCCGCCGGGGAGGTACGCAACGGAATCGTCAGCCACAACGACTGGTTCGTCACGCTGCTCGCCGCCGCCGGTGACACCGACGTCGCCGACCGGCTCAAGACCGGGACGGAGCTGGCCGGTACGACGTACAAGGTGCACCTGGACGGCCACAACCAGCTCGACTACTTCACCGGCGAGGCCGACGAGAGCCCCCGCAAGCACTTCTTCTACGTCACCGACGACGGCGACCTCGCGGGCATGCGGTTCGACAACTGGAAGTTCATCTTCCTCGAGCAGCGTCAGACCGGAACGTTGGAGATCTGGCTGGACCCGTTGGTGGAGCTGCGTGCACCCAAGATCTACAACCTGCGGCTGGACCCGTTCGAGAAGGCGGAGGGCACGTCGAACACCTACTTCGACTGGATGCTCGACCACGTCTGGCTGCTCATCCCGGCTCAGACGTACGTCGCTGAGATGCTGGCCTCGCTGGTCGAGTTCCCGCCCCGGCAGACGCCGGCGACGTTCAGCGTCGACCAGCTGATGGAGAAGCTCAAGGCCGGCATGCCGAGCAGCTGATGACCAGCCAGCTCATCTCTAGGCAGCCCAGCTCCAGGCACCCGGTCGTGGACCTGCCCGGAGGCACTTTCACGATGGGGTCCGACGACCACTATCCGGAGGAGGCCCCGACCCACCGCGTGCGGGTCGGGGCGTTCTCCATCGACGCGCACCAGGTCACCAACGAGCAGTTCGCGAAGTTCGTGCGCAAGACCCGCTACGTCACCGTCGCCGAGCGGCCGGTCGACCCGGCCGACTTCCCGGACGCGCCACCGGAGAACCTGCAGCCGGGCTCGCTCGTCTTCACGCCGACACCCGGCCCGGTCGACCTGCGGCACGTCAGCCAGTGGTGGACCTGGACGCCGGGGGCGTGCTGGTCGGCGCCGGAGGGGCCGGGCAGCTCGGTCAAACGCCGGCCCGACCATCCGGTCGTCCACGTCGCTCTGGAGGATGCCCTGGCGTACGCCTCCTGGGCAGGTGGCGACCTGCCCACCGAGGCCGAATGGGAGTACGCCGCTCGGGGCGGGCTCGAAGGAGCGGCCTTCACCTGGGGCGACGAGCCGCGCCCGGAGGGCCGGATCATGGCCAACACCTGGGACGGTCCCGACTTCCCGTGGCGGCACACCCGGGAGAGCGGGTTCTCTCGCACCTCTCCGGTCGGGAGGTTCCCGGCCAACGGCTTCGGGCTCTTCGACATGGCCGGCAACGTATGGGAGTGGACCAGCGACTGGTGGACGGACCGGCATCCCGACGAGGTCGCGAAGCCGTGCTGCGTACCCGTCAACCCACGCGGTGGTGACGCCGAGCAGAGCTTCGACCCCGCGCAGCCCCAGTTCCGGATCGCCCGCAAGGTCGTCAAGGGCGGCTCGCACCTGTGCGCCGACACCTACTGCCTGCGCTACCGGCCCGCGGCACGCCGCCCGCAGATGGTCGACACCGGCACCAGCCACATGGGCTTCCGATGCGTACGCCGCCCAGAGACCCAGCAACCGAAGGAGACACCGTGAGCGACCACCTGCTGCCGTCCTGGCGTCCGGGTGCCACCCGCGACGCCGTCCTGGCCTTCCTCGATGCCGCCGAGGAGGTGCCCGTGGCCGATCGGATGGCCTGCTTCGACAACGACGGCACCCTGTGGTGCGAGCGTCCCACGTACGTCCAGTTCGACTTCTTCGTCGACGCGCTGCGCACCAGCGCGGCGGCCGACCCGTCGGTGAAGGAGCAGGCGGAGTTCGCGGCCCTGCTCTCGGGTGACCAGCAGGCGATCGGCGACATCGGGCTGGAGCGGATCGCGATGGCTCTCACCGGCCTCTTCGTAGGCCTCTCGCCCCAGGACTTCACCGCGCGGACCCGCGAGTTCATGGCTCGCGCCGACCACCCGACCCTCGGGCGGCCGCATCGGACCTGCACCTACGTACCGATGCTCGAGCTCATCGCCGAGCTGCGGCGCCGCGACTTCTCGGTGACCGTCGTGACCGGGGGAGGGACCGAGTTCGTCCGAGCCATCAGCCAGGACCTCTACGGAGTGCCGCCCGAGGCGGTGGTGGGCACGCTCATCGAGTACGACTACGCCCCGGACCCGCCGCGCCTGAGCCGGTCGGGGCGCCTGGTCGGTGCCGCCAACGAGGGCACCGCCAAGGTGTCGAACATCCAGACCCAGCTGGGACGGCGCCCGATCCTCGCCGTCGGCAACTCCGGCGGCGACCGGGAGATGCTGGAGTGGGCGGCGGCCGGCGATGGCCCGACGCTCGCGCTGCTCGTCAACCACGACGATGCCGAGCGCGAGTTCTCCTACGTCAGCACCGCACAGACCTTCACCGAGCCCGAGCCGATCACCGACGTCGGTGCCCGGCTCGGCTGGACCGTGATCAGCATGGCCCGCGACTGGGAGACGATCTTCGACTGAGCCGGGTCGGCAGGTCGCGGGACGGCCGGGTCAGTCGGGGATCGTGACGACCTCGATGACGTCGATGTCATCGGCACGCAGCGCGTGCAGGACACCCTGCAGCGCCTCCTGGTCGGGGACCTCGCCGGTGAGCGTCGACTGCTCGTGATGCGCCTGGACGGCCAGCTGCGGGAACGCCTTCTGAAGCTCACGGGAGAGCTCGCCGTTCACCCTGATCAGGACCCTTGTCATGGTCTTCCTCGACTGCTCACGTACTGCACGCTACGAATCACTTCAGCACCGTGGTTCACCGAATTCGGGTGATGCTGGACTCCGGCCGCGCCGGGATCGTCGATGACGAACACAGACGACGACAGCAAGGGACAAGCGATGGCGACCCTGACGGTATGGAAGTACGACACGACCGAAGGCGCAGACCAAGCTGTGAAGAACCTCGAGGAGCTGGTCAAGCAGGAGCTGATCATCCTCGAGGATGCCGCGACCGTGCACTGGGAGGTCGGCAAGAAGAAGCCGAAGACCAAGCAGCTGACCAGCACCAAGGCCTTGGGAGCGATGAGCGGCACGTTCTGGGGCATGCTCTTCGGACTCATCTTCTTCGTGCCACTGCTGGGTGCAGCGGTCGGCGCGGCGACCGGCGCTCTGACCGGATCGCTGACCGACGTGGGCATCGACGACGCCTTCATCAACAAGGTCCGCGACCAGGTCACCCCCGGCACCTCGGCACTGTTCGTGATGACCTCCGACGCGGTGGTCGACAAGGTGCACGAGGCGATGAAGGGCCACGAGGGCGAGCTGATCTTCACCAACCTCAGCAGTGAGCAGGAGAAGGCGCTGCGCGAGGTCTTCGCCGAGTGACGTCATGGCCAGCCTGACCGCGTGGGTCTACGACCGGATCATGGGCGCATCAGACGCCGAGGTCTGGCTCCAGGACCTGCAGGAGCGTGGTGCGCTCACCGTCCATGACGCCATCACGCTCACCTGGTTCCCAGGAGCGGAGGAGCCGCAGATCGGCCATCTTCGCCACCGTACGACGAGCGCAGCAGCAAAGGGCTCGTTGCTCGGTGGTCTTCTCGGGATCCTCGTGTTCAACCCGGTCGCGGGCGCCGTTGTGGGGGCGGCGTCCGCGGCCGCGGTTCAACGTCTGAGACAGGCAGGGATCGGTGACGAGCTGCTCACCGAGGTCGCCGGCCACCTCGGTCCCGGCAAGTCCGCACTCGTGGTGCTGAGCAGCGACGCGGACCCGGACGCGGTCATCGCGGCCATGAAGCACGGAAACCCAACCCTCGTCTACGCCGAGCTGGACGACGAGGTCGCCGAGGAGCTCAAGGACATCCTCCGCGCCGAGACCACAGAACCGACTGACGACGGAGACTGAATCATGGCGATGAACCAACCTCCCACCCGACGACTGCAGCCCACGGTGCACGCCGGCCGGCTCTGGGCGGGCGGCGCCGCAGCCGCGGTCGTGGCCGCGCTGCTCGCGGTCGCCGGCATCGTGATCGCCCGGGGCATCTTCGACGTACCCATCCTCGCGCCCGAGGGCGACGGGGTCTGGGGAGACGCCTCGACGTGGTGGTACGCCGTGTGGGCAGCGATCGCCGGGTTGCTGGCCACGGCCGTCGCCCACATCCTCCTCCTGACCACACCGCAGCCGCGGACCTTCTTCGGGTGGATCGTCGGCCTGGCCACCGTCATCGCGGCGCTGTGGCCGTTCACGTCCGACGCGGGTCTGGACACCAAGCTCGTCACGATGCTGATCAACCTGGTGATCGGGATCGCCATCGGCTCGCTGGTGTCGACGGTCTCACGGAGCGCGGTACTCCCCGAGGTCCGGTGAGGTCTCGCGGACGGGGCGGCGTCAGATCAGCCCGCGGTCCCGTGCCTCGCGCACCGCGGCCGAGCGGGTGTTGACCCCGAGCTTCTGGTAGATCGAGCGTACGTGGGTCTTCACCGTGTTCTCGCTGACCCCTTCGGCCTGCGCGATCTCGGGGATCGTCAGCCGCGAGGGGAGGTCATGGAGCACGTCGACCTCGCGTGCGCTCAGTAGCGTGTCGATCACCCCAGCGGCGCGGTCCGCCTGCTCGGCGTGATGGGCGAGCAGGGCCGCGACGAAGCCCTCGGCGGGACCGAACCGTGAGCGGTTCCTCGACAGCAGCGGCTCCAGATGAGGCCACACGTCGATGAACGGCCGGCGGAAGTTGTTGGGGACCGCCCATTCGAGCGCCTTCCGGAGCGCATCGAACGCGCGGACGTCATTGCCCAGGGACGACTCCAGGGCCGCAGCCAGCACCTGCGCGTAGACGACGGTCGTCGGTACGTGTGCCGGGCGGGTCCCGTCGCGCACCGGCTCGAGCTCGGTCAGCGCGTCGCGGGTCCGTCCGGCGGCGGCGAGGATCTGGGCGTCCGGGATCGTGCACTCGGCGCTTCCCGGCATCTGGGCGCGGACGCGGGCCGCGGTCTGCGCCGCCCAGTCCTCGCTGCCGATGGCGAGGGCCACCCGGATCTCCTGGGGCGTGACGGCGCTGATCGCGGCGGGAGAGATGTGTTCGGCGGGCTCGATCTGCCAGATCCGCCGGAAGGCCGCGGCGGCCGCAGCCCGCTCCGGTCCCGTCGTGGCCTCGAAGGTCGCCAGCGCGTGCATGCCGCGTACGCCGAACTCGACCTCGGAGTTGTTCACGCCGTCCAGCGCTCGCATGCCGAGCTCGGCGTACTGCAGCTGTCTTTGGCAGTCTCCGGTCTGGAAGGCGGTCCATGCGGCCACGAGATAGGAGTAGGCCAGCCGCGGCGAGTCCCGCCAGCCGTGCCGGGTGGCGAACGCGATGGCCTGGTCGGACCAGTCGAGGGACGCATTGAAGTCGCACATCGCGCCGGTCATCCCGGACAGCTGTGACATGGTCTCGAGCACGACCTGGTCGTAGCGACGGCTGCGGGCCAGCACCAGCGCCTGCGCGAGGTCGTCGATGGCTCCGAGATAGTCGCCGGCGCGCATCCGGGCGGGTCCGCGCTGGGAAAGGAGGACCAGGTTGACGTCGCTGTCTCCCGTCGTGGCGATGTCGAGGATCGCGCTGTCCTGCAGGGCCGCGACGACGTCGCCCCCGGCGAGGGCACGCTGGACGACGGCCGCGGCGACCATCGCTGCGTACGTCGGTTCGGATCGTGGATCGCCGGCCGGCACGACGCTCAGCGCATCGTCGGCCGCAGGAAGGTCGTTGACATCAAGTGCCGCCAGAGCGGCGATGACTGCGACCCGATGGTCGGTGGCGATCCCATCGCGGGATGCAAGGGCTGCGCGTACGAGATCACCGCGGCCGGAGAGGATCATCTGGAGTCCGTTCGCGCGGAGCAGGGCGTCGAGCAGGTCCTGGTCCCCGCCCCGCGCCGCATGCCGCAATGCGGTCGCGGGTTCGCCGTGTGCGTCGAGCCAGACCGCGGTGGCCCGGTGCTGGCGTGCCGGAGCCTCGACGTCGCGTCGGGCCAGAGCGGCGAGCAGGCAGCTCCGCAGCAGCGCGTGGTAGCGGTACCACGCGGAGTCGCCCGACTGGCTGACGAGCGCGTTCGCCGTGCACAGCCGGTCGAGCAGGGCGCCGGCGTCGGGCCTGCCGGAGAGGTGGGCAGCCAGGTCGATGGACAGGTGGTGGGGTGCGCAGGTCGCGTAGAGGAACTCGACCAGCTCCGGTTCGAGCCGGTGGACGACCTCGGTCAGGACGTACTCGATCACCGTGCGGACGTCGCCGTCGAAGGACGCGACGACCTCGGCAGGGTCGTCGCCGACCATGGCCGCGACCACCGCCATCCGGAGCGCTGCGGCCCAGCCCTCGGTCAGGCCGACGAGATTCGAGATCGCGTCCGCCGTCATCGGTAGGTCGCTGGCCGCGAACAGCTCCAGCGCCTCGCCGTCGGTGAAGGCGAGGTCCTTGCCGCGTACGTCCGAGAGCGACCCGTCGAGCCGCAGCCGGTGGAGCGTGAGCGTCGGCTCGGATCGGCACGCCATCACCAGGCCCACCTCGGGCGGCAGCTCGGCGAGGAGGATGTCGAGCCCGCGCAGGACCTCGTCGTCGTGGAGCAGATGTACGTCGTCCAGCACGATCCAGCGCACCCCGGCGGCCAGGAGCGACTCAACGACCTTCGTGACGAACCCCGGCTCGGTCCCCTGCGCGGGCGGGGTCAACCCGTCGAGCTGCTCGGTCCTCCCGGGCAGGCCAGCCAGGACGAGGGCCTCGATCAGCGCCGACCAGAACTCGTACGGCCTGTCGTCCTGCTTGTGCAGCGACAACCAGGCGACCGGTTCCTCCCGGGCGGCGGCGCGGGTGGCCCAGTCGGCCACGAGCATGCTCTTCCCATAGCCCGCGGGGGCGCAGACCAGGGTGAACCGGCGCTGCCCGACGGCGTCCTCGACCAACCGGTCCCGGTTGACGAACGTGGGCAGTATCCGCGGAACGCGCAGCCTTGTTGGCGCCACATAGGCGCGAGAACCGGTGTCTAACATCCGCAAACTTTCGCTTTTCCCATCTCCGAGAAGACTTTTACCGGCAACCATCCAATCAGCGACTCGTCGATAGAGTAAGGAGTCAAAGGGCCCGTATACGGGCCCGGGATACGCACACTCGGGTGGTCGCGCTCACCCCAATCGGGTGAGACGGACGGTCCGTACGGGCTAGACCATGGGAGCCGTGAGCCCCAGGACACAGAGCCCGGAAGAGTCGGCCACGAGTTGGCCACCGCAGTTCAGGGTCCTGGCGGTCCTGTTCGGATCCGCTGCGGTGGTGATCCTCGTGGCCGGTCTGCAGGCAGCCAGCGACATCCTCGGGCCGCTGTTCCTCGCGATGGTGCTGACCATCGTCGTCCATCCGGCGCGGAACTGGCTGGCGCAGCGCGTGCCGGCGGGCGTCGCCACCGCCCTCTCCATCATCGCGGTCGTCGCCGGGATCATCGGTCTCGGCGTGTGCGTGGTGCTCGCGGTGGCTCGCTTCGCCACCTTGCTGAGCACCTACAGCGGTGTCGCCAAAGAGCGCGTCGATGACCTGACCGACTGGCTCACCAGGGTCGGCATCGGCACGGACGAGGTGCTCAAGATCGTCGAGTCGTTCGACCTCTCGAACCTGCTGTCCGTGGTCTCCGGTGCTCTGAACGGGATGTTCGGGGTGCTGTCCACGGTGGTCTTCATCCTGGCGCTGTGTCTGTTCATGGCCATCGACGCGACGGCGCTGCCGCGCCAGCTGGCCTCGGTCAGCCGTCGGCGCCCGGGCCTCGTGGATGCCCTGTCCTCGTTCTCGGTCGGAACGCGCCGCTACCTGCTGGTCTCGACGGTGTTCGGACTGATCGTCGCCGCCCTCGACACCGTGGCGCTCTACCTGCTGGGCGTGCCGGCGCCGTTGGTGTGGGGCCTGCTCGCGTTCCTGACGAACTACATCCCGAACGTCGGCTTCGTGATCGGGCTGATACCACCGGCGATCCTCGCGCTGCTGGACGACGACCTCGCGCTCATGCTCGCGGTCATCGCCGTCTACTGCCTCTTGAACGTGGTGATCCAGTCGGTGATCCAGCCGAAGGTCGTCGGTGAGGCCGTCGGCCTCTCGGTGACGCTGACGTTCCTGTCACTGATCTTCTGGTCCTGGATCATGGGCCCGATCGGTGCGGTCATGGCGGTCCCGTTCACCCTGTTCGTACGCGCGGTCTTCGTGGAGGCCGACCCGGCGAAGCGCTGGCTGATGCCGCTCATCGCGGGAAGCGCCCCGGTGGAGCTACTCGGGGATGGTGACGATCTCGATGACGTCGACCCCCAGCGAGCTGAGTAGGTCCAGCACGCCCTGCAGCTCCTTGGCGTCCGCGAGGTCACCGACCAGGGTCGTCGTCGCCCGCTGCGTGGCCCGGGTCAGGTGGGGGAACGTCTCGATGACGTCGTCCGACACCGACGAGCCCACCCGGATGAGGATCCGGGTCATGAGCGCATCACGTCGATCATGTGTTCGTTCATGGTTGGCTCCAGCGAGTGTCCTGGACGTTGGTTTGACCAACGTAAGCGGCGAGGCGCCCGGAGCGGTCACCGGAAACGGGCGAGGGTGAGCAGACGAGCCCGGGGGAACACTGCTCACGTGGACGTGGCTGCCCTGCGGGGCCGGGTGGAGGCCTTGGTCGCCCACGTCCCCCTGCTGCGGAAGCTCGCCACAGAGACCATTCGGATCGAGTTCATCGACCGGTGCATGCTGATCGCCGCCCAGGCGCTCCTGGCCATGGTGCCCATGCTGGTCGTACTCGCGGCCTTCCTGCCCCACCTCACCGGAAACGCCCTGGAACAGGTCTCGCAGGTCACGGGCGTCGGTGACGAGGCGGTACGCCAGGTGTCGGGAGAGATCAACCTGGACCAGGTACGTTCCGAGACCGGGGCGGTGGGCCTGGCGATCACGATCGTGTCGGCGACCTCGTTCGGCCGTGCCGTGCAGCGGATGTTCGAGCGGGTATGGGAGCAGGAGCACATCGGAGGCCTGCGCGGAGCCCGTCGCTGTCTGCTCTGGGTCGTTGTCTGGCTGGCCTGCCTCGGGGTGGTCAACACGGTCGTCAGCCTGCTCACCGATCCGGGAGACCTGCTCCGTCCGTTGCTCCAGATCGTGGGCGCGTGCGCCGTCTGGTGGGGGACCAGCTGGGTGCTGCTGTTCGGACGCGCCCGGGGATGGCTGCTGCTTCCGGGTGCGGTGCTGACCGGCGTCGTCCAGGTCCTCTACAGCCGAGGCTCGGCGTGGTTGATGCCTGCCTATGTCGAGTCGAACGCCGAGCAGTTCGGCATGCTGGGCGTGATCCTCGCGCTCTCGACCTGGCTGATCGGCTTCGGCGGCATCGTCGTCGGCGGTGCGCTGCTCGGCCGGCTGCTCGTCGAGGACCCGGTCGTCGCCTGGTTCGTGCAGCAGGTGCGTACGTTTCTCACCCGGAGAAGGTGAGGCCGGCGGAGGCCGCCCTGCGCTGAAGTCTGGCCATGGGCGAAGCAATAGGCGAGTCTCTGCCGATCGCCGTGGGTGTGCTCGTCAGCCCCATGCCGATCGTCGCGCTGGTACTCATGCTGGTCAGCCGCCACGCCAGCTCCAACGGGACGGCCTTCGTCGTCGGGTGGCTGGCGGGCATCTTCGTGCTCGGTACGATCGTCGCGCTGCTCGTCGGTGCGGCCGGATCGGGAGACGCGGAGACCCCGACCTGGGCGGCCCTGCTGAAGATCGTCCTCGGAGCTCTGCTCCTCCTGCTCGCCCTACGCAGTTGGCAGGGCAGGCCGGAGGAGGGCGAGCCTGCAGCCACTCCATCGTGGATGGCGGCGCTGGACGAGTTCAACGCGTTCAAGGCCTTCGGCACCGGCGTACTCCTGGGGTCGGTCAACCCCAAGAACCTGCTGCTCGTGGTCTCGGCCGCCAGCACGATCGCGACGGCGACCGCGGTGACCAGCGAGCGGATCGTGGCGATGGCCGTCTTCACCCTCGTCGCCAGCCTGGGCGTGCTGGTGCCGTTCGGCATCTACCTGGTGTCCGGTGAGCGCGCGGCCCGCCTGCTGGAGGGCATCAAGGCCTGGATGATCGCCCACAACGCGGCCATCATGACGGTTCTCCTCGTCGTGCTCGGGGTCAAGATGGTCGGCGACGGAGTGGGGTCGCTCTGATGGACGCCTCCACCTGGGTCGCGAGTCTCGTCAGCGCAGCTCTCGTCGTCGCCCACATCACGGTCTGTGTGGTGGCGCTGGGTGTGATCCCCGGCGGCAGAAAGCCGTCGACGGGCCTGGCCTGGCTGTTCCTCATCCTGGCGCTGCCTGCGTTCGGCCTGCTCGCGTTCCTGCTCTTCGGGAGCACCAGCGTCGGCCGCAAGCGTCGGGCGTGGCAGCGGCAGGTCAACGAGCTGGTCAGCGCCGAGATCAGGTACGACCCGGCGGCACAGACGGCTCCAGAGGGTCCTTCGGTCGGCGCGGTGCGGCTCAACGAGCGCCTGGGATCTCTGCCCTTGACCGGGGACAACCGGATCGAGATCCATCCGGACTACGCGCGGACGTTCGCGGCGATGACCGAGGTCGTATGCAGCGCGAAGTGGTTCGTGCACGTCGAGTTCTACATCTCGGCCTGGGACGAGGACACCAGCGACTTCTTCGACGCGCTTGTCGACGCCGTCGCCCGCGGGGTGGAGGTGCGCTTCCTGTTCGACCATCTCGGCTCGCGCGGCATCCCCGGCCATCAGGACATGCTGTCGCGGCTCGAGGGCTCCGGCATCAAGTGGGCGCCGATGTTGCCGGTCCGGCCGCTGCGCGGCGAGCTCCGCCGCCCGGACCTCCGCAACCACCGCAAGATCCTCGTCGTCGACGGCGCGGTGGCGTTCGCGGGCTCGCAGAACCTCATCGAGCCCGGCTACAACAAGCCGAAGAACCACAAGGCGGGGCGCGAGTGGGTCGATCTGATGATCCGGATCGAGGGGCCGGCGGTCCGGGACCTGGCGGTCGTCTTCGCGACTGACTGGTACGCCGAGACCGCCGAGAGCATCCGGGACATGCTCCTTCCGCGTGAACCTCTGCAGGTCCAGCGGACGGAACGAGCCGCCGAGAACGTGGCGTGCCAGGTCGTTCCGAGCGGTCCCGGTTTCGTGACCGAGAACAACCTGCGCCTTTTCAACACGCTGATCTACCGCGCACAGTCGCGGATCTGCCTGGTCAGCCCCTACTTCGTACCGGACGAGTCGCTTCTCTACGCCGTCACGACCGCCGCGCAGCGGGGTGTCCAGGTCGAGCTGTTCGTGAACGAGGGCGCCGACCAGTTCATGGTCTTCCACGCTCAGCGCTCCTACTATGCCGACCTGCTCGATGCCGGCGTCCGGATCCGGCTCTACCCGGCGCCGTACGTCCTCCACACCAAGTTCTTCACGGTCGACGACACGATCGCCGTCGTCGGTTCCTCGAACATGGACTACCGCTCCTTCGCGCTCAACTACGAGGTCATCGTGCTGCTCGAGAGCGAGCAGGTGGTCGACGACCTGCAGAGCGTGCTCGACGACTACCGGGAGAGGTCGAGCGAGCTCAGCATCGAGGCGTGGTCGCGCCGCGGGCGCGGGGCCGCGTACGTCGACAACGTCATGCGCCTGACGGCGGCTCTTCAGTAGCCGCCTCCTGGGTAGCCGCCGCGAGGGCGGCCTCGACGGTCGGGTAGACCAGCGGCGGACCCTCCCCGGCGGCCTCGAGCAGGACGTCGCGCACCTGACCCACGTCGCCGGCGAGTGCCAGGTCGGCGCCGAGGCGCTGTAGATCGGCACGCAGCTGAGTCAGCATCTCGGTGGCGGTGACGTCGATCGAAGGCGTCGCCCGACCGTCCAGCACGACCAGTCGAAGGTCCGGCACCTCCATGGCGAGCTCACGGACCTGCTCGCGTACGAAGTCGGCGTTGACGAAGAGCAGGGACGCTTCGACCCTGAACACCAAGACACCCGGGATCCCTGCGTACGCCGGATTGCGACTCTGGTCGACCCACAGCCCCGGGTGCGCGGACGCACTGTCGTCATCGGTGCTCTCGACCGGGGCCAGCGGCGCGATGTGCGGCCGCGAGGTCCGCGCGATGAGCAGGATGACCGAGGCGGCGATGCCGATCACGAGACCGGGCAGGGTGTCGAAGACGAGCACGCCGATCAGTGCTGCGACGGCGCCGACGAAGTCGGCGCGGGCGCTGATCTGGTAGATCTTGGTGACCTGTCCGGTCCGCACCCGCCACAGCCGGCGCAGCGCAGAGATGTCGACGAGCTCGATCACCGCGGCGATCACGATCGCCGCCAGGGTGGCCTCGGGAAGGTCGGCGAAGAGCTTGGTCATGAACAGCAGGGTGAGCAGCGTGAGCACTGCGGCGGTCACCGCCGAGAGCTGCGACTTCGCCCCGGCCGAGCCGTTGACGGCGGTCTTGGACAGCGAGCCGTTGACCACCATGCCGCTCGCCAGGCCGGCACCCAGGTTGGAGACGCCCAGGCCGAGCAGCTCGCGGTTCGGGTCGATGTCGTAGCCGCTCTTGGCCGCGTACGTCTTCGCGGCGCCCAGGCCCTCGGCGAACCCGACGAGCATCACGCCGACGGCGGCCGCGAGGAGGTCGCGGAACTCGGGAGCCGACACGTCCGGGAGCCCGATGGTGGGCAGGCCGGCGTCGATGTGGCCCACGATGGCGAGCCCGCGTTCGTCGAGGCCGAGCAGGGCGGTGAGCCCGATGCAGACCAGTGCCACGATCAGGGAAGCGGGAAGGAGTGGCACCAGCCGCCGCAGCACGAGCAGGACAGCGAGGCTGCTGGCCCCGATGGCGATGGTCAGGGCATCGACGTCACCCAGCTGGCGCAGCAGGTCCCAGGTCTTCTCGAAGAAGTTGCCCGAGCCCTTCTCCACACCCACCAGCGACGGAAGCTGCCCGATGATGATCGTCAGCGCGAGCCCGATGATGAAGCCTCTCAGGACCGGCTCGCTGATGAAGGCGGCCAGGAAGCCCAGGCGCATCAAGCCGGCGATGAGCGCGACGATCCCGGTCGCGATGGCCAGGCCGACGGTGAGCGCGACGACGTCGGCCCCACCGGACGCGAAGTCCGCCACGATCCCGGCCGAGAGCGCTGCGGTGGCCGACATCGGCGCGACGATCAGATGGCGCGAGGAGCCGAGCAGGCTGTAGAGCACCAGCGCCGGCACGGCCGCGTAGAGGCCCACGACAGGCGGCACACCGGCGATGGTGGCGTACGCCAAAGACTCGGGCACGAGCACCGCCCACACGGTGAGCCCGGCGAGGACGTCGGACCTGATCCAGGACGGCGAGTAGCCGCTGAACGACGGAGCGATGAGTCTGGCCACGATCGGTGAGGCTGCTACGCCGGACCTGTTCCTGGATCGCCCGTAAGGGGTGAGCCTCGGGTCACCCGTCCCGGGGAGGATGCGTTGACGGCGTGGGCCCGACGTCCGTACGCCTTCCTCCTCCCTGGATTGGAGCGCCGGTGGCCAAGGGCGACATGGATCCCGACCCGGACGGTCGTACGCCGCTGCGGCGGCTCTACGTGGGGTCGCTACGTCGCACCCAGGCACGTGCGGAACGGGTGCTGCGGAGGGAGGTCCGGGAGATCACCCCGCAGAAGCGCCACTGGCGCCGCGACTTCGTCGCCGGGCTGCCCGGTGCCATCGCCAGCGTGCCGGATGGGATGGCGTCGAGCGTGCTCGCCGGGGTCAACCCGACCCACGGGCTCTACGCCTCCTTCGCCGGTCCCATCGCCGGCGGACTGAGCTCCTCGACCAGGATGATGGTGGTCACCACCACCAGCGCCTCGGCGCTGGCCGCCGGCTCGGTCCTGGCCGGTCACGACGCCGACGACCGGTCGGCGGCGATGCTGCTGCTGACGATCGTCGCGGGCGGGATGATGCTCCTGGCCGCGCTGTTCAGACTGAGCCGCTACATCAGGTTCGTGTCCTACTCGGTGATGCTCGGCTTCCTCACCGGGGTCTCGGTCAACATCGTGCTCGGCCAGCTCCCGGACATCGCCGGCGTCGACGCCGAGGGACCCTTCGCCGCAGCCAAGGCGTGGGACCTCCTCACCCGGCTCGACGAGAGCAGTCTGCCCACCGTCGCGACCGGTCTGGGGGCGCTGTTCCTGCTGCTCGTGCTGGCGCCGACCCGGCTGGCGGTGGCCTCGCCGTTGGTAGCCCTCGTCGTGCCGACCGTCACCGTTCTGGTGACGGGGGCCGATGTGGTCAGCGTGGAGGACTCCGGCAAGATCCCGCAGGGCCTGCCCATCCCGCACCTGCCCGACCTGAGCCTGCTCGACATGGACATGGTCACAGGTGCGATTGCCATCGCCGCGCTCGTGCTCATCCAGGGGGCAGGGGTGTCCGAGGCAGTTCCGAACCCCGACGGCAGCAGGTCGTCGACGCGCCGGGACTTCACCTCACAGGGCCTCGCCAACGTCGCCTCGGGGTTCTTCGGCGGGCAGCCGGTCGGCGGATCCGTGGGCCAGACGGCCCTCAACGCCACGGCGGGTGCCGCCTCGCGGTGGGGCGCGATCTGGACGGGTATCTGGATGGCGGTGATCCTCGTGCTGCTCTCGGGAATCGTCGGCAAGGTCGCGATGCCGACCCTCGCCGCGGTGCTCATCTACGCCGGGGCGGCGTCCATCCGTCCACGCGAGGTGGTGAGCGTCGCACGGACCGGCGTCATCCCGGCCGTCGCGATGACGGCGACCTTCGTGGCCGTCCTCCTGCTGCCGGTCGCACAGGCGGTCG
This sequence comes from Nocardioides sp. NPDC058538, assembly GCF_042719275.1. Lineage (NCBI taxonomy): Bacteria > Bacillati > Actinomycetota > Actinomycetes > Propionibacteriales > Nocardioidaceae > Nocardioides > Nocardioides sp. NPDC058538. Next base: position 50,707 of record NZ_JBHXNY010000007.1, on the reverse strand, counting down.
GCATCGGCGTGATCGCGTCGCTCCTGCTGCAGCTGCGACAGGACTCCCTGGACCTGAGGATCGTACGTATCGAGCGGGACGAGGAGGGGCGCCTCATCGAGAGCCCGGTGCCGCGGAAGCTGACGCGTGGCGAGCTGGTCGTGCTCGAGGCGTACGGCTCGCTGTTCTACGCCGGGGCTAGGACGCTGCAGCGCCGGCTGCCGCTCCCTCCCGAAGGGCCGGCGCCGGACCAGGGCGAGGAGGCGGCCACCGCCGTGGTGCTGCGACTACGGGGGCGTACGACGCTGGGCGCCACGTTCTTGAAGGTCGTGGGGGACTACGCCCGGGACCTGGACGGAGCGGGCGCGCGTCTGTACCTGTCCGGGGTCGACCCGGACCTGGTCGAGCGCTGGTCGGCGGACGGCACGCTCCAACGGCTCAGCGGGGTCCACATCGAGCCGGCCACCCAGATCCTGGGTGAGTCCACGCACGCCGCGGTGGTCGCTTCCCGGGAACCGCCCCCGGACCGGCCGGAATGAACCGGCCCAAGTCACCCGATGCGGGTGAGCAGCACGGGCTCAGAGCGACATAGCGTCGGAGTCGTCCTGCCGCCCGGCAGGCGTGTGATACGTGGGAGGCACGATGGAACGCGGCCCGGTCGAGATCCTGTTCCTGTCGATGTCGGAGGACGTCGAGCTCGGCGACCTCGCGGCAGTGCTGCGGCAACCGGTCGAGAGCGGAGTGATCCGGATCATCGACTGCGTGCTGATGTCCAAGGACGCCGGCGGCAGCTTCCGGGCCCTTGACCTGGAAGAGGCCGAGGGTCTGCCTGCCGAGCTGTCGGGTCTTCAGATCGACCCCAACGACCTGCTGAGCGACGCCGACATCGAGACGTTCGCCACCGCCCTCGAGCCCGGCCAGGCCGGCCTCGCGGTGGTCTACGAGCAGATCTGGGCGCGGGAGGCCGTCGGACAGATCCGGAGCGTCGGTGCCGAGGTCGAGCTGTTCCTGCGCGTGCCGCCCGAGGACGTCGACGTCGCCTTCGCATCCGCCGCCCGATAGAGAGGAGACACGCTATGTTGCGTAGACGCATGGGCCGGCCCGGTCTCGTCGGCGCCGTCGCACGTACGGCAGTCATCGCCGGCACCGCCACCGCCACCTCGAACGCCGTCAACCGCCGGCAGGCGGCCAAAGCCCAGGAACAGGCCGAGGCACAGGCGTACGAGCAGCAGCAGTACGAGCAACAGCAGTACGCCGCGGCCCAGCCGCCACCGCCACCTGCTGCACCGCCCGCGCCGGCGGCACCGGCACAGAACGATCTGACCGGGCAGCTCGCCAAGCTGGGTGAGCTGCACAGCCAGGGGATCCTCAGCGACGAGGAGTTCGCAGCCGCCAAACAGCGACTGCTCAGCTGACGGATACCAGGAGCGGGGGAGGACATGTCGACAGGAACTCTGACGGTGTGGACGTTCGACACACCTGAGGGCGCCGAGGAGACCATGCACGCGCTGGAGGAGCTGGCTGGTGAGGGCCTCATCGACCTCCACGACGCCGCGGCGCTCTCCTGGCCGTCGAGCACCACGAAGCTGAGGACGATCGAGCTGCATCCGGCCACGGATGTGGGCGGGGGAGCGTTGGGCGGGTCCTTCTGGGGGCTTCTGCTCGGCTTCATCTTCTTTGTGCCGTTGCTCGGCGCGGCCCTGGGCACCGCCACCGGGCTGGTCTCGGACGCGCTGAGCGCCGTCGGGATCGATGACGGCTTCATCAACAGGGTCAGGGACCGGGTCACCCCCGGGACCTCGGCCCTGTTCGTGCTGACCACGGACGGTGTCGTCGACTCGGTCAGGGACGCGCTCGGAGGGCGACTGCCGTCCGACCCGATCTTCACCGAGCTGACCGATGGCCAGGAAGCAGCACTGCGCGACGTCTTCGGTGCCGGAGGATCGCCCGTTGCGGGTGAGCCCGCCGGGGCCGAAGCGGCCTAACTTCTCGTCCATTGAAGCGGTCGACGAGAAACCGCTCACGACCACAGGGAGTACCCCATCATGAGCACCACCACACCACGAGGCGGAGGCTACGACACTCCGGTCAAGACCGCCTTCGCCTTCTCCGGCGCGATCTTCGCTGGCACCATCCTCACGACAGTAGGCATCTTCCAGGTCCTTTCCGGCATCGCTGCCCTGTTCGAGGACACCGTCTACGTCAAGGGCGTCGACTACGTCTACAAGTTCGACCTCACCGCCTGGGGCTGGATCCACATCGTCCTCGGGGCGATCGCGATAGCCGTCGGTATCGGCTTGCTCCTCGGACAGACGTGGGCCCGTATCTCCGGCATCGTGATCGCGGTCATCGGCTCGGTCTCCGCGTTCGCCTTCATGCCCTACTACCCGTTCTGGGCGCTCGCGATGCTGGCGCTCTACATTTTCGTCATCTGGTCGCTCGCGCAGCTGATGTCGAGCCGTGCCGAGCTCTGACATGGCCAGCTCCGACATCCCAGGCCCCGACGTCACCGGCTCGGAGCCTCCGGGCCCCGACGTACGGAGCTCGGGTGCCGGGCCGGATCAGAGCTCGGCCACGCCGGCTCAGGACCGTCCCGTCGGCTCCGGGTCCGTGTTCGAGGGCCTCGGGGACTACTGGGGCCTGGTCCTGGCCTACGGGCTGGTCACCACGGCGCTCGGCGTCATCCTCGCGGTCTGGCCGAAGCAGACGCTCGTCGTCCTCGCGGTGATCATCGCGATCCAGATCATCGTGTCGGGAGTGTTCCGCCTCATCGCCGCGGTGGCCGGCAGCTCCATGGAGGGCGGCCTGCGAGCGGTCGTCGGCTTCTCGGGGGCGCTGGCGATCGTCGTCGGCCTGCTCTTCCTGCGTGACCCGATCCAGACGCTGCTGATCGTCACCATCCTGCTCGGAGTCTGGTGGGTCATCGGAGGCATCGTCGACATCATCGGCGCCGTCCTCCGGCCGGCCCCTGGGCGACGTATGTGGGACATCGCCACCGGAGCCATCACCGTCCTCGCCGGTGCCGTGCTGCTCATCAACCCGGAGGTCTCGCTGGGCGCGCTCCTGGTGGTCTCCTGTATCTGGCTGATCGTCGTCGGCCTCATCGCCATCGTGATGGCATTCCGGCTCCGTTCCGAGGCCACGAGCTGAGGTTCGGACCCGGCCGAGAGCGAGCTCTCGCCTCGGCCGGGTCCGCGCGGAGATCCTCAGATGAGGTTCAGGCTCCGCGCCACGGCCAGCGCCTCGCTCCGCCGTGAGGCGCCGAGCTTGGCGTAGAGGCTGCTGACGTGCGTCTTCACCGTGTTCTCGGAGACGTAGAGAGCGGCGCTGATGTCGGCGTACGTCGATCCGCGAGCGAGCTCACGAAGGACGTCCCGCTCCCGGGCGCTCAGGCCGGGGAGCGGCCCCGCCGCCTCGTCGACCGCCTCGGTCGGACGTGGCGTGCCCTGGTCGAAATAGGTCGTCAGGCTGGACATGTCCGCGATGCCGGCCGAGATCTTGCTGACCCAGCGGTGCGGCCGGAGCGTGGGGAACCGTCCGAGCATGGTCTGCACGGGGGTCCCCTGTCGGGTCCAGCCGAGGAACGGGATCGCGTTCTGGCGCACCTCGGTCTCGATCGCGACCTGCTGGAGATGTTCGGCCGCCGCGTCCACGTCTCCCAGCTCGTGGAGCAGCTCCGCCCGTCCGACGAGCGCGACGCCTCGGGTCATCGGTTGGGGCCAGGTCGCCTGCTGGGCGGCCGTGTCGAAGTGGTCCGCGGCGAGGCGCCGGTTTCCGTCGAGGTCGGCGAGCAGCGCCCTGGCCAGGGCCGCCTCGCCGTTCATCCCGCGCTCGGTGAGCTCGCCCTCCACGGACTTCAGCGAACGCCGGTCGGTCGCCAGCGCGGCCAGCTCGGCCCGGTTGAGCAGCAGGGTGACCTGCAGGTGGTCCGGAAGACGGAAGGCCCCGGGCAGGTCCAACTGCTCGCCGAGGATCTGGCGGGCGCGCACGACCGAGTGGTCGGACAGAGTGAGGTGTGCGTCCCGGAGCCTCATCCAGAACCGGGTGCACAGGTCCGCGGGATGGAGCTTCGCGTCCGGGATGGGCACCAGCTCGAGCCAGGGGAGCCGTGCGGTGCGCGCCAGGGCTGCGGCCAGCGCCGTCCGGGTGCGGGTGAAGTCGCTACGGGTGCCGTGCGGCCCGCCTCGGTCGGCCCGCTCGAGCAGGGCGGCGGTCTCGTCGGCGATCTCTCCGCAGGCCGCCTCGCGACCCAGCATGTATTCGGTCATCGCCAGATGGCTGGAGGCGTCGGCCCCGACCGCCGGCATGTCCCAGGTGCGGGCCAGCCCGATCGCGGAGGTGAGGCTCTGCTCCGCCTCCAACAGCTGACCGAGCCAGCTCTGGGTGATGCCGAGCTCGGTGAGCAGCTGCGGCAGGACGTCGGCCTCGCCGCCGGCGCTGTGCCTGCCCCGGACCACCTCGGCGGCCCGGTCGGCTGCGGCGCGGAGGGGCTCGAGGCCGAGTCGCGCCCGCATCAGTCCGATGCAGGCGAGCTCCTCCTCCGACATCGCCGCCGGCGGCGCCAGACAGTGGTCGAGCCAGTGCTCGGCCTCGTGTACGTCGCCGTCGAGCCAGGCTTCGATCGCGAGTGCGAACCAGGCCCTCGGGGTCGTCTCGACGTGCTCGGCGAGGTTGCGTGCGAAGGGACCGAGGCGGTCGCCGCCGCGCATCGCCGTCTTGACGCCGTCGTCGGCGAGCACGACCGCCATCTCCTCGTGGGCGCCGACGGCTTCGAGCCGTCGCAGCGCGCTCCGCGCCTCGCCGCGCGTGCGGTCGATCCGGACAGCACGCACCACGGTCGACTGCGCCCGGGCGACATCGACCCCGCTGGCGACCAGCCGGCGGCGTACGACCTCGGCGAGCAGCGGGTGGATCCGGTAGGCCTCCTCACCGTGGGCGTCGGGGACGAGGGGGACCGCGCGGGTCACCAGCAGCCCGGTGCTCTCCAGATCGGTCAGCGTCTCCCCGGCGCTCGGATCCTGGGAGAGATGGGCGGCGGTCCTGGCGGTCACGACCGTCTCGGCAGATGTGCACAGCAGCAGGTGCCTCGCGCGTGCGGACAGCGACGCGAACACCTCGCTCGCCACCCGGTCGCCGAGACCGACGGTTCCGTCCTCGAAAACGGTCTCGCCCGCCCTGCCCGGAGGGCTTGCGTGGACCGAGCGGGCCGCGAGGACGACCGCGGCGCACCAGCCGCGGGCCTGCTGGACGATGGCGTCGATGACGGGCCTGGAATCGGTGCGGGCGTGCTCGACGATGAGCGCCTCGGCCTCGACGTCGCTCAGCTGCAGCACATTGCCTCGTACGACCGAGAAGTTGCCCAGCAGCTCGGGCACCAGCCTGGTGAAGGGCAGGTCCCAACGGCTGATCATCACCAGACGCATGGAGTCGGGATCGTCGTTGAGCCGCTCGTTGAGCATCCGGTGCGTGGCGGCGCGAAGCAGGTGTGCGTCGTCGATGACGATGCGAGGGGGCGTGCCCTCTGCTGTCTCATCGATCATGCCGGAGAGCTGATCGGGGGTCATCGTGCCGTCGGCGTCCACCCAGCGCTGTGCGCGCGGAGGTCCGTCGCCGGTCTGTTGCCGCAGCCATCCGGCGACCCCCAGGGTCTTGCCGGCGCCGGCGGGCGCGATCAGCAGGGTGATCGCGGCATCGGCGGAGCGGTCGAGGTCGGCCCACAGCGAGCGGCGTGGCACGTAGACCCTCGGGAGGCGAGGCCACGGGGCGCTGGCCGCGCCATCACCGTCCCTCGTTGGGGGTATCACCGCCGTCGCCGCCTCACGGCGTGGCATCGGCGCGGGTCCTGCTGTCGTCGGGTCTGTAGCGGGCGCCGGCCTACTGCGCTGCACAACCCCTCCCCTCAGTCAGAGCTCTGATGCCACGTCAGCGTCGTGCGCTCGTTTGGGGGGAGAGTGCTGATGAGTGTCACCGCGCCGTAGATGAGCGGAATACCCGTCCGGTCATCTTGCGATGCTACTCAAAGTAGACGGCAAAAAATGGCGAAGGATCACCTATTTCAGGTGACCAGGGTCAGATCATCTTCGGGAACGTCATCAAGATGACCGCCAGGACCACGAAACCCACACCGCCGATACCGAGCAGTGCCCACTGTGCCCTGCGGCGACGCATGCGCTCGGAGAGGGCTGCGAAGAAGAGCACGCAGGCGAAGCCGATGGTCAGAACGGTGTAGTTGTCGCCGCGCTGGTTGTTGCGGAGCGCCTGGGAGAACTTGCGGTCGGCTTTCGCGTCGGCGGCGCCGGCCTGGACGGACTCGGGGATGACGTACGCCTCCATGTCGAACGGCGTGGCGGGGGCGTCGGGGTCCTTGAGGGGCCGGGTGTCGAGCCAGGCAGGGAAGACCGTTGCCAGCGGCTCTGGGAAGCGCGCCTGGAGGAACTCGGTGAGCTCGGTGTCGCCGCTCTGATAGGCCTCGAGCCACTGAGTGAAGAGGGCGACCTGGACCGAGAGCTTGCGGTTGGCCGTGGACTCCAACCGGGCCGCCTCGATCCGGTTCGTCGATGCCTGGGAGAAGGAGATCGACATGGCGCCGCTCCACTTGCTGGCCTGGAAGCCGGTCCAGGCTGTCAGGATCGCCGTCACCGACAGCAACAGGATCGCGATCAGCTCGCGCCAGTCGGTACGCGAGTGCTCAGGGGCCACCGTGGTCGTCACGACCCCAGGGTGCATACGCCGGGAGGTGTCGGTGATCGCCGGAAAGGGGTGAACGACCGGTTTCTTGCGAACAGCTCGGCCTCAGAGGGCCATCTGGTCAGGTGGCCAGTCGCCCTCGTGCGGGTCGCGATAGGTACCCCCGGCCGACGGCCGTTCCTGATCGCCGGACTCCTCCTCGTCCTGCGCCACCCAGGCGACGGCGTCCTCGTAGGCCTTCCGGGTGGCCTCCCAGATCACCGCGGTGCCCTGGTAGACGGAGCCTGCCGGGCCGAGCGTGTCGTCGGTCTGCAGCTGGCGAACCAACCGCTCGTTGTCGGTGACGATCACCAGCCTGCTGCCGAGGTCGTCGAGCCCGGCGGCGTACGTCCCCAGCACCTCGAGGAGCGTGGCGCCGGCGTCGTCCGCGCCACGCAGCCGCAGGATCACCACGGACCTGCGTGAGGCCGGCGTCAGGTCCGGCATCTGCGAGCGCAGCGAGCTGGCGGTGGCGAAGAAGATCGGCCCGTACGGTTGGAGCACCACGACCTCGCGTTCGCCGAGGCTCCCCGGAGGGTTGGTCTCGATGACCCGGTCGTCCGCGCCCATCACCAGCCGGCGCGTCACCAGGCGAGAGGACTGGCCGATCACGAAGAGCAGCACCGACAGTCCGACCCCGACCAGCACGGCGTACTGCAACGGCATCAGCAGGGTGAGCACCAGCGTCGTCAGCATCACCGTCAGGGGCACCGGCCCGGTCTTGCCGACCGCGATCAGCTTGGCCGGCTTGACGGTGCTGACGCCGACCACGATCAGCAGCCCGGCGAGGGCAGGCATGGCGACGAGCTCGACGACACTGGCGAACAGGACGATGACGGCGGCCATGACGGCGGCCGCGACCAGGAGCGCGAACCGGTTCCGGGCGCCCGCGCTGACGACCAGCGAGGTGGCCGACGTCGACCCGCCCACGGGTACGCCGCGGAAGAGGCCGGAGGCGATGTTGCCCGCTCCCTGGCCGATGAAGTCGCGCGAGGGACGCGTGGTGCCGTCCGGGTTCGGGAAGCCCGCTGAGACCCCGGCACCCTGGACCAGCCCGACGAACGCGAGCGCGGCGGCAGGGAGGAGAAGGTCGAGCGTGGCCGACAGGTCGGGGAACACCGGAAGAGGCAGCGAGCCGGGGACCTCGGCGACGTCGGCGACCAGCGCCACGGTGTCGCTGCCCAGCGCGTTGAGCAGGGCGGCCAGCGCGGAGCCGACGGCGACCGCCACCACCAGTCCGGTGGCGCCCAGGCGGGTGCGCTGCAGGACGAGGATGCCGGCGACGGTCGTCAGGCCGACCACCAGCGACGCGAGGTCGACCCCGGGAAGGTGCAGGAGCAGGTCCAGCGCCGCGGTGACGCGGTTGCTTCCCTGGGAGTCGTAGCCGGTGAAGTTGTCGAGCTGTCCGAGCACGATGCTGATCCCGACCGCGGAGATGAAGCCCGTCATCACCGACTTGGACACGAACCGCAACAGCCGGCCCAGGCGGAGCGCGCCGGCGACGATCATGACCACACCGGTGAGGATCGAGAGGGTGGCGAGCGCTCGCACCGGGTCGTCGTAGGCGTCGAGGTCGACGTCGGCGACGATGATCGCCATCGCCCCCGTGCCCTGGATCGCCATCGCGGCGGTCCCGGTGAACAGCGCCCCTCCGGCGAGCCCGAACAGGTAGCCGTAGAGCCCGGCGACCGGGTTCACCCCGGCGAGGAGACCGCTGGCTAGCCCGTCCGGGACCGACTCGATGCCGAGCACGGCGCCCGCAGCGGCATCACGTCGGACCGTACGCCGATCGAAGAGATGGCGAGGCAGAGAGATCCGCTCGCGCAGCCAGGTCAGCACCGCACCATCGCAGCGCCGCTCGCGTGAGGCCGCCTCACCTGACTCGGGTGAGGCGCGTTACCTCGAACTTACGAACCGAAACGGGTTCCGTATTCCAGGCGTAACCAGTCCGAAACGACTGGGCCGAAGGCTTGATGCCATGACCAAGCCCCTCCGCGACGCCCACCGCCACATCGGCCGGCTGCCGGCGTACCCGTTCTACGGAGGCCCGGCGATCACCGCCGACGTCACCGCGCGCGGCACCGTGAAGGAGCTCGTCGCCGATCTCGACGCCGATCGGATCGAGCGGGCTCTGGTGCTGCCGAACTACGGCGTGCCCGACCCGGACGCGGCCTTCGACCTCAACTCCCTGGCCATCGAGGCGGCCCAGAGCGACGACCGGATCCGGTGCGGCCTGTGGGTCTCGCCCAAGGCCACCGACTCGGCCCGCAACGACGCGGCCCTCGCCCTCGCCGGCGAGGAGGGAGTGGCCGCGCTCAAGACGAGCTTCCTGCTCGGCGGCCATCCCACCGACCCGGAGTGCCTCGAGCAGCTCGACAAGGTCTTCGCCGCAGCCCGTGAGCACGACCTGACCGTGCACGTGCACACCTCGCCCGGCGCTGCCTCCGACGTCGACCAGATCGGCACTCTCGTGGAGCGCTATGCCCGGGACGTGCGCCTCCATCTCGTGCATCTCGGCGGCGGGATGAGCGGCCACATGAAGCTCATCGGTGGCCGACTCTTCGACTGGATCGAGGCCGGGATGCAGGTCTACACCGACACCAGCTGGGCGATCGGCTTCGCGCCGGCCTGGCTGGTCCAGGAGATCGAGCGTCGTGGCGTCGGGCACGACCGCATCCTCTTCGCCACCGACGCGCCCTGGGGCGACTTCGCCGGCGAGCATGCCCGGCTGGCCGCCGCGGCCGGCGACGGCGAGCTCGCCGACGCCTTCTTCCACCACAACTTCTCAGCCCTCTACGGCTGAGACCGGCAGCTCGACTGCCGGCCACTCGTCAAGGACGACGAGCTCCCTCCACCCCGCATCGCCCATCCCACCTCTTTGGAGACCCCAGTGACCACTGACACCGCTGACATCGACGCCCAGATCGCCGAGAACATGGCCAAGTCGCTCGGCGAGATCCCGCACCCCTCGCAGCAGCCGGGCACCAACATCTACGGTTCGACCAAGATCTTCCCCGACTACCAGGCCGAGGACGGGGAGACGTACTTCACCCTCGTGCACGGCATCCCGCACGAGTCCTCCGTCAGCTTCGTCGCCGTCCTGCAGGCGACTCGAGCGCTGCGCAAGGGCTTCGAGTCGGCCATCTACTTCTACGGTCCCGGGACGCTGGCGTGCATGGCCTCCCGTGGCTTCCCGACGATGGGCGACGCCGGGTTCCCCGGAGAGCTCAACACCAACGGCGCGATCGAGACGTTCATCAAGGAGGGCGGCACCGTCTTCTGCTGCCGCTTCGGGATGGGACTCCACGGCCTGCGCGAGGAGGACCTGATCGAGGGTGTCGTGCCCTCGCACCCGCTCGACGTCCAGGACGCGCTGATCCACTACGCCCGCAAGGGCGCCATCATCAACTCGACCTACAACCTCTGAGGGGCCCGGCCATGACCTCGCCGATCTCGTCCAGCACCCGCGTCGACGTCGCCATCCAGGGGATCCGCCTGCTCGACGCCCCGGTCGCCCGCCGCTCGGGCGCGGGGCCGAGCGACGACGGGCACGTCCTCCTGGACGGGGTCGGCGCGGCCATCCCGCTCAACCCCCGCAGCCCCTATTCCGTACGCGGCGGCAAGCTGCTCCTCGACGGAGCCGACACCGGTCTCGGGGTCGAAGCCGTCGCCCGGCCCCGCTTCTACGATCTGGTGACCGCCGACGGTGTCGGCTACGACAAGATCGCTCGCCTGCACTCGGCCAACGTGCTCGCCACCACCGTCGTGCAGACCTGTGCGCGCTACGCCGTGGAGGAGCGCTGCCGGTTCTGCGCGATCGAGGAGTCGCTGCGCCAGGGCTCGACGATCGCGGTCAAGCAGCCCGCCCAGCTCGCTGAGGTGGCCAAGGCCGCGGTCGAGCTCGACGGGGTCACCCAGATGGTGATGACCACCGGGACGTCCCGGGGCCGTGACCGCGGGGCTACCCACCTGGCGCGCTGCGTGCGCGCGGTGCGCGAGGTCGTGCCCGACCTGTCGATCCAGGTGCAGTGCGAGCCGCCTGGTGACCTCGCCTCGATCCAGGAGCTGTACGACGCCGGTGCCCGTTCGATCGGCATCCATGTCGAGTCGCTCGACGAGTCGTCCCGGCTTCGCTGGATGCCGGGCAAGGGCGCGGTGCCGATGAGCGAATACCGGGCAGCTTGGGCCGAGGCGGTCAGGGTGTTCGGCTGGAACCAGGTCTCGACCTACCTTCTGGTCGGTCTCGGCGAGGATCCTGACGAGCTCGTCGCCGGCTGCGAGGAGCTCATCGCGATGGGCGTCTATCCCTTCGTCGTGCCCTACCGCCCTCTGGAGGGGACCCTCGCCAAGGACGTCGACGGCGTCGAGGCGCCGCCGCACGCCGACGTCTACCGGGTGACCTCCCGGGTCGCCGCGCTCCTGCGCCGGGCCGGCATGGCCGGCGCTGACCAGGCCGCCGGTTGCGCCTCGTGCGGCGCCTGCTCCGCACTCGGTGCCTGTGGCGAGGAGTCGGCATGACCGAGCTACTCGACGACGTCATCCTCGCTGGTGCCGTACGCCGCTCGCCGAGCCTCGAGGGCTACACGGTGTTCCGGGCGGAGACCGCGGCCGACCTGGAGGCGTACCTCCGGCTGCGCCGGGAGGTCTTCGTCACCGAGCAGGGTCTCTTCGCCGGCTCCGATCTCGACGACGTCGATGAAGACCCCCGCAGGATAGTCCTGCTCGCCCGCTCGGGCGACGGCGAGGTCCTGGGCGGCGTACGTCTCCATCCGGCGCAGCCGGATGGCCGCGATGTGGGCTGGTGGCGGGGGAGTCGGCTGGCGGTCAAGCAGGACGCACGCCAGCTTCTCGGCGTGGGTGCGGCGCTCGTCCGGGCCGCCTGCGCCGCGGCCGAGCAGGCAGGTGCGCTCCGCTTCGACGCCACCGTCCAGTCCCGGAACGAGGGGCTGTTCCGCAGGCTCGGCTGGATCCCGCACGAGCGGGTCCACCTCCACGACATGACCCATGTCGTGATGGAGTGGCCGGTCCGACGCATCCGGCAGCTGTCCGAGGTGACCAAGGCGCCGCTGGGCGATCTGGTCGGTGCCCTGGTGGGGCAGTCGACCCCGGGCTTCCGAGGTGACGACGGGGCTCCGGTCCCGGGCAGCGACCTGGTCGCGGCCTGCGACGCGATCCTCCCCTCGATGGTCGAGCGCGACCCGGAGTGGGCCGGGTGGTGCGCGGTCCTCGTCAACGTCAACGACCTCTCCGCGATGGGCGCGGCGCCGGTCGGACTGCTCGACGCCATCGCAGCCCGCGACGCCTCCTTCGCCCGCCGGATCGTGCGCGGCCTGGCCGAGGCGGCGCAGGCGTGGGGCGTACCCGTCCTTGGCGGGCACACCCAGCTCGGCGTCCCGGCCGCGCTCTCCGTGACCGCGCTGGGGCGCACCGAGCGGCCGGTCCCGGGCGGTGGGGGTGCACCGGGCGATCTCCTCCGGCTGAGCGCGGACCTGGGCGGAGGGTGGCGGCCCGGCTACCGCGGCCGCCAGTGGGACTCGTCCTCGCACCGCACCTCGGCCGAGCTGCGGGCGCTGTCCGGAGTCGTGCCCTCGCTGGCGCCGACTGCGGCCAAGGACGTCAGCATGGCCGGAACCGTCGGCACCGCCGGGATGCTGGCCGAGGCCAGCGGCTGCCGCGCGATCATCGACGTCGGCGCCGTCCCCACTCCGCCCACCGCCTCGACCGCGGACTGGCTCACCTGCTTCCCGGGCTTCGCGATGCTCACCGCGCAGGCGCCCGGCCGCACCGAGGTGCCGCCCGAGCTGCCTGACTTCGTCTCCTCCGCCGTCTGCGGCGAGCTCGTCCCCGGCACAGGCGTCGGCCTGCGCTGGCCGGACGGCACCGTCACCGACGCCATCGACCACACCGTCACCGGACTAGGACCAGCGACATGACCACCAGCACTCAGCCCGGCACCGCCGTGGCCGCCGTCTGCGCCGGCTTCGGCCGGGACGTGGACCAGAACCTCGCCCAGATCGGCGGCCTCATCGAGGATGCCCGACAGGCCGGCGTCGGTCTGCTCGCCCTGCCCGAGGCCTGCCTCGGCGGCTACCTCTCCGTGCTCGGGGCGGGCCGCGACGGCAGCCACGACGAGACGCCCGAGGACCTCCCGCCCGTGATGGACATCGACGGCCCCGAGCTCCGGCGGGTCGCCGAGCTGGCCGCGGACATGACCGTGGTCGTGGGTCTGTGCGAGTCCGACGGTGCGGACCGCTACAACACCGCCGCCGTCGTCACCGGCGACGGCGTGCTCGGCGCCCACCGCAAGGTGCACCAGCCGCTCGGCGAGAACCTCTACTACGCGGCCGGCGACGGCTTCGGATGCGTGGACACTCCGATGGGCCGGATCGGCACCATGATCTGCTACGACAAGGCCTTCCCGGAGGGCGCGCGAGCACTGGCCGTCGACGGCGCCGAGATCATCGCCTGCATCTCCGCCTGGCCGGCCTCACGCACCGCCACCAGCGCCTCGATCGAGGACGACCGGTGGTTGGCACGGTTCAACCTCTTCGACGCCGCCCGGGCGCTCGAGAACCAGGTGGTCTGGCTGGCCTCCAACCAGCACGGGACCTTCGGCAAGCTTCGCTTCGTCGCCAACGCGAAGGTGGTCGGCCCGGGTGGCGACATCCTGGCGACCACCGGCGTCGAGGCCGGCATGGCCGTGGCCGAGCTCGACGTGCCCAGCGCTCTGACGACGGCGCGCCGGGCGATGTTCCACCTCCGTGACCGCCGGCCCGAGGCGTACCCCTCCATGCTGGCGACTGCCGAGCCGCTCTCCCCGGTGGGTGAGGGTCATGCCTGAGATGACCTTCACGGTGCGCTGGCCCGACGGCAGGGTCGAGGACTGCTACTCACCCTCGCTGGTGGTGCACGACCATCTGGTGACGGGCCGGACGTACGCCGTCGAGGACTTCCTCGGCCGCAGCCTCACCGCCCTGGCCACCGCCTCTGAGCGGGTGCGGGCGAAGTTCGGCTTCGCCTGCACCAGCGCGATGGCGACCGCCGACCAGCTGCGTTCGTCGGCCGCGGCGTACGCCTCCGACCAGCGCGTCACCATTCTCGCCATGCATCCGCCCCTTCCCGTCACCCCCAATCCGCAGGAGACCCGATGATCACCCACCGCGCCACCGTTGCGATCGTCGGCGGCGGGCAGGCCGGCCTGGCCGCGAGCTGGTTCCTCGTCCGTGACGGCGTGGACCATGTGGTCCTCGAGGCGGGCACCGCCGGCCACGAGTGGGCCGACACCCGCTGGGACAATTTCACCCTCGTCACGCCCAACTGGCACTGCCGCCTTCCCGGCTACGAGTACGCCGGGTCCGACCCGGACGGCTTCATGACCCGCGACGAGGTGGTGGCCTGGCTCGCCGGCTATGCGCCGACCTTCGGCCCGCCGCTGCGCGAGCACACCCGGGTGACGTCGCTGACCCAGCGCGCGGGAGGCGGTTTCCTGGTCGAGGCCGAGGGTCCGAAGGGCGCCGAGACCTGGGAGGTCGAGCACGTCGTGGTCGCCACCGGCGGCTACCACGTACCGGTCATCCCGGCCTGGGCGCCCGCGCTCGACCCCGCCTTCGACCAACTGCACTCGGCCGACTACAGGAGCGCCTCGGGCCTGCGCCCGGGTGGCGTGCTGGTGGTCGGCTCGGGCCAGTCCGGGGCACAGATCGCCGAGGACCTGCACCTGGAGGGACGCCAGGTGCATCTCGCGATCGGCGACGCGCCCCGGGTCGCCCGCTTCCACCGCGGCCGCGACTGCATGACCTGGCTGGCCGAGATGGGCCTCTACGACACCCCGGTCACGAGCTATCCGGGCGGCCTGGCTGCGCGCGAGAAGACCAACCACTACGTCACCGGCCGCGACGGCGGCCGCGACATCGACCTGCGTCAGTTCGCGGCCGAGGGCATGCGGCTCTACGGCCGGCTCGCCTCCGGGACAGGCACCGATCTCGTGCTCGAGCCGACGCTGCGGGATGCGCTCGGCTCGGCCGACGACGTCTACCGCTCGATCTGCCGCGACATCGACGCCCACATCGCCTCGCGCGATCTCGACGTCCCACCGGCGGAGCCCTATCGCCCGGTCTGGGAGCCGGAGTCGGAGCCGACCGCCCTCGACCTCGCCGCAGCGGGGGTCTCGACGGTGATCTGGGCGATCGGCTACCGGCCCGACTACCGATGGGTCCGGGTGGGTGTCTTCGACGGCACGGGACGACCGACCCACACCCGTGGCGTCACCGCGGTCCCAGGGCTCTTCTTCCTCGGCCTGCCCTGGCTGCACACCTGGGGCTCGGGGCGCTACCTCGGCATCGCCGCCGACGCGGAGCACATCACCGGCACCATCACCGGCAACGTCCTTCGGACTGTCGAGCCCGCCGCCGACCTGGCCCGGCGCCGCTCACCCGGCCTGCTGGACACCTCTGCAGCCGTCGCCTGAGGCAACGCCCACCCACGATCGAGGACGGATAGGTTGAGGAGCATGTCGAAGGTACGCATCGGGGCGGTCGCGGCCCACTTCGGCCGCGATCTGCCGCGCGCGGTCGCCAAGCTCGAGGGGATCGTCGAGGACGCCCGGCGCAACGACGTACGCCTCCTGGTGCTGCCCGACGCGACCCTCGGTGGCTACCTCTCCGACCTGCGTCACCCTGACCCGCACGCGTTGCCGCCGGCGCTGAACGAGGACTCCTTCGAGGTCGGCCGGATGATCGCGATGGCCGGTGAGATGGTGGTCTGCCTCGGCTATGCCGAGGAGGTCGTCGTCGACGGCCAGGCGCGGCTCTACAACTCCGCCGTCTGTCTCAGCGGTGACGGCGTGCTCGGGCGGCACCGCAAGGTGCACCAGCCCGCCGGCGAGTCGCTGGTCTACGCGGCGGGGGAGGGATTCGCGGCCTTCGACACCCCGGTCGGGCGGCTCGGGATGCTCATCGACTACGACAAGACCTTCCCGGAGGCGGCCCGCACCCTCGCCCTCGATGGCGCATCGGTGATCGCCTGCCTCTCGGCCTGGCCGGCCTCGGTCACCGACCGTGCCTCGCGGCTCCCGCAGGACCGCCAGTCGCGGCTCTTCGACCTCTACGACCAGGCCCGGGCCGCCGAGAACCAGGTCGTCTGGGTCTCGTCCAACCAGACGGGCGTCATGGGCGGGCTGCGGTTCCTGGGACAGGCCAAGGTGGTCGGTCCCGGCGGCGAGATCCTGGCTCGGACGACCTCCAAGGGCGGCCTGGCCGTCGCGGAGATCGACGTCGAGGCGGAGATCGCCAGGTCCCGGCGCGTGCTCCACCACCTCAAGGAGCTGACCCCGACGGCCTATACGTTCCCGGGGACCTCGCGATGAGGATCGCGCTGCTGACGTACTCCACCCGGCCCCGCGGCGGGGTCGTGCACACGCTGGCGCTGGCCGAGGCACTGGCGGCGCTCGGTGAGGACGTCCATGTCTGGACCCTCGGCCGTCACGGCGACACCGCGTTCTTCCGGCCGGTCGACCCCGCCGTCACGGTCCACGCGGTGCCGTTCCAGGCCCGCGACGATGAGTCGGTGGGGGAGCGGATCGTACGTTCCATCGATGTGCTGCGAGCCGCCTTCGCGCAGCAGCGTGACCGCTACGACATCGTGCACGCCCAGGACTGCATCAGCGCCAACGCCGCCCTGCCCTGCCTCCGCACCATCCACCACCTCGACCATTTCACCACCCCGCAGCTCGCCGCCTGCCACGAGAAGGCCGTCGTCGATCCGTACGGCCGGATCTGCGTCTCGCAGTCGGTCGCGGACGAGGTCGCGGCCGGATGGGGGTACACGCCCACGGTCATCCCCAACGGCGTCGACGCCGCCCGGTTCGCGGCCGGAGCCGGTGACGCCGCCGGGCGCGAGGCCTGGCGAGAGCGGCTCGGCCGCTACGTGCTCGCCCTCGGTGGGATCGAGCCGCGGAAGGGATCGCTCGACCTGCTCGAGGCGTACGCCGCGCTGCGCGCCGCCGATCCTCGCCACTCCGACCTGACCCTGGTCTTCGGCGGCGGCGAGACCCTCTTCGACTACCGCGACTACCGGGCGGCGTTCGACGCCCGGGCCCGCGAGCTGGACGTGCCCGTCGTCATCACCGGAGTGCTCGAGGAGGACGAGCTCCCATCGCTGGTCGCCGAGGCCGGCGCCCTCGCGATGGTGTCGACCAAGGAAGGTTTCGGGCTCGCGGCCCTGGAGGCCCTGGCCGCCGGCGTACCCGTGGTCGCCCGCGACCTGCCCGTGCTGCGCGAGGTCTTCGGCGAGGCCGTCGTCTACGCCACGACGCCGGCAGAGATCTCCCTCGCGCTGGGCAAGATCCTGGACGCTCCACCAGATCCGAGCGCCGGGCGCGACCTCGCGGCACGGTACACCTGGGTGCGCGCCGCCCGCGCCCACCAGATCTTCTATCGGCGCGTCCGAGGCTGAGCCGGCTATCACCCGTTGCGGGTGAAGGGAACTCCTGCTGGAGGGCCAACCATGGGTCCATGTTGCTGAGCTGACCTCGGGTGCCGGCCAGCATTCTCTGCGTCATCCTGAATGAAGGAGAACTTCTCACATGAGCTTCTGGGACATCATCTGGTTCATCATCGTGTCCTTCGCCTTCGTGGCGTACCTGATGATCCTGTTCAACATCGTCACCGACCTCTTCCGGGACAAATCGGTCTCCGGTGGAATGAAGGCGGTCTGGATGATCGGTCTCGTCTTCCTGCCGTTCCTCATCGCCGTGATCTACCTGATCGTGCGGGGTAAGGGGATGGCGGAGCGCCAGAACGAGGCGGTCCAGCACGTCCGGGCGGCACAGGACGACTACATCCGCTCGGTCGCCGGCTCTTCACCCGCCGAGGAGATCGCGAAGGCGCAGCAGCTCCTCGATGCCGGGACGATCACCCCGGAGGAGTTCGCTGCCCTCAAGGCGAAGGCCGTGGCCACCTGAGCGGCCTCCGCGCCTGCGGGTTCGTGATCGCGCTGCCTGGAGGCAGTCGTCCGGCCGGGGTGATGCCCCGGCCTTCTCGGGGTGGAAACGTGACCGACCATGTCCACAAGCACCCAGCCACCGCGACTGCTCTCCGCCGAACAGCTCGGTGAGCTGCTCGAGCTGACCAAGCAGGCCGACAGCGTCGAGCTCAAGATGACGGTGCCGAACGCCGAACGACCTCAGGCGGTGACAGCACTGGGGCTGGATCCGCTGGATGCCCAGATCCGGCAGGTGTACTTCTTCGACACCGCTGAGCTCGCACTCAACAGACGCGGGGTCGTCGTCCGCGCGCGCCGGATCCGGGGGCGGAACGACGACTCCGTCGTGAAGGTGCGACCCGTCAATCCGACAGAGGTCTCGGCGGCGCGCAAGTCGAAGAACCTGTCCGTAGAGGTCGACGCGATGCCAGGAGGCTTCGTCTGCTCCGCCTCGATGAAGGCGACCTTCGGCCGTACCGACGTCAAGGAGGTCGCCGCGGGCACGCGCGCGATCCACAAGCTCTACACGAAGGAGCAGCAGAGCTTCTTCCGGGCCAATGCTCCCTCGGACCTCGATCTCGATGATCTGGTGCGCCTTGGCCCGATCACCGTCTTGAAGCAGAGGCTGAGACCGGAGGAGTACGCCGGCCGGCTGGTCGCCGAGCTGTGGCTCTACCCGGATGGCTCGCGAATCCTCGAGCTCTCCTCCAGATGCGCGCCCGTGAACGCCTTCCAGGTCGCCGCCGAGCTCAAGGCGTTCCTGGTCAAGCGCGGGCTGGAGATCTCGGGCGACCAGCAGACCAAGACCACAACAGCGCTCGCGTACTTCGCAAGCGAGCTGGCCACGTAGCCGCACCGGCGAGTCCGTGGTCCTCATCCGCCACGGACGACGCCTCGTCGCTGCTTCCGCACCAGGATTGAGTCAGCTGTAGCGGCCAGGCATCGTGCGCGGGAAGTCGAGTTGAGATCATGGATCAGAACCCGCGGGAGTCGGTAGCCGCCGATGCCCAGGCCTTTGAGATACGGGTAGCCGGGCTGGTCCCGCAGCAGGTCCTGGTGCAGCTCGTCGACGTCGAGACCTCGTCGCGAGAGATGAGAACCGTGTTGATCTGTCGGTGTCGGGACCAAGCCGAGCTCCACGGGTTCCTCGCGAGACTTCGGACCTTCGGTCTCGAGGTCGTGGAGGTCCGACGACTTATCACCGGGGCGGCGGACGAGGAGCCGAGCAGTGGTGACGCATGAGTGAGGCCGTGCCCGACGACGAGGTCGTGTTCGAGCTGACCGTCGAAGGCGAGCTGGGCCCCGTGCTCCGTTGTGCGCTGCATCCGGATGCCGTGGCGCGGCGGCCGTGCACCACGTTTCGAGCCACTGCCGGTGCGGGTCTCGGCGTGGCCGACCTCGTGGGCATGCTGGATGCGGAGGGGCTGACGGTGGAGAGCATCCGGGTGGCCGGGCTCCGATGAACAGCGAGGATGTGAGTCGCGAGGTCGGCGAGCTGCACGGTGGACAGGAGACGCGGTTCGGTCGCGGGCCCGGCGCGGTGTCCGGCGCCGTCTACGGCCTCGTCTCGATCATCGCCGTCATCGCCGGAGCCTCACACTTCGACGACTCTGCCGTCCGAGTCTTCGCCTTCGCCGTGGTCTCCAGCTTCGTGATCTGGACCGTGCACGTCTACGCGTCGATCCTGGCCGAATCGGGATCGGAGGTTGCGCCGTGGCGCAGCGTGCTCATCGCGGGCGTACGTCACGAGATCGGAATCGTGGAGGGTGTGTTCGTGCCGCTGCTCATCCTGCTCCTCGGAGCGATCGGATGGATCGATGACGGACGTGCCATCGCCTGGTCCATGTGGTCCGGCGTCGTGCTCCTGGTTCTCATCCCGCTTTTCTGGCTCCGTCGGACGGGCCGCTCGTGGGTCGGGTCCTTGGTTGCGTCCGGGGCGTGTGGGCTGCTCGGCCTGGGTCTGACCTGGATGAAGGTCCTGCTGCACTGACCCGCGCGAGCTGGCGCATTCGGGCTATATACGGCATCAGGACGTCGTACTAGCGTAAAGAGTCGCTCGGGACTGACGTTCCCCCTGTTCAATCCGTTGGGCGCACGTGCGCCTTGGTTCGATCTAGGAGGCACGTCGACGAGATGGGACCTCACCCCGGCGATGGCTGGTTCGGCATCCCGACGGTTCCCTCGGGACATGTGCCGCGAGCCCGCCTCTTGCAGATGCTCGATCGCAGTGACGGCTGCTCGTTCGTGCTGGTCAGTGCGCCGGCTGGAACCGGGAAAACGGCCCTGGTGGCGGAATGGGTCGCGGCAGGCGGGGAGCAGGACAGCACAGCCTGGGTCACCTTCGAGGGGATGGATGCCGCGTTCTGGCCCGGTCTCTTCGCGTGCCTGGAGAGCCTGGGCGTAGCGGTGTCACCCGATACGGTCCGCAGGGATGAGGGCCCGCTAGACCGCCAGGTTCGCCGGACGGTTGCGGAGGCGATCTGCGGCCACCAGGCCCGGCTGACGGTCGTGGTGGACGGATATGACCTGCTCTCCGCGGACGTTGCCGAAGATCTGGACTTCCTGTTGCGACACACCGGCGACCGTCTCCGGCTGGTGATGGCGACCCGGGCCGATCCGGTGCTTCCGCTGTACCGGTACCGGCTCGATGACACGGTCGTCGAGGTGCGGATGTCGGACCTGGCCTTCACCGATGAGGAAGCCGGTGAGCTGACTCTGCGGGCGGGCCTGACCCTGACGCCGGACTCGGTGCACGCGATCAACCTTCGGACGAAGGGATGGGCGGCCGGGCTGCGGTTCGGCGCACAGCTCCTTCGGATGCGGCCGGATCCGGATCACGCCGTCGCGGAGATCGTCGGCGACACCGGGAACATCGCGGAGTACCTCGTGGGCGAAGTGCTGGCCGCCCAGAGCCCAGACGTTCGGGCCCTGCTCCTGGCGACGAGCGTTCCCGACACGATCCAACCGGGACTGGCCGAGGCGCTCGCCGGTCCGACGGCCGAACGTACGCTGAACCTTCTGACCCGGGACAACGTGCTCATCGAGCCCGTATCGGGATGTCCTGGGTGCTACCGCTATCACCCGCTCTTCCGGGACCTCCTTCGCGCTGTGCTCGCCTATGAATCGCCTGATGAGATGAGGCGCCTGCAGCGAACGGCGGCTGAGTGGTACGCCCGCAAGGGTCAGGTCACCGAGTCCGTCGGTCACTTCGTGGCGATCGAGGCCTGGGAAGATGCGGCCGCAGAGGTGGTCGACGACCTGGCAGTCGGCCAGTTGCTGCTCGACGACAGCACGAGCGCCTTGACCCGATCGCTCCAGTCGATCCCGTCCGAGCTGGAGGACCCCGCGTCCACCGTCGTGAGAGCGACGCTCGCGTTAGGAGCCGGCGACACCACCGGTTTCACGAACGAACTGGCTCAGGTGCGGACCGAGCCGGGGGAGCCATCAGGATCTCATCCCTGGGCCACGAACGTCGCGGTCAGGGTGCTGGAAGCCGTGGGGGCGCGGGCGTCGGAGGACCCGGGCGAAGCGATGTCCCTCGCCACGGCGGCCGAACAGGTACTGGAGGCGCCGGACCGCGGCCCGAAGGGGAGCTCCCGCCCCGAGCTGATCTCTCTCGTCCTTCTCAGCAAGGGCATCGCGGCCCTGCGCCAGGGAAGGCTGGCGACGGCAGATGCGATGTTCAAGTCTGGCGTCGCCGCGGCCGTGAGCGCCGGATCCGAGGCCGTACTCGTGGAGTGTCTGGGCTACCAGGCCGTCATCGCCTGCTGCCGAGGCAAGCTCTCCAGGGCCGCGAAGCTCGGGGATCGAGCGATCGGTGCGGCCGAGCGCATCGGTGCCAACGCAGCAGACCGGTCGGCCGCCGCCCGGGTGGCACGCGGCTGGGTGGAGATGGATCGGTACGACCTGCGCGCGGCTGCCGATCACGTTCAGGCGGTCGAGCGACTGGACCTGCCGTTGCGTGATCCGATTCCCCATGCCTTTCTGGCTCTGATCAGGGCGCGCCTCCAGGTGGCGCACGGTGACCGGCTGGGCGCAGTCAGCAGGCTCGAGGAGGCGGCCGCCGGAGCCATCGACGAGAAGGGTTGGCTCGGTCAGCAGCTACGCATCGAGCTCGCCCACGTTCGAGTCGCCGCTGGTGAGCCGGAGGCGATCGCTGAGGTCGAGTGTCTTGACGATCAGCCAGAGGCTGCCCTCGTCGTCGGGCTTGCACAGCTGCAGCTTGGTGATCCGGACGCCGCCGACGCCGCGATGTCCACGGTCCTGTCCAAGCGGGCTGCTGTGCCGGTCCAGGTCTCGGGCTGGCTGGTGGAGAGTGCGCGTCGGCTCCACGACGGACCATCGGTGCGGGCACACGCGGCGCTCCAACGAGCCCTCACACTGGCCTCGCCGGATCGAGTGCGACGTCCCTTCCACGAGGCGCCCTCGGTGGTGCGCCAGCTGCTCGTCCGGGACAAGCAGCTGAGCGCTGAGCACGAATGGCTCTTCGAGATCTCGACGGCGCCTTCACGGAGGTCGTCCGTCCAGAAGGGCGCGCTGACTTCGGCCCCGGCGGGCCCTCCCGCGCCCGTGTTCGAGGAGCTCACGGAGAAGGAGATGGAGGTCTTGGGGCACCTGGCGAACCTCCTCACCACCGAGGAGATCGCAGGAGTCATGTACATCTCCATCAACACGATCCGCACCCACGTGCGCAACATCCTTCGAAAGCTGGGTGTCAGTCGCCGCAACGCTGCCGTCAGACGTGCGCGCGAGCTGGGGCTCCTACCGCAGTGAGCAGTGGCTTCGAGCCGCTTCGGTTCATCCACAGAGGATGAAGTCATCGGCGCGGACATCGTTCTACGGTCAGACGGCTGGAGTCCCGCCATCCGGAGATCTGGAGGAAGCCGTGACCGCACCAGACGTGAGCGCCCCGCAGCCCGGGCTGAGTGTCGGGCCGACGAGCGAGTTCAGCCTGTTCTTCCGGGTCAAACCCGGTGAGTCGGTTTCGCTGCGCAACGCATTGCAGGCGCTCCAGGACACCCCCGGCTACCGGCCGGGCGACTACGGGATGGCGATCCAGACCATCCACGAGGCGCGATTCGTGCTGTTCGACGACGACACCCGGCTGGCGTTCATCACCAGCTTCGACGGTCCGTGGGACGCCTACATGGAGGACTTCTTCACCTCGGGTCCGACCCTGGCACTCTTCGACCTGATCTTCAGCCACGTCGAGGGGTACGACGGACTGCCGGACGTGGCGGCGGTGCGCTCGTTCGTCCTGGGAGCCGAGCAGAGCGCCGCGGCGTACGCCCGCAACTACGGCGGCACGGTCAAGGAGATCCGCAAGGCGCAGCGTGTGAACAGCGCCTTCCAGCAGGTCCTCGACCACCCGCAGGCCGCCGAGATCCTCGAGCATCCTGCGATGCAGCCGCTGCTCGACGAGGCTGGCGACTAGCCCCCGCGCGAGCGGGGCGAGGACCAGCAGTGTCTGATCACATCTCAGGACCGCGTGCCCTGGCCGATCCGATCGCGGACATCACCGACTTCTACGCGTTCCCGAGCCCCGACTCCCCGGGCCGCCTCGTTCTCGTGATGAACACGCTGCCGATGGCCAAGCCCACCGACCTGTTCTCGGCGGGGTTGCTCTACCGCTTCCGGCTGCGCCCGCTGAGCGCTCCTGCCGCGGGCTCGACCAGCGGGGTGTTCGTCCCGGGCGAGGAGGAAGTGGTCCTCGACTGCGTCTTCGACTCACCGGAGCATGTGACGGACCCGGAACCCGGTCGACCGGGCCACGAGCAGCGGGGGAGCTGCGTGACTCCGACGGGGGAGACGGTCACCTTCCGCGTCAACGACGAGCTCGGAGGTGCCGCTGGCGGCGTACGCGTCTTCGCCGGGGTGCGCTGGGACCCGTTCATCATGGACGCCCGCGCCGCGCTGGCCACGATCGCGACGCGGAAGCTCGCGTTCACCGAGGATGGCTCGATCTTCCTGGACGGCAAGAACGTGCTGAGCATCGTGGTCGAGATCGACGCCGGTCTCCTGCCAGGCGGGATGCTCGTGGGTGTGGTCGCCGAGACCCTGACCCGCGGCGAGTTCAACGTACGCATCGAACGGGTCGGGCGGCCCGAGGTGAAGAACATGATGCTGGCGCCGAAGGACTTCGACCAGGTCAACCGCGATCTGGAGATCCGCGACCTCTACAACATGGAGGACGCCTTCCACCTCGGCGAGTCGTACTACGGGGCATTCCGGGCGCGCCTGGATGCCAACCTCGCGTTCTGGGACTGCCTCGACGGCAAGCAGGACTGGCCTCTCGGGGAGGACGGGAGCCACCCGCTCACCGACCTCGTTCTCGCCGACTACCTGGTCGTCGACCCCACCCTCCCGTACGCCGAGCAGGGGACCTTCCTCGAGATCGAGCTGGCCGCCCGACGTGGCGAGCCGCATCAGACCTGCGGGGGCCGGGCCCTGAACGACGACGTGATGGACGCGCTCTTCACCCAGCTCGTCAACGCAGGCCACGGCCCCACGATCCGCGACGGCGTCGACTCCGCCAGTCGCCCGGCCACCGCCACGTTCCCGTATCTGGTCGCGGCGAACCCGGATCCACCTGAACCTCCGGAGCATCACTGACATGGCCGACGTGACCCTCGAGCTCGACGACATCCAGTCCGGTGCGCTGTTCGAGCGCCCCTCGCCGTACGTGGGTGTCTACCTGCTGCTCAGAATCCGCGATCGCCGGGACGGCCGCGAGCTGGTCCGTCGGCTGCACCGGCTCCTCACCGCCGACGGCGAAGCCAGCGGGGCCGGCGAGACCTCGCTGACGGTCGCGTTCACCTACCAGGGACTGAAGGCGCTCGGCGTGCCGCAGGCGTCCCTCGACAGCTTCGCCCCAGAGTTTCGGCAGGGCATGGCGGCCCGAGCCGAGATCCTGGGTGACGTCGGTGAGAGTGGTCCCGACCATTGGGAAAAGCCTCTGGGCAGCGCCGACGTCCACGTCGCCATCTCGGTGCTCGCTCCCGACGAGGACCGGCTTCGGGCCGTCGCTGAGAGGGCCCGCCGAGCCCATACCGAGCTGCCCGGGATCGAGCTCATCTGGCGCCAGGACTGCTACCAGCTCGCGACGGGACGGACGTCGTTCGGCTTCAAGGACGGCATCGGCCAACCGGCTGTCGAAGGAAGCGGCCGTCCTGCCACCGACCCGCGCGAGCCCCCGCTCAAAGCCGGAGAGATCATTCTCGGCTACCCCGACGAGACGGGCGAGATCGCTGCGATGCCGTCCCCTGAGGTGCTGGGACGCAACGGCACGTACGTCGTGTTCCGCAAGCTGCACACGAAGGTGGCGGCGTACCGGTCCTATCTGCGGGCGAGGGCGAAGTCGCGCGCCGAGGAGGAGCTTCTCGGGGCGAAGATGGTCGGCCGCTGGCAGAGCGGCGCCCCGCTCGCGCTCGCGCCGGAACGCGACGACCCGGAGCTCGGGAGCGACCCGGTCCGCAACAACGACTTCGCCTACGGGGACGACCCGCGCGGCTTCAAGTGCCCGGTCGGTGCCCATGCGCGCCGCGCCAACCCTCGCGACGCCTTGGACCACGAGGGCAGCGTCGACGTGCGGCTGCACCGGATGATCCGGCGCGGCACCAGCTACGGCCCGCCACTGCCCGACGGCGTGCTCGAGGACGACGGGGCCGAGCGCGGCATCATGTTCGTATTCGCCGGTGCGCACCTGAAACGGCAGTTCGAGTTCGTGAAGACCCAATGGCTCAACGACGGGATCTTCATCGGCGCCCCGCTCGAGGCCGACCCTCTCGTCGGTCCGCACGGCGAGGCCGGCACGTTCACGATCCCGCAACGACCGATCCGGCGACGGCTCCAGGACCTGCCGCCGTTCGTGGTCACCCGCGGCGGCGAGTACTGCTTCGCCCCGAGCCTGAGTGCGCTGCGCTGGCTCGCGGACCTGGAACCCGACGACCCCGCCACCGAGAGAGGAAGCAGATGAGCACCTCGAGCACCGACCGCTGGGCCGCACTCGACTTCGCCCCACCGGACCCCGACGTCGAGGAGACCGAACCGCCGGTCCTCCTCGACTACCTGTCCGACGGCAGCGTCGCCCGGATCACGCTCAACCGCCCGCACGCCGACAATGCGATCTCGACCGAGATGGGCGCTCGGCTGACCGAGGCCGTCGAGGAGATCGCGGTGCGAACCCGCGTACGG
Organism: Nocardioides sp. NPDC058538; assembly: GCF_042719275.1. Lineage (NCBI taxonomy): Bacteria > Bacillati > Actinomycetota > Actinomycetes > Propionibacteriales > Nocardioidaceae > Nocardioides > Nocardioides sp. NPDC058538. The sequence continues at coordinate 24,829 of NZ_JBHXNY010000007.1, read as the reverse complement.
GTCGTCATCCTGACGGGTGCCGGGGAGCGGGCGTTCTCGGTCGGCAGCGACCTGCGACAGCGCAAGGCGATGACCAAGGAGGACTGGCTGCGCCAGCGCCAGGCCTTCGACCGCACTTTGTACACCGTGCGCCAGCTGCGCAAGCCGATCTTCGCCGCCGTCAATGGCATCGCGTACGGCGGCGGTTGCGAGCTGGCCCAGAGCACCGACTTCATCATCGCCTCGACCGCCGCGACGTTCGGTCAGCCCGAGGCGATGCTCGGCCTGGCGGCCGGGGGCGGCTCGCCGGCGCTGCTGCCTCGCCTGCTGCCGCGCGGCAAGGCGCTGCAGATGCTGATGACCGGCGATCCGGTCCCCGCGGCGGAGGCGTACCGGCTGGGCATGGTCAATGAGCTGCACGAACCCGATGACCTCGCCTCAGCGGCACTGGGGATCGCGGGCAAGATCGCCTCCAACTCGCCGACCGCGGTCCAGGCGGTGAAGCGGGCCGTGCACCTGGGGGAGGGGCAGCCGATCGAGGAGGCCGTCGCGATCATGATGGACGCCCACTGGCGCTCCGCGGTCCACCCCGACCGCGTCGAGGGCATCGGCGCCTTCAACGACGGCCGCGAACCCACCTTCGCCGACTCCGACTTCTGACCCACACGTGATCCGCCCCAAGGAGGCTGAACCAACATGACCGTTGCCGATGAGCTCGAGGCAGCCCGCGCCGCCCTGGTGATGATCAACCCAGCGCCGTACAACGCCGAAGCACCACCGGCCGCTCTGGCCGCCGACGTCACGCCGACCGAGCTCCACTACGTACGCAGCAACTTCGCGGTGCCCGACCACGACGGCACCCTCGAGATCGGCGGCGCGGTCGGCAAGCCCACGACCCTGACGCTCGACGATCTGCGTGCGATGCCCGCGCACGATCGCACGGTCACCCTCGAGTGCGCCGGCAACGGCCGCCTGGAGATGAGGCCGCTACCGACCGGGGAGCCCTGGGGAGACTTCGCCGTCTCGACGGCACGGTGGACCGGAGCGCTGCTCCATGACGTTCTCGCGCAGGTCGAGCCCGCGACCGACGGGGTCGAGCTCCTCGCCACCGGCGCCGACCACGGGCCGTACCACCTGCAGGCGATCCTCCCCGAGACCGACCAGGACAACCTCACCTTCACCCGCGCGCTGCCACTGTCACAGGCCACCGGCCCCGACTCAGGGATCCTCATCGCCTACGAGATGAACGGCCAGCCCCTCGGGCGCGACCACGGCGCCCCGTTCCGGCTGATCGTCCCGCACTGGTACGCCGTCGCGTCCGTGAAATGGCTCGAACGCCTCGACGTCCTCACCGAGCCGTACACCGGAGAGTTCCAGACCGGTCACTACATCTATGAATGGCCCGACCGGCCCCCCGAGCCCGTCACCCTCATGCGGGTCCGCGCGCGCATCACCGAGCCCGCCCCGGGGGCGGTCCTCACCCAGGAGACCTGCATCGTCCGCGGAAAGGCCTGGTCAGGCACCGGCCCGGTCACGAAGGTCGAGGTCAGCCTCACGGGAGAGGGCGACTGGCAGGCGGCTCGGTTGGACCCGGCCGTCCCGGGCGACTTCGGGTGGCAGGACTGGAGCTTCACCTGGGACGGGATCGGCGTCGGCCGGCACACCCTTCGAGCCAGGGCGACCGACGCTTCCGGGAACGTGCAGCCCGACGTACCGCAGTGGAACCGCCTGGGCTACGGGAACAACGCCATCGAAGTCATCTACGTCGACCGGCGTTAGAGCCCGCGCCAGGCCGACCACAGCTGGGCGTAGCGGCCCTCACCCGCGACGAGCTCGTCGTGGGTGCCGGTCTCGACGATCCGGCCGTGCTCCATGACGACGATCCGGTCGGCGGACTCGGCTTGGGTGAGTCGGTGGGCGATCACCAGCGACGTACGCCCGGAGGTGACCGCCAGGGCGGCCCGCTCGAGGTCGCGCGCGCCGCTCGAGCCCGCCTCGGCGGTCGCCTCGTCGAGGACGACGGCGACCGGGTCGGCGAGGAGAACGCGCGCCAGGGCGAGCTTCTGGACGAGCGCGGGGGTCAGCTGGTGGGCGCCGTCTCCGACGAGGGTCTCGAGCCCGTCCGGGAGCGCGGTCACCTCGGCCCAGGCCTCGACCTCGCGCAGCGCCTTCTCCAGCACCGCATCGTTCGCGCCAGGTGCGGCCAGCGTGAGGTTGTCGCGGACGCTGCCGGTGAAGGTGTGCACCTCCTGGGTGACCAGGGCTGCCTGGCTCCGGCCGTCGCGGACCGGGAGCCCGCCCACCACCACGTCGCCGGCGCTCGGGGTGAGCTGACCGGCCACGGCTGCGCCCAGTGTCGACTTGCCCGCACCGGAGGCTCCGACCACCGCGACCAGCTCCCCGTCGGCAAGAGTGAGGTCGACCCGGTCGAGAGCCGGCCGGCCCGGAACGTACTCGTGATGCAGGCCGGTGACCACGATGCCGGAACCGTCCGGCTCGCCGGCGTTCGCCGGGGCCGGGCGGTTGAGGAGGGCGAGGCCGGCGAGGCGTACGAGCGAGGCACCGACCGACTGCACGTCGTCGAAGAGAGCGATGACCGCGCCGATCGGGTTGAAGAGCCGGTGGAAGTAGAGGGCGGCAGCGGTGACGGCACCGACGCTGGCGGCATCCGCCCGTACGAGGAAGAAGCCGGTGCCGAGGATGGCGAGCAGGCCCATCAGCTCGGCCCGGTTGTTGCGGCCCAGGAAGCGCATCAACATGGCGAACACCTCGACCGAGATCGACGCCGAGGTCCACGAGGCGGCGCGGACCTTCTCCTGGTGCTGCTCGGCGATGCCGTACGCCCGCAGGGTCCGGTTGCCGTGGACGCCGGTCAGGAATGCCTCGGCGCGCACGCCGTTGGCCTCGCGCTCGCGGCGGTAGTAGGGGCCCGAGCGGGGGAGGTACCAGCGCAGCGCCATCACGTAGAACGGCGCGGCGAACAGGCCGGCGAGCCCGAGGCGCCAGTCGAGCGCCATGAGGCCGGCGGTCGTGAAGGCGATCGCGATCACCGAGTTGAGCATGAGCGGGACGACGTCGGCCATGGAGCCGCCGATGAGACGTACGTCGTCGCCGACCCGGGACACCAGGTCGCCGCTGCCGCTCTCCTCGAGCCGCTGGGTGTCCAGGTGCAGGGCCCGATCGAGAACCTCCTCGCGGAGCTCCGCCAGCGCCGGTTCGGCCACCCGGGCGAGCAGGTGGATGGAGACCGCCCCGGCCGCGCCGGCGACGAGCGCGGCACCGAGGATCCAGACGCCGGCGGTGATGATGTCGGCTTCCGGTGAGCCGGCGCCGACCAGGTCGACCATCCGGCCGAGCATCCAGGGCGCCACCAGACCGGCCAGCCCCTCGAGGGCGAAGACGGCCAGGCATGCCGCCAGCAGGAGCGGACGGCGGGTGAGCAACCGCCGCGCGAGGCCGGCCGACTCCCGTGGTGTGGAGACGGGGAGCTGGGTCAGCTTCTGGCTCTGGGTGGTCATCGCAGCACCGCCGCGCAGTAGTCGGTGTGGGCGGCCAGCTCGTCGTGGGTGCCGCGGGACTCCACCCGGCCGGCTCGGATCCAGACGACCTCGTCCGCGGCAGCCAGGAGCAGCGGGCTGCTGGTGAACAGCAGGGTGGCGCGGTCGGAGCCGGAGCCGTGCCGGAGGCGGCGTAGCTCCTCTGCGACGTACTGCTCGGTGACGGCGTCGATCGCCGTCGTGGGGTCGTGCAGGACGAGCACGGGCGTCTCCGCGGCGAGCGCCCGGGCGAGACCCAGCCGCTGGCGTTGGCCACCGGAGAGGCTCTGCCCGTCGACTGCCACGTGCGTGGCCAGGCCGTCGGCCGCGACCGCCACCAGCTCGGTGGCCGATGCGGCTGCAAGAACGGCCGTGACCTGTTCGTCGCCGAGGCGGTCGAGCGGGTCGACGTTGCTCCGCAGGGTGCCTTCGAAGAGGTCGACGTGGTGGTCGGTGACGAGCAGCCGGTCGCGTACGTCGGAGAGCGCGAGCTCGGTGAGGGGCTCGCCGCCGAGCCGGACGATCCCGTGCTCGGGCAGCGACTCCCCGTGGAGCAGGGAGAGGAGCGTGGCTGGCACCGCCGGGTCGTCGGCGACGACCGCCATCAGCCGCCCCGGCGGCACCGCGAGCGACAGCTCGGCGACCGGGCCGGCGGCGACATGGTCGAGCTCCAGGTCGTGGCCGTGCGCGCGTCGCTCGCCCTCGCTGACCAGGGTGGGCGTCGAGAGGAACCCCACGATCCTTGCCGCCGAGGCGCGGGACTGCGCGACCCGGGCGACCAGGGCGCTGAGCATCCGCATGGGCTCGGCCACGAACTGTGCCAGTCCGACGACCGCCACCAGCTCGCCGATGCTCAGGTCGCCGGAGAGGGTCCGCAGACCAGCGACGATCGCGATCACTGCGAGGAAGACACCGCTCCCGGCGGACGTGATGCCGGTCAGCAGGCCGGCCCAGCCGGCCGCGGCGACGCTGGTGTGGGCGGCCGTACGACTCTCGCGGCGATAGCGCTCCAGCGCGACCTCCACGCCGCCGATGCCCTTGAGCGGCCGGATCCCGCGGATCAGGTCGCTGGCGATCCCCGTCGTACGTCCCAGCGCCTCCTGCCGTCGCGCACTGCGGTGGGCTAGACCCGGCGCGACCAGGTGGGTGGCGCCGAGGACGAGGGGTACGCCGACCAGGACGATCAGGGCGAGCCACGGGTCGATGACGGCGAGCACCACGCCACTCACCACCAGCCCGATCGTGCCGGCGGCCGACAGCGCCACTTGCCGGATGACCTCGCCCACCAGGTCCGCGTCGCCGGTGGCCAGCGCCAGCAGGTCCCCGGAGAGCCGGTCCGTCCGTGCGCCGCGCGGGTCGAGCACATGTCCGGAGACCTCGGTGCGCAACCGATGGCTCTCGACGTGGACGGCACGGTTGGCGATCCGGGCACCGAATCGGTACGACAGGCTCAGCACCAGGAAGTGCAGGCACAGGGCCACCGCCCACAGCACCAGCTCGCGCAGGTCGCCGGTCGTCACCGCCCGGTCGATCATCACGCCGATCAGCACCGTGACCATCGCCTCGCACACCTGCCACAGCGTGATCAAGGCCGACGAGGCGAGCACGGCGCGCCGCTGACGACGCAGCGACCGCCGCATCAGTGCACCCGGCGTACGGGGTGTGGACACCGGGTCCTCCAGAAGTCCGAAGCGGTTGGGTTAGGTCAGCCTAACTTGGGCCTGTCTGGACGGGAGCCTCGGCTCCGGCTCCTCGGGCGGCTCTCGCGGGTCATCAGAGTCTCGCCGCGGCGGCGTGGCGGAGGAAGAGGCACTCCATCGCCACCTGCGCGGCGAGGCTCGCCGTGATGCCCAGGTGGTCGTGGGGCGGGCTGACCGTGTTGATGTCGAAGGCTGCGAACTCGAGCCCGCGCAGGCCGCGCAGGATCGCCAGACCCTCCCGCACCGTGATGCCGCCCCAGGACGGCGTGACGACGCCCGGCGAGACCGAGGGATCGAAGACGTCCATGTCCCAGCAGAGGTAGATCGGCACGCCGACGAGCCGCTCCTGGAGGCGAGCGACGAGTGCGGGAATGCCCATTTCGACGATCCGGTCCATCGTGATCACCTCGTAGCCGAGGCCGGTCGCCACGCCGACGATGCCGGGCCGCCCGTCGTACGCGGTGTCGCGCATCCCCACGTGCAGAGACCCTGCCGGATCGATGAGCCCCTCGCGGACGGCGTGCACGAACGTATTGGCGTTGTTGTACTCGTAGGGGTAGATGCCCTCGTAGGCGTCGGTGTGGGCGTCGAAGTGCAGCACCGCGAACTCGCGCCCGAGCGTCTTCTTGAGTGCGCGCAGCTGTGGCAGGGTCACGGCGCCGTCGCCGCCGAAGGTCAGCGGGGTCGCGCCGGCAGCGAGGATCGCCGCGACCCCGGCCTCGACCGCGTCGAAGCTCTGCTCGACGTTGCCTGGCAGCACCTTCGCGTCGCCCGTGTCAACGACGCCGAGATCGCCCAGCAAGTCGACGTCGAAGCCGTCCAGATGCTCGGCGACGAGGGCCGAGTGGGTGCGTACGTGGGCCGGGCCCGAGCGCGCGCCGACCCGGGTCGGGTGGTAGCCCATGTCGAAGGGAACGCCCATGACGGCGACCGAGCTGGTTGCGTCCGCCGGGCGGGCGGGAACCCCGAAGAGAGTGCCGACGGGGGTGAGCGAGGCGTTCTCCATGTGCTCAGCATGTCAGAGCCAAGTCGCGAGCCGGCTGGACGATCGTGCGGCCCCGTGAAATGCGAGAAACCCCAGGTCTCCCTGGGGTTTCTCTCTGTGCGCGAGGGGGGACTTGAACCCCCACCCACTAATACGTGGACTAGCACCTCAAGCTAGCGCGTCTGCCTATTCCGCCACCCGCGCGCAACAGGAAGAACATTATCAGGACGGCGCTCCGGCACCGAATCGGGGTAGCCCTCCACACGGGGTGCTGCCCGGGGACGAGAGAAACCCGTGGTGAGCGCGGGATCCACCTCTATGAGGTGGACCCACGTGGATGCGTGGGGCACGCTGGAGGCGGGGGAAACAAGCCCTCGAGACTGGTGGAGGTGGGTTTCATGCTCTCTCTGATCGTGATGATCGGGTTCCTCGCCATCGTCGTGGCGCTCGGTGCCGGTGTAGTACTCGCGGTGCGCCAAGGACGTGGTGACGCGGCGACGGATCTCGACGGTGACGGGGTGCCCTACGACGGCGTCGGTGCGGTCGGGCGTACGAAGGCCGAGGAGGAACGAGCCCAGGCGGGGAGTCTGGACTCGCTGGGAGATGCGGGTGGACCGAGTCCGAGCACTGCCGAGGTGGAGGCGGCTCGTCGGTTCGACGAGGAGTCGCGGCGGCGGCGCTGAGCCTGCGCTCGACCTACCTGTCAGGTTCAGGCCGGGAGGAGGGCGCGGGCGGGGTGGTTGCTGGTGACCATCCAGACGCGCTTGTCGTGCACGAAACGGCGCAGACGGCCGGGGTTGTCGACGGTCCAGACGAGGACCTTGATGTTGCGGCGGTGGGCCCAGCGCAGCAGCCAGACGTCGGCGAGGCGCTGCTCGACGACGACCAGGTTGGAGCGGGAGCGGCGGATGCGGCCCTCGGGGAAGAACTCCGAGAGCTTGAGATGGACGAGCTTGAACGGGTGGTGGCGGAAGTCGACGCCACCGAGGGAGAGGCCGACGAGGGTCTCGGGGGCGCGGAGGTCGGCCCAGTCGCGCAGGACGCGTACGGACTCGTCGACCATCGTGGTCACGATGAAGCTCTCGTCCATCACCTCGAGGGCGATCTCGGCAGCGTCGACCTCGTGCGGGAGCCCGAGGTGGTTCGACGGCGAGGCGAACTTGAGGTCGATGTGGGCGTGCTTGCCGTGGGTGGCGAGCAGCTCTAGCGCCTCCCGGTAGCGCACCAGGCGGTACGGCGCGAGCCGCGACAGCGCTGCGTACGTCCTGCCCTCGATCTTGACCCTGCGACCGATCCGGTCGCGGACGTGGCCGTCGTGGTGGAGGACGAACTCGCCGTCACGGGTGCGGTGCACGTCGAACTCGACGTAGTCGACCTCCATCCGCACAGCCTCCAGAAGCGACTCCCAGGAGTTGTCACGGTGCCCCGACTGGCGCGCCGCGGCGCGGTGAGCGGAGAGGAGGGCACGCTTCTGCATGCACCAATGGAAACCCACGCATCCGACCACAACGAAATCCTTTGCCATCGCATAGGTGGACGTCAGGCGGCTGTTTGTCGTCACCGGTCGATACGGTGGCGGTATGACCAGCGCCGAGACCGAGGTCGTCGACCTCTGCCGTGACCTGATCCGCATCGACACCAGCAACTACGGAAACGACCCGGGCCCGGGGGAGCGGAAGGCGGCCGAGTACGTCGCAGCGCAGCTCGACGAGGTCGGCATCTCCTCCGAGATCTACGAGTCCGAGCACGGGCGAGCCTCGGTCGTGGCGCAGTGGGGCGGGGTCTCGACAGGCTCGACCACCGATCGGCAGGACGGGCTGCTCCTCCACGGTCATCTCGACGTCGTCCCCGCTGCCGCGGAGGACTGGCAGATCGACCCGTTCTCCGGGGAGATCCAGGATGTTCCAGGAGAAGGGCTCAGCGTCTGGGGCCGGGGCGCTGTCGACATGAAGGACTTCGACGCGATGCTGCTCGCGGTCGTCCGTGAGCGCCAGCGCACCGGGCGGATCCCGGAGCGCCCGATCACGCTCGCCTTCACCGCCGACGAGGAGGCCGGCGGGATGAAGGGCGCCCACGTGCTCGTCGAGGACCACCCCGACCTGCTCGCCCACTGCACCGAGGCGGTCGGTGAGGTCGGCGGCTTCTCGACGACGGTGAAGGGACGCCGCCTCTATCTCATCGAGGCCGCCGAGAAGGGCATGGCCTGGATGAAGCTGACCGCCCGCGGCACCGCCGGGCACGGCTCGATGATCAACCGCGACAACCCGATCACCAGGCTCTCCGGCGCGATCGCCCGCATCGGCGCCCACGAGTGGCCGGTGCAGCTGACCCCGACGATGCAGACGCTGCTCGCCGCGGTCGGCGAGATCGCGGGGGAGGAGCCGACCCCGGAGAACGCCGAGCGGCTCGTCGAGGAGTTCGGCCCTGCGGCTCGGATGATCGGCGCCACCCTGCGCAACGTCACCAACCCGACCATGACCAACGCCGGCTACAAGGTCAACGTCATCCCCACCGAGGCCACCGCCCACGTCGACGGCCGTTTCCTGCCCGGCTTCGAGGACGACTTCTTCGAGACGCTGCGCAAGCTGTGCGGTGAGGGGATCGACATCGAGTTCGACCAGAACCAGATGCCCTGGGAGACCCCTTACGACGGCGCCCTCGTCGCCGCGATGGAGCGCTCGCTGATCGCCGAGGACCCCGACGCCCTGGTCGCCCCCTACCTCATGTCCGCCGGCACCGACGCCAAGCACTTCAAGCGGCTCGGGATGAGGACGTACGGCTTCGCGCCCCTGCGGCTGCCCGAGGAGCTCGACTTCACCGCGCTCTTCCACGGCGTGGACGAGCGGGTGCCGGTCGACGCGCTCCAGTTCGGCGCGCGGGTCATGGACCGCTTCCTCGACCAGGTCTGAGGAGCCGTTCGCGCCGAGTCGGCCCGAACTGACGAAAACATCGCCGAGTCGGCTCGTCAGGACGAGCCGACTCGGCGTCGGTTCAGGGGACTAGGGCGGTGAGGGTCTCGGTGCTCAGGGCAGCGACCTCGGCGTGGCCGGTGCGGTGGGCCCAGGCGGCGACCGAGATGGCGTCGCGGATCTGGAGGCGGTGCCAGGCATCTGGCTCGCGGGGGTCGGAGCCGTAGCCCTCCAGGAACGCCTTCTCGAAGGTGTCGTTGCGGGCGAAGTCCTGCGCGGAGAGGCGGGAGAGGTCGTAGAGGGCGGGGCGGAAGCCGAAGCGGCCGGAGTCGATCACGCGCAGGGTGCCGGCGTCGAGGACCCAGCTGGTCGGCTGCCAGTCGCCGTGGGTGGGGACGAGCACCGTCGTCGGGGTCGGCCACGAGGTGATCTCGGTGCGGAGACGCTCGGTGAGGTCGGCCTCCAGGCCCGCCGTGGCCAGCGAGGAGAGGGCGCGCTCGTCGAGCTCCGGCTCGTAGTCCTCGTCCTCGACGCCGGCCTGGCCGTGGAACGTCGCCAGCAGCTCGCCCGCCTGGCGGTAGATCTCGGGGTCGTGGATGGCGGCCGACGTGCTCGCCGGCTCGCCGGCGAGGTGGGTCAGCACGATGATGCGGGCGTCGAGGTCGGCCTCGACGAGGCTCGGCGCGCGGCCGGCGTCGGTCCAAGGGGCCAGCCAGCTCCGGTGGGCCGCGAGCTCACGGTCGATGTGGCGTACGCCCTCTGTCGTGGTCTTCACCAGGAACCGGTCCTCACCGGCTGAGAGCACGAGGGCGGTGGTGCCGGCGCGGTGCAGTGCGCTGCGGTCGGCGACCACCTCGGCTCCGGGGAGCCACTGGTCGAGGAGGTCGCGCTGGGCGGGGGTCAGGGTGTCGAGTGCCGAGATCACGGGCGGATCCTGCCAGCGTTGGACAGGCCCCAGCTGCCGTGTCGCGGGGTGATGTCCATGTTGTTGGCACCTTGTGGGCGCCGGTTATCCAGATCGGCCCAGATCGGCCCAGATAGATCAGATCGGGAGGATGACCTCGGCGTTGAACGTCTCGACGACGGGCTCACCGGCGAGGTTGGGTCCGATGCTGGTGAGGGTCGCGTTGCTGATCGGGCCGATCCGCATCCAGGTCGCCGGCGGGGCGTTGAGCACCTCGCGTACGAACCAGGCGACCACGAACGCGTGGGTGACCAGCACGATCTCATCGTCGTGGTGCTCGAACCAGAGCTTGTGCCAGGCGGCGGTCAGCTCGGTGCCGTCGAGGTCGCGCTCGGCCTCCGGTACGTCTTCGAACCACTCCCAGCGGTGGGTCGGGTAGTCGCCACGACGCTCCGGGGACGGCACCGGGGTGCGGTCGGCGAGAAGGTCGGAGGGCTCCGGCCCCGCGCCCAGGTTCTCGGTGAGGATGCCGGCCGTCTCGGACGTACGTCGGCTCGGGCCGTGCAGGACCTGCCGGACAGGACGGAACGCGAGTCGGTTGGCGAGCGCGTGGACCTGGCGTCTGCCGAGGTCGGAGAGGCCGGGGTCGACAGTGTCCCCGCCGGCGGCTTCGCCGTGGCGTACGAGATGGATCACCCGTAGGACCCTATTATCTGGACGCGCGAGGAGCGCGGAGACGCGCTCAGACCGTCAGCCGCTGCCGGATGATCTTGCGCCGAAGCGTCACCCGGCGGGTGCCGTCGGCGGTGATCCGGACGCGGTCGAGCTCCCAGCCGCCGTGCTCGGCGCGCTCGACGAGGAGCTTGGTGACGATGTTGCGGGAGAACTCACGCGAGAAGATCACCTTGTCGTACTCCCACATCACTCCCGGGCGGGGTGGGCGGCGTTCGGCTCGAGCCATGCACGTCTCCTTCTCTCGACTGCCTGGAGAACCAGTGTGCCCAACCAGGTGTTCCCGCGCGCCGATTTACGCAGGCCGGTCGAGGGCGCAGCGTCGCTGGATGAGCCAGGCGATGGACATCAGGACCGCAGGTACGACGGTGAACCCGACCAGCACGGCATCGACCGCGCCCGCGGTCTGCGGCACGCCTTCGCCGTCCACCGCCGCCGCGAAACCGCCGATGGCGAGGACCGCGGCGTAGACGTAGGGCCCGAGCGCGGTTCCGACCGCCTCGGTAGCGGTCCACACACCCGTGTAGGCACCGGCCCGGGACTCTCGACGCCGTGCCGCGGCGGCCACGGCGTCGGGCACCATCGAGAAGGCCAGCAGCTGCAGGCCCGCGAAGGACGTACCGAGCAGGGCGACGACCGCGACGGTCAGCGCGGTGGGCATCCGGTCACCGGCGACCAACGTCGCGGTGCCGAGGACGAAGAGAGCCTGAGCCAGCAGCAGGCCCCTCTGTTTGCCGATCCGCCGGGAGAGGCGTAGCCACGATGGCGAGGTGACCATCGCCGGGCCGAGGAAGGCACCCATCAGCACGGCGGTCAGGCCCGAGCGGCCGAGCACGTGCTCGGCGTAGAACGGGACCGCGGCCAGCACCAGATGGGTGGTCGCGCCGGTGAACAGATAGGAGAGCACCAGCAGCCGGAAGTCGCGGTCGGCCCACGCCAGCCTCAGGTCGGCGAGGACGGACTGCGAGTGCGCCGCCGGCTCGCGGAACCCGCAGGTGGCGTTCAGCCGGCGTACGCCGCGGATCGCGACCAGGGCGGTGAGCGCCATCACGACGGCGAAGACCAGCGCCATGCGGGTGTAGCTGTCGCGCTGCTCGTCGGCGACCAGGATCGGGGCCATGACGCCGGCGATGAGCAGACCGACGGTGAGCAGCACCATCCGGACCATGAAGACACGGGTCCGCTCGTGGTAGCCGACCCGTAGGTCCGAGGGAGTGGTCAGGTAGGGGACCTGGAAGGCCGCGAAGCAGATGTTGCCGAGGATGTAGAAGCCGGCCACCCACAGAGCCGCCGGCGTGCCGTGGAGGCCGTCGGGGACCGTGAACATGGCGACCATGGCGAGCCCGAGCAGCAGGCCCCAGCGCATCATGCCGCGACGGTGACCGTGGCGGCGGGCCTCCCGGTCCGAGAGCGTCCCGAAAACCGGGTGGACGACCGCGTCGATCACCTTCGGCACCAGCAGCGCCAGACCCGCGACCAGCGGCGTGACGCCGAGCGTGTTCGTCAGGAAGTAGAGGAGGAGCAGCCCGGGGACGGTCACCCATGCGCCCATCCCGAGCGAGCCGGTGGCGTACTGGACCAGCGGCAGGTTCCCGGCTCGCGCCGTCTCCTGCTCGGTCGTGGTCACGCGCCTGCCCCGGCGTGGCGCTCCACCGCGGGGGCGGCGAGCTCGGCGGTGCCGAACGCGCCGGACCGGATCCGGGCTGAGAAGGTGCGCGCCACGATGCGGTCGGTGAGTGCGGGCAGGTGGCGGGCGAGGAAGAGCTCCACCGCGCCCCGACGTGTGGTCGGGAGGTCGCGTCGAGCCCGGCGGGACAGGCCGGCGCGAAGCACCGTGTCGACGACGCCCTCGAGCGGCTCGTACGAGCTCATCCCCTCCAGCGAGAGGCCGGCAGCCGCGGTGGTGTCATGGATCGGACTGCGTACGGCCGAGGGATAGACGCAGGTGACACCGACGTGCGTGCCGAGCTCGAGGCGGAGCGCGTCGGCATAGGCGACCATGGCGCGCTTGGAAGCGCCGTACGCCGCGGCGAGCGGCAGCTGCATGACGGCCATCCGCGAGGCCACCATCACCACCCGGCCGCGCGAGGCGACCAGGGCCGGTACGCAGGCGGCGCTGACCCGCCAGGTGCCGAGCAGGTTGATGTCGAGCTGGCGGCGCACCTCCGCGCCCGGCGCCAGCTCGGCCGGTGCCGGGCCGCCGATGCCGGCGTTGTTGATCAGCAGGTCGAGGCCGCCGAGATGCCCGAGCGCCGTCGCGACGGCGGCGGGGACCGCGTCGTCGTCGGTCAGGTCACACGCGATGACGTGGACAGGGTCGTCGTCGCGGGGCGCGACGTCGAGCCCGACCACCGCTGCTCCTCGTGCGGACAGCTCCTGGGCCAGGGCCCGGCCGAAGGTGCCGGAGGCACCGGTGATCAGGACGCGAAGACCAGCGGCATCGCGCAGGCTGCTCATGTGGTGACCTCATCGGTGGTTGCGGTGGAGGTGGTTGCGGGCCGCGGCTGCAGGGGGACCAGCCGCGACACGAAGGGGGAAGCGCCGTCATCGAGGCGCTTTCGGCCGGCTCTGAGCTCGCCCGGCACCGAGGCGAGGTACGCGTCGAAGTCGATGCGCATCGCCGGCCGCTTCTCGCCCCAGCGGGCCCGCGCCTCGCGCAGCGCCCGATCGGCGATGCGGCGGCGTTCGGACTCCACCGGGAGGGCGTACGTCCCGCTCAGATGGGCCGCGACGAGCTTGGCCTGGGCTTCGACGATCGGCAGCGCGGCACCGGTCGACTGCATGAGGCCGACGAAGGCCAGGCTCGGGTCGTCGAGGTGGAAGACGCGGTGGTGCAGCTGCATCTTCTCGGGGTCCGTTCCCAGCCAACGCGCGGAGAGGAACGGGATGCTCACGCGGTAGCCGGTGGCCCACACGATCGTGTCGACCTTGTCGCTGCGCCCGTCGGTGAAGACCACATGGTCGCCGTGGAGCCGCTCGATTCCGGGACGGGGGACGACCTCCCCGTGAGTGAGGCGATGCAGGATCGTGTCGCTGATGGTCGGGTGGTTCTGGAACAGCCCGCCGGCCGGGGCAGGCAGGCCGTAGGCCTCGGGACGACCCACCGCGGCGCGCAGCATCGTCTCTGCCAGGCGTTGACGCATTCGCCACGGCAGGCCTGCGATCGCGCCACCGGTGGCGTCGGCCGGTCGGCCGAAGAGGTACTTCGGGACGATGTGGACGCCGTGACGGGCCGAGAGCAGTACCGGGGAGGCGGCGACGTAGGAGGCGTCGACGGCGATGTCCATCGCCGAGTTCCCCATCCCGACGACGAGCACGCGGCGATCGCGGAAGACCTCCGCGTCGCGGTAGTCGTGGGCGTGCATCTGCACGCCGGAGAACGTTCCGGGGTAGCCGGGCTCGGGCCGGCGGGGGTCCCAGTTGTGTCCGTTGGCGACGACCACCGCGTCGTACCGCTCGGTCGTCCCGTCCTCGCACCTGACCGACCAGGTGCCGCGGTGGCTGCCGGACTCCTCGCGCTCGACGCCTAGGACCGTGGTGCCGAAACGGATCCGTTCGGTCACCCCGAAGGTGTTGGCGTAGTCGGTGAGGTAGACGGCGACCAGCTCGGCGGAGGGGTAGTCCACCCAGCTCGCCGGCATCGGGTGGTCGGCGAACTCGGTGCGGCCCTTGCTGGTGTTGAGGTGGAGCGAGTCGTAGGCGGCTGAGAGGCCGCTGCTGTTGTGCTGGCTCCACAGTCCGCCCGGCCGATCACCCTTCTCGTACGTCACGACGTCGGCCCCGACGTCGAGCAGTGCCTTGGTGGTGGCCAGGCCGGCGGCGCCGGCGCCGATGACGGCGACGCGGGCGGACTTCCTCATGACTAAGTTCTCCTGGTCCGGACCGGCGATGAAACGCCCACGGTGGTGATCGCCACAACACTAGGGCGAATCGATGTCGAGAAGCCTGGCCCTGACCACCGATCTGAGGGCCGAGATTGTGGCGGACAACAATCACGCGCCATGATCGGCGGGTGAAGACCGGAGAGCGTGACTGGGAGGCGATCGTCGACCTCATCGAACGGGTGCTGGCCGACGACGACCTGCTCCCTGCAGTCGTCGCCGCCGTTCGCAGCCATGTCGAGGAGTCGGCCACCCTGCCCGTCTCCGACATCACCGGCCACACCCGGGTCCTCCTCACCGCCGCCGGTCGCGCCGTGGCGGGCCGGCGCGCGCCCACCGAGGCGGAGCTGACCGTCGTCGAGCAGCTCGCCGTCAACCGGTCGCGTCAGGGCATTCCCATCGACGTGGTGCTCGGCTCGGTGCGGATCTCGGAGCGCGCGATCTGGGCACGCACCCGCGAGCTGGCCCAGGCGGCCGGGATCGGGCCCGACAGCCTGCTGGACGCCCGCGAGCTCTATGACGACTGGGCCGATGCCGTGCGCACGCGCCTGATCCGCGCCCACCGTGACGCGCCACGAACCCACGACGCCTGGGACCGCGACGCGGAGTCGATGCGGCGGCTTCTCGAGGGCGGCTCCGTGGCCGCCCTCACCGCCGCCGAGCGGGGCTTCGCCGCCGGTGCCGGGCTCTGGGTGCTGGTGCCTCGACCCGGCGACACGGTGTCCACCGCCGCGGTGCGGCGGCTGACGGATGGCAGCGGCGCCGGCCTAGCCGCGGCCGTGGGCGACACCCTGGTCGCGGTGGTGCCTGGGCCGCCGGTCTTCCGTCCCGGTGGGACCAAGCCGGTGGTCGGGATCGCCGGCCCGGTGGCGGCGGAGGAGCTCGGCGTCGCCCACCGGCTGGCGGTGGCCGCCGTCCCGGCCGCCGAGGCGACCGGCCTGTCCGGAGCGGTGCACATCGGCGACGTCGCTCCCGCAGCCGCGCTGATCTCCCGCCCTGATCTCGCCGAGGCCCTCGCGCTGCGGCATCGAACGGCGCACCTCGAGCTCGGGGCCGCGGCCGAGGCGGTGGCTCGGACCGTAAGCGCCTGGCTCGAGGCGGATCGCGACACCGCCGCGGTGGCCCGGATCCTCTTCGTTCACGAGAACACCGTCCGCAACCGGGTTCAGCGGTTCGCCACGGTCACCGGGATCGACCCGTACCGTACGTTCGGGGCCATCTCGGCGTGGTGGTTGTGCCAGGCCTGGACCGCTGATTCCTGAGCGGTCTCGACAGACTCGACCAGCGGCAGGGGTCAGACCGCGGAGACGTCGTCGAGGGCGAGTGCGATCTCGGGCGGCAGGGTCAGGTCGGCGACCTGGAGGGCCTCCTTGAGCTGCGCGGCCGTGCGCGCCCCCATGATCGGCGCGGTGACGCCCGGCCGGTCGCGCACCCACGCCAGCGAGACCTGCAGCGGCGTCCACTCCAAGCCCTCGGCGGCCTTGGCGACGGCGGTGACGATCCCGCGGGAGCGCTCGTCGTCGAAGGCGTCCACCCGGGCGGAGAAGTTCGGGTCGGCGCCGCGGGAGTGGGACGGGATCCCGGTGCGGTACTTCCCGGTGAGCACGCCACTTGCCAGCGGGGACCACGCCAGCAGGCCCATCCCCAGCGCCTCGGTGGCCGGCAGCACCTCGTACTCGATGTCGCGGGCCAGCAGCGAGTACTCCACCTGCGTCGAGGCGAGCGTCGCCCGTCCCGGGACGGCCCGCTGCCAGGTCGCGGCCTGGGCGGTCTGCCACCCGCTGTAGTTGGAGACACCGACGTAGGCGGCACGGCCGCTGCTCAGCGCCATGTCGAGCGCCGTGAGGGTCTCCTCGAGCGGCACCTCGGGGGACCAGACGTGCACCTGCCACAGGTCGACATGATCGACTCCGAGCCGCTTCAGTGAGGCGTCGAGGCTGGTCAGCAGGCCACCGCGCGAGGTGTCCACACCCCGGTTGCCGCGGCGCCAGGTGATGCCGCCCTTGGTCGCCAGCACGACGTCGTCACGACCCACGACACGCTCCTCGAGAAGCGAGCCGAGCAGCGCCTCCGAGGCCCCGTCGCCGTAGCCGGCGGCGGTGTCGACCAGCGTGCCGCCGGCCTCGGTGAACCCGGCCAGCTGCTCACGGGCCTCGTGCTCGTCGGTCACGCTGCCCCAGGTCATGGTGCCCAGGGCGAGAGACGAGACTCGCAGCCCAGTGGCTCCGAGGAGTCGGCTCTGCATGAGAACAATCTATCCGTGCCCTCCGCAGGGCCCCGGCCGGACACGCTGGCAGTGACGGCGGACACACCGACGGGGAGGCAGCGGTCGGGTGCGGCGTACATGCCCCTTAGAGTTTCCGCCCGTGGATTATCTGCAGGCGATCGCACTGGGCATTCTTCAGGCACTCACCGAGTTCCTGCCCATCTCATCCAGCGCGCACCTGCGCATCTTTCCCGAGCTGCTCGGCTGGGGAGACCCCGGCGCGGCGTTCACCGCCGTGATCCAGATCGGCACCGAGCTGGCCGTGGTGGTCTACATGTGGCGCAACATCCGCGACATCATCGTGACCTGGTTCCGGAGCCTCTTCAACGCCGAGCTGCGCAGCCACACCGATGCCCGGATGGGCTGGTTCATCATCGTCGGGTCGATTCCGATCGTGGTGATCGGATTCGTGATGAAGGACATCATCGAGCACGACCTGCGCAGCCTGTACGTCGTCGGCACCATGCTCGTTGTCATGGGCATCGTCCTCGGTGTGGCCGACCGGCTCGGCGCGAACCGCAAGCAGTTCGACGACCTGTCCTGGCGCGACGCGATCCTGATGGGCTGTGCCCAGGCCTGCGCGCTGATCCCCGGCGTCTCGCGCTCGGGGGCGACGATCTCGATGGGCCGCGCGCTCGGCTACGAGCGGGCCACCGTGACCAAATATGCTTTCCTGCTGGCGCTGCCGGCGGTCTTCGGGGCCGGTCTGTTCGAGATGGGCGAGATCGCCCACGGCGCCAACCTCTACGGCTGGGGCCCGACGATCGTCGCCACGATCGTCTCGTTCGTTCTCGGCTACGCCGTGATCGCGTGGCTGCTGAAGTACCTCTCGCACAACACCTACACCCCGTTCGTGATCTACCGGGTCGTCCTCGGTCTCGTGGTTCTGGGGCTCCTCGGCGCGGGTGTGCTCACCGAGTGGTGATCGTGACAAACTCAGGCATGTGCCTGAGTCCGGTGTGAAGCCCGCCGTAACACCCGCTGCCATCGAGGAGGCCGCCGCGCGCACGATCGCCACGCGCACGGCGGTCGAACGCTCGGTCAGACTCTCGGAGAGGTACGCCGCCGAGGTCCTGCTCAAGCGGGAGGACCTGCAGCTGGGGCGCTCCTACAAGGTCCGAGGCGCCTACAACCTGATGAGCTCGCTGACTCCTGAGGAGCTCGAGCGCGGCGTCGTCTGCGCCAGCGCGGGCAACCACGCCCAGGGCGTCGCGATCTCCTGCGCGCGTCTCGGGGTGCCCGGCCACATCGTGGTGCCGACCAACACGCCCAAGCAGAAGCGTGACCGGATCACCGCCCTCGGTGGCTCGCACGTGACACTCACGCTCCACGGCTCGACCTACGACGAGGCCTCTGCCTACGCCTACGAGCTCGGGCGCGGGCTCGGGGCCACCTACGTCTCCGCCTTCGACGACCCGCGCACGATCGCCGGGCAGGGCACGGTCGGCTACGAGCTGACCTCCCAGATCGGTGAGCCGCTCGACGTGCTGCTGCTGCCGGTCGGCGGCGGTGGGCTCGCCTCGGGCGTGGCGACCTGGGTGCGCGAGGTCTGGCCGCAGACCCGGATCATCGGTGTCGAGCCCGCGGGCGCCGCCTCGATGGCGGCTGCGATCGAGGCTGGTGGGCCGGTCCGGCTGGACACGCTCGACACCTTCGTGGACGGCGCCGCGGTCGCGACCGCGGGGAAGGTGACGTACCCGATCGTCAAGGAGTACGTCGACGAGCTCGTCTCCGTGCCGGTCGGCGCGATCTGCGTGGAGATGCTCGAGCTCTACCAGACCGAGGGGATCATCGCCGAGCCCGCCGGCGCGCTCGCGGTGGCCGCCCTGGGGCAGATCGACCTTCGCGGCGCCAAGCGTGTCGGTGCCGTCCTCTCCGGTGGCAACAACGACGTCTCCCGCTACGCCGACGTGCTCGAGCGGGCGCTGATCCACCAGGGACTGCGGCACTACTTCCTGGTCTCCTTCCCGCAGGCTCCCGGGGCGCTGCGCGGCTTCCTCGACGACGTGCTCGCAGACGGCGAGGACATCGTGGTCTTCGAGTACGTCAAGAAGTCCAACCGTGAGCTCGGTCCCGCGCTGATCGGTATCGACCTCGACTCCGCCGACGGTCTCGAGGGTCTCCTCGAGCGGATGGGCGCCAGCGACCTGCTCATAGAGCGGATCGAGCCCGACTCGCCCCTGTTCACCTTCCTCCACTGATGCGCGCTGCCAGGGCCGTGAGGCCCCTCGCCGTGGCCGGCGTCGTCGGCTTGCTGGTCGGAGTCTCGGGGTGCTCCGGCCAGGCTGTCGACGCCGGCGCCGGCGTCGATCCGGGCCGGATCACCCACCGTGCCGTCGCAGCGGTCGCGCTCGAGCACCTGCCGGCCGACACCTCCAGCCGGGCTGCCTCCTACACCGACGAGTCCACGCCACCCGAGCAGGTCTCGGTCGACCTTCGCTACGGCACCGACGGCGAGTACGACGGCGACCTGGTGAACGTCGCCGTCTCGGCTCAGCCGCCCGAGGATGCTGGGGCATGCCGGAGCGAGCTCGGGCAGCACTGCGTCGACCTGCCGACCGACGTGAAGAACGCGAAGATGCAGCTGCGCTGGACCGAGGAGGAGCCGGAGGAGGACCCCGGCGTCGTCGGGGTCGTGCTGCTGCGCGAGGGCGGCGAGACCGCCTCGATCGGCTACGCCGGCCCCACGATCACCGGCGATCCCCGCAGGCTCGACATGCCGGTCGGTGTCGAGGAGCTGGTCGCCGTCGTCGAGGACCCGCGGCTGCGCTACCAGGCGACCTCCTCGACCCTCGCCCTTGGCGAGGAGCTCGACGAGTGGGAGGGCGGCGAGCCCGACCCCACGGCGTACGAGCTGGTGCCCAACACCGACCACGGCATCGCCCAGGCCTACGTCGGCGGCCGGGGTGGCTACGGCTACTACCAGGGCGTCATCCGGTCTCCGCTGCGCGATCAGTTCGGCGCCGATGCCATCGGAGGGCGGCTGCTGCAGCGCTCCTCACCCGACTTCACCGGGATGCCGGATGCCGACATCGACGTCCTCGCCGCGCCGTCACCACCCGCTTGGATGACCCGCGAGCCCTGCTCGGCGCCGGCGCTGCGCAAGCACTGCGTCACCACCAAGGGCGAACGCGGCCCGCTGGTCTTCGCCTGGCAGCCGGCCAAGGGCGATGACGTGGGCTGGGCCTGGATGATCTCGGTGCGCGAGAAGGAGGTCGTCGCGGTCCGCTACCAGGGCCCGCGGATGCCGGCCGGCCACGACGACGCCGCGGCGCTCACCGAGTGGTATCAGGGTGAGCAACTCGACTCGAAGGGCGGTGAGGGCGAGTCGGAGTTCGCCGACGACCTCTCGCTGTGGTGCGACCGGGAGCATCTCGACGCCCGCCCGGTCGAGCAGCTCGACTAGAACCAGCCGGACCTGCGGAAGAAGATCCACATCCCGGTGATCACGCCACCCATCAGCAGCAGCGCGAACGGGTAGCCGAACCTCCAGTCGAGCTCGGGCATGTGGGTGAAGTTCATCCCGTAGATCCCGGCGATGAGGGTCGGCACCACGATCATCGCCGCGCCCGCCGAGATCTTGCGCATGTCGTCGTTCTGCTGGAGCGAGAGCTGCGCCAGGTGGGCCTCGAAGGCGGAGGACAGCAACGTCTCGAGGTTCTCGATCGACTCCACGATCGAGGCGAGATGGTCGAGGACGTCACGGAAGTAGGGGCGCAGGTCCGGGTCGATCCCGCCCTCTCCGTTGGCGAAGCGGCGCACCGGCTCGCGCAGAGGCATCACCGCGCGGCGTACCTCCGCGATCTCGCGGCGCAGGCGATAGATCCGGGCCGAGTCGTGGGTGCGCTCGTCGGAGAAGACCGAGGTCTCGACCTCGTCGACGTCCTTGGTGAGCTCGGTGGCGACGTCCACGTAGCCGTCCACGATGTAGTCGACCACCGCGTGGACTGCGGAGTAGGGCCCCTCGGCGAGGAGCTGCTCGTCGCTGTTCTCCAGCAGCTCACGGGCCGGCGCGAGGCGGGTTCCGCGACCGTGGCGGACCGTGATCACGTAGTCGGGGCCGATGAAGAAGGCGACCTCGCCCGTCTCGACGGCGTCCTCGGCGTCGACGTACCAGAGCGTCTTGACGACCAGGAACATCCCGCCCTCGTAGCGCTCCAGCTTGGGTCGCTGGTGGGCGGTCAGCGCGTCCTCGACGGCGAG
Source organism: Nocardioides sp. NPDC058538 (assembly GCF_042719275.1). Lineage (NCBI taxonomy): Bacteria > Bacillati > Actinomycetota > Actinomycetes > Propionibacteriales > Nocardioidaceae > Nocardioides > Nocardioides sp. NPDC058538. The sequence continues at coordinate 3,734 of NZ_JBHXNY010000007.1, read as the reverse complement.
CGGATGCAGGCCGAAGGCCTCGGCGACCTCCTCGAGCTCGTACTGGCTGGGCTGGTAGAGCCCGAGCCAGACGAAGTCGCCCTCGTCCTTCACGCCGCTGCGCAGCGTGGCGTAGTCGTGCGGTGCGCAGTCGATCCTGTCGCGCGCACCGCCGTGGTAGAGAGCGCTGTCGACGATCACGTTGTCAGGTTAGGGCATGCCGCCCGGCATTGTGGGTCGGCTTCGCCGGTGTGGATAGGGTCGCCAGTCGTGGCGACGATGATCCTGGTGAGACACGGCCGTACGACGGCGAACGCATCCGGCACCCTGGCCGGCCGGCTTCCCGGGGTGAGGCTGGACGAGCGCGGCATGGAGCAGGCGGGCAGAGCTGCCGAGCGGATCGCGCCGGTTCCGCTGGCGCTCGCGGTGACCAGTCCGATGGAGCGCTGCCAGCAGACCCTGTCTGTGATCCTCGAGGGTCGCGCCGAGCAGCCCACCGTCGTCGTCGAGGACGGCGTCTCCGAGTGCGACTACGGCGAGTGGCAGGGGGAGAAGATCACCACGCTGGCGCGTCGCAAGCTGTGGAAGACAGTGCAGACCCAGCCCTCCGCGGTCACCTTCCCCGGCGGCGAGTCGATGGCCGCCATGCAGGCCCGAGGAGTCGAGGCCGTACGCCGCCACGACGCCGCCGTCACGGCCGCGCACGGCGACGCGGCGGTCTGGCTCTGCGTGAGCCACGGCGACCTGATCAAGTCGATCCTGGCCGACGCGCTCGGGATGCACCTGGACCTCTTCCAGCGGCTGCACGTCGACCCGGCCTCGATCTCGGTCATCCGCTACGGCGAGGGGCGCCCCTCGGTCCTGGCCACCAACACCCACGCCGGCGATCTGTCCTGGCTGGCCCCGAAGCCGGCCGCGAAGAAGGGACGCAAGTCGTCGCGGCGGCGCAACGACGACGCCGTCGTGGGCGGTGGCTCGGGTCCTGAGCCTGGTCTGGATAAGGTTTGACCATGCCTGTGATGCACGCCTTCGACCCGCCCGAACGATTCGTCGTCGGCACCGTCGGCGAGCCCGGGGGGCGTACGTTCTTCCTCCAGGCGCGAGAGGGAGCGCGAGTCGTCTCCGTGGCCCTGGAGAAGCAGCAGGTCACGGTGCTCGCCGAACGGCTCGACGAGCTCCTCGACGAGGTGATGAAGTCGGCGCCCGCCGTGGTGCCGGCTGTCGCTCCCTTCGACCTCGACGACAACGGGCCGCTGGAGCAGCCGATCGAGGAGGAGTTCCGGGCGGGCACGATGACGCTGGCCTGGGATCCCGACGAGGACAAGGTCGTCCTGGAGGTCTTCCCGATCAGCGAGACCGAGATCATCGCCGAGGTCGACGAGTCGGGCCAGCTGGTCGACGAGGACGCCGTGGCGGCCATCGAGCTGGACGAGCCGGAGCCCGACGAGGTGCTCCTGGTCCGGATCGCCCCGCGCAACGCCCGTGCCTTCGTCAAACGGGCCGAGGCGGTGCTGGGTGCTGGACGCCCCAACTGCCCGTTCTGCGGCAGCCCGATCGACCCCGAAGGACACCTGTGCGTCCGGGCGAACGGGTTCAAGCGGCGTGACCCGGTCTGATCCTGTGGATCCGGCACCGGAGATCGCGCCCAGTGCCCCCGAGAACGAGGGGACGCTGGAGCTCGTCGGGCGGCTGACCACGGCCTCCAATGCGACGTTCCTGGCCACGCTCGGCGAGTCCGAGGTGGTCTACAAGCCGATCGCGGGGGAGCGGCCGCTGTGGGACTTCCCCGACGGGCAGCTCGCGCACCGCGAGGTCGCCGCGTACCTCGTCTCGGAGACGCTGGGATGGTCCGTGGTCCCCGAGACCTGGCTCGGTGACGGGCCGCACGGTCCCGGGATGATCCAGCGCTGGGTCCACGCCGACGAGAGTCTCGAGCCGGTCACCATCGTGCCGGAGGGGGCGGTGCCGGAGGGCTACCTCAGGGTCTTCGACGGCTTCGACGACCAGGACCGGGTCGTCACCCTGGCCCACGAGGACACCCCCGGGCTGCGACGGATGGCGGTCTTCGACGCGATCACCAACAACGCCGACCGCAAGGGCGGCCACGTCCTGCCGGTCTCCGGCGGGCGTCGATACGGCTGCGACCACGGGCTGACCTTCCACGAGGAGCCGAAGCTGCGCACCATCCTGTGGGGATGGCGGGGGCAGGGCTTCTCCGACGATGAGCTCGCCGGTATCCGGGCGGTCCATGAGGGGCTCGCCGGTGCGCTGGGGCGGGAGCTGGCTGCGTACCTGACGGGTCGGGAGGTCGACGCGCTCGGCCGGCGCTGCGAGATCCTGCTCGTCGAAGGGGTCTTCCCGCGGCCGGAGTACGACCGCCATGTCATCCCGTGGCCGCCCTTCTGAGACACGTGGTCCCCGCCAAGTAGGCTGCACCCATGCGCGCATGGTCTGCCCCCGACGTCCCAGAACTGTCCGTCAACGGGCCCGAGGTGCAGCTCTATGACCATCAGCGGGACGCGGTCGTCCCGACGGAGGGTCAGGGGCGGCGTTCGCTGTACGTCTGTGGCATCACGCCCTACGACGCGACCCACATGGGCCACGCCAACACCTACGTCGCCTTCGACCTGCTCCACCGGGCCTGGCTCAACGCCGGCTACGAGGTCGGCTACACCCAGAACGTCACCGACGTCGACGACCCGCTGCTCGAGCGTGCCGACAAGGTCGGCATCGAGTGGGAGGCGCTCGCCGAGCGCGAGACCGAGCTCTTCCGGCAGGACATGGAGGCGCTGCGGGTCGTCCCGCCGCAGCACTACATCGGCGCGGTCGAGTCGATCCCGCTGGTGGTCTCGCTGATCGGCGAGCTCGAGGAGGCCGGCGCGATCTACAAGGTCGACGAGGACGTCTACGCCTCGGTGGCCGTCGACGACGCGTTCGGCGAGGAGTCCCGCCTGGGCCGTTCGGAGATGCTGGAGCTCTTCGGCGAGCGGGGCGGCGACCCCGAGCGGGCCGGCAAGAAGGACCCGCTCGACCCGCTGCTGTGGCTCGCCGAGCGGCCCGGCGAGCCGTCCTGGCCCTCGCCCTACGGTCCCGGCCGCCCCGGCTGGCACATCGAGTGCACCGCGATCGCCCTGGAGCACCTCGGTGCCGGGTTCACCGTCCAGGCCGGAGGGTCCGACCTGGTCTTCCCGCACCACGAGATGTCCGGCTCGCATTCGCGCGCGGCAGGCAAGGACTTCGCCGAGATCTACACCCACGGCGGGATGGTGGCCTACGACGGCCACAAGATGTCCAAGTCGCGTGGCAACCTCGTCTTCGTCTCCGCCCTGCGCAACTCCGAGATCGACCCGATGGCGATCCGGCTGGTGCTGCTGGGCCACCACTACCGCGACGACTGGGAGTGGACCGACGCCAAGCTCTTCGACGCCGTCGACAAGATCGCCGAGTGGCGCAAGGCCGTCGCTCTCGGCCGCGGCGCTCCCGCGGCTCCGGTCGTGGAGACGGTCCTCGGTGCCCTGGCCGACGACCTCGACGCCCCGCGTGCGGTCCAAGCCGTCGACGCGTGGGTCGCCGCCACCCTCGGCGAAGGCGGTCTCGCCGAGACCTCCGACGCTCTCGCGGGCGAGACGATCGCCCAGGTCGTCGACGCGGCGCTCGGCATCAAGCTCTGACACCGCCCCCGCTGGTCGAGCCGCGAGGCCGCCTGCGGCCGAGCGTGTCGAGACCAACACGGTCCCCTCTGCGCTCGAGGGGAC